>NZ_CP045492.1:0-300000 GCF_015500055.1 Mesorhizobium sp. NBSH29
ATGGACACGTCGCAATTGGAGAAAACTAATCCGGTGACACCAGACAAGACCCGCGAAGACTGGATTTTATGCGCATTGGCAGCCTTGGCTGAGGGCGGCGTCGATGCCATAAAAATTGAGCGTCTCGCTCGAAAATTAAAAGTCAGCAAAGGCTCCTTTTACTGGCACTTCAAAGATCGGGCGGCGCTGTTGTCAGCCGTGCTCGACCTTTGGGACGGAGATTTCACCCAACAGTTAATTGACAACGCGGCTCATTTGCCCAGCCCGGCAGAGCGGCTGCGCTTTCTGATGGTGGAAGCATTGGTCGCGACCGTTTCAGGCGTTGACTCGGCCCGCGCCGAAGCTGCTGTACAGGCTTGGGCATCGCGCGATGAAATGGCCGCACGGCGGCTGCGTGCAGTGGAGGCGCAGCGCGTGAAATATCTGGTAAGCGAGCTGACAGCCTTGGGCCTTGCGCCAGCTGAAGCCGATAGCATGGCCAAGGTCCTTTATCTAGCATTGCTCGGCCTTTACGCCACGCGCAGCTATAATCCGGCCATTGCAGATAACAGCGCGTATTTGGCACTGGTGGAACTGGTCTTGGACATGGCCCCACGATAACGAGCTGTAACGAAGCAGCTTCCTCAACGTGACGAACCTGCCTGTCTTGACCCTGTCGTTCATGAGAGGTAAGCGCAGTTTAACGAGCGGATTGGCTGTTCTGGCCTATTCCGAAATCCCAAACGCAAGATGGCACGCTATCTGGCAGAACCAAGGGAGACCCGACGATGATCAAAGCATTCGTCGTGGAACAAGAACGTCTGCGCCAGATTGATGACTTCCACCAGCGACCCGAAGAGGTCGTTTGGCTGGACTTGTTGTCACCTACCAAAGATGAAGAAATCGCCGTCGAGAACTTGCTGGCAGTGGGTGTTCCCACGCGCGAAGAGATGGAAGAGATTGAAATTTCTTCACGTCTCTACGTGGAGGATGGCAACTACTTTATGACCGCCACACTTCCTGCGCACGCTGAAGGCGATGAACGCGTCATGGCCCCGGTCACATTTGTTTTGGCCAATAACCGGCTCATCACAATTCGCTACCATGAGCCACGGGCCTTCCAGACGTTCCCTATGCGGGCGGAGAAGGTTTCCACGGGATGCATCGATGGCGAAACCATTCTGGTAGGGCTTCTCGAAGCAGTCGTTGATCGGTTGGCCGACATTATTGAAGGCGCAGGCAGAGGCATCGACGAGATCTCCGTAAACATTTTTCAGTCGCGGGAAAAACATGCTGCCAGCCGTGACCGGGACTTCAAAAAGATGTTGCAACAGATCGGTCGGAAAGAGGAGCTGACCTCCAATCTGCGCGATAGTCTTGCTTCGTTGCAGCGGCTTTCCGGCTTTTTGGGCCATGCCGCGAGCACTGACAAATCTTCCAAGGACGTGCGGGCTCGCATCAAGACTTTGTCACGCGACGTCCAGTCGCTCGCAGACCATCTCTCTTTCTTGCAGCAGAAGATTACCTTCCTGTTGGATGCAACCCTCGGCATGATCAGTATCGAGCAGGCGGGTATCATCAAGATTTTCTCTGTCGCAGCTGTCGTGTTCCTGCCGCCAACCCTGGTGGCATCGAACTATGGGATGAACTTTGACGTCATGCCTGAACTGCATTGGCTGCTGGGCTATCCGTTCGCGATCGGGATGATGTTCTTGTCGGGTCTCGTTCCATACCTCTATTTCAAGCGTCGCGGCTGGTTGTAATCCCTTGTGCTGGCTGATCGCATCTGTTGCGATTGGCCAGTTGCGAAATGGCTCTGGACCAGCGAAACTCGTTCAAAGTTGAACAGGGTACCTCGATATGGCTGCCAAAACCTGGACATTTGAGGACTTCGTTCCGGGGGTAACCCTATCGCTGGGCAGCAAACTTGTGATGGCAGACGAGGTCATCGCGTTCGCCCAGGAATTTGATCCTCAGCCCATGCATCTGGACGAAGAAGCCGGCAAGGCCAGCATTTTGGGTGGACTGGCTGCATCTGGCTGGCATACATGTGCCATGTTCATGCGCATGCTGTGCGACGCATATCTGCTGGATTCCAGTTCGCAGGGCTCGCCCGGCATCGATCAGGTCCGCTGGAAACAGCCTGTTCTGGTGGGCGACCTGCTTACAGGAACAAGCTTGGTGCAGTCAAAGCGGCTGTCGAAATCGCGTACCGACATCGGCCTAATCTCGTTTCGCCATCAACTCCAGAACCAGCGTGGTCAAACCGTTCTGGAACTCGAAAACACTGGCATGTTCCGGACCCGGGAAACCGCCCAATGAGCCTCGACGACTTCTACGGCATCGGCATCACCACGGTTCTTGGCTCCCATCTTTTCGAAACAGAGGCTATCAAGGCATTCGCGCGCAAATTCGATCCGCAACCGTTCCACCTGGATGAAGAAGCGGCGAAGCACAGTGTGTTTGGTGGCCTCTGTGCATCCGGGTGGCACACGGCATCGATATGGATGAAATACAATCTGGCAGACCAGCAGGCCTATGCCGTGGAACGCTGGCGCGGTGATGGTCCGCGCCCGACTTTTGGCCCTTCGCCCGGGTTCAAAAACCTGAAATGGCTGAAACCCGTGTATGCCGGCGAAACTGTGACCTATACCCGCCACGGTGTCAGCCATCGGCCACTCGCCTCGCGTCCAGGCTGGGAACTGCTGACCATCCGCGCCGAGGCCTTCGATTCCGGTGAACAAAAGGTCCTGGAGTTCGACACAGCGGTCCTGGTCGATATAGGTGGTCAGTGACCCTCAAAGCTGATCAGTGTGCGTACATCGACATCTAACGCTTCGAGCTTGGCACGCCCGCCAAGCTCCGGCAGATCGATGACGAAACAGGCCGCGACTATGTCGGCTCCCATCTGCCGCAACAGCTTGGTAGCGCCCTCTGCGGTGCCGCCAGTGGCAATAAGATCATCGACCAGAATAACCTTCTCGCCTGGCTTCACCGCGTCCTTGTGCATCTCCATCTCGTCCAGCCCGTATTCGAGGCTGTAGGCCACACGCACCGTCTCATGCGGCAGTTTGCCCTTCTTGCGGATGGGGATGAAGCCCGCTGACAACTGGTGGGCAATGGCACCGCCAAGAATAAACCCGCGAGCCTCTATGCCAGCAATCTTATCGATTTTTTCTCCAGCATAAGGGTGCACCAGTTCGTCGATTGTGCGCCGAAAGGCCCGCGCGTTTCCGAGCAATGTGGTGATGTCGCGAAATTGAATGCCGGGTTTCGGATAATCCGGGATTGTCCGAATCGCCGCAAGCAAAGTTTGTTCAAGGGAAGTTTTCATCGAGCTGTCCGGTTGCTTCCTAGTTCTGAACGGCGGGGCTGAAAAAAGAAAGGGCGCTCAAAGCGCCCTCTCAAGAATTATCCAGCTATCGTCAGTGCGGCACACCAGACCAAACTTTGCGCTTGACCATATAGACCATGCCCGCGAACAGCAGCAGGAACATCATCACGCCAAAGCCCATCTGCTTGCGCGCTTCAAGGTGCGGCTCTGCGGCCCACATAAGAAACGCTGAAACGTCACGCGCATACTGATCGACCGTTTGTGGCGAACCATCGTCATAGGTCACCTGATCATCGGAAATCGGCTTAGCCATTGCCAGCGATTTGCCCGCGATGAAATACGGATTGTAGTGCGTGCCTTCCGCGATTTCCATGCCGGCTGGCGGCTCCTCGTCATAGCCGGTCAACAGCGAATGGATATAGTCAGGTCCATTCTCCGCATACTGCGTGAAAATATCGAAGACAAAAGTTGGGAACCCGCGTTCGACACCCCGTGCCTTGGCGATAAGCGAGAAATCCGGCGGTGGCGCACCATTGTTGGAAGCGGCAGCAGCTTCGTGGTTTGGATATGGCGACGGGAAATAGTCCGTCGGCAGGCCCGGACGCTCAAACATCTCGCCGTCGGCATTGGGGCCATCTTCAACCGTATATTCAGCCGCGAACGCCTTCACCTGGGCGTCAGAATATCCAAGGTCAGTGAGCGAGCGGAAGGCCACCAGATCCATGGAATGGCATGCCGAGCAGACTTCCTTGTAGACCTTCAGGCCACGCTGAAGCTGACCCTTGTCATAGGTGCCAAATGGTCCGGCGAACGACCAGCTCTCTTCGGTAGGCTTGTGGATCGGGAAGTGTGCTGGCTCAGCTACATTATGAGCGGCTTCTTCTGCCTGGCCAATGCTGCCCCCCGCAACTGCAAGCAATCCGGCAGCGGCGATGGCGACGAGAATCTTTTTCATACGAAAATTCCTTTCAAAGATTCTCGGGCTCAGTTTCTGGAAACCGGCGTGCCGGCACTCGAGTGCCCCAGCGCTGCATGGTTTTCGCCCAGCACGGCTTCAGTGATCGAGTTCGGCGTCTTGCGCGGCGTCTCGATCCAGCCCAATACCGGCATGATGATGAGGAAGAACGCGAAGTAGTAGAGCGTCGCCATCTGCGCCATCAGCACATAGGAACCTTCCGCAGGGCGCGAACCGAGCCAGCCAAGGAAGATCGCGTTGACCGCGAATATCCAGAAGAAGATCTGGTAGGACGGACGGTAGCGCGCCGAACGCACCTTCGACGTATCCAGCCAGGGCACCACGAACAGCACCGCGATCGCGCCGAACATCGCAAGCACGCCACCCAGCTTTGAATCGATGGGCCCAATGTTGAAGGTGATGGCGCGCAGGATCGCGTAGAAGGGCAGGAAGTACCATTCAGGCACAATATGCGCCGGCGTCTTCAGCGAATCGAACTGGATGTAATTGTCCGGATGGCCGAGGAAGTTCGGGATGTAGAAGACGAAATAGGCGAAGAATGCCAGGAACAGGATCATCGCGAACGCGTCCTTGATCGTGGCATAGGGCGTGAAGGCAACCGTATCCGTCTTTGATTTTACCTCAATGCCGGTCGGGTTGGTCTGGCCTGTGACGTGGAGCGCCCAGACGTGCAGAACGACTACGCCAGCAATCATGAACGGCAGCAGGTAGTGCAGTGCGAAGAAACGGTTGAGCGTCGGGTTGTCGACCGCAAAGCCGCCAAGCAGCAATTGCTGTATCCACTCACCAACCAGAGGCACGGCAGTGAAGAAACCGGTGATCACCGTTGCACCCCAGCCGCTCATCTGACCCCAGGGCAACACATAGCCCATGAAGCCTGTCGCCATCATCAGCAGATAGATGATGCAGCCGAGAATCCAAAGCAGCTCGCGCGGCTCTTTGTATGAGCCGTAGTAAAGACCGCGGAAAATGTGGATGTAGACAGCCACGAAGAACATCGAGGCGCCATTGGAATGCAGGTAGCGCAGCAGCCAGCCCGAATTGACATCACGCATAATCTTCTCGACCGAGCCGAAGGCAATCGTCGTATCGGCCGCGTAGTGCATGGCAAGGACGATACCGGTGAGAATTTGCGCGACCAGCATGATCGAGAGGATACCGCCAAAAGTGTAGGCGTAGTTCAGGTTGCGCGGCACCGGATACGAAACGAAGGAATCATGGATAAGCCGCGGCAAAGGCAGCCGCGCGTCAAACCATTTTCCGAAACCGGATGTGGGTGTGTAGGTCGAGTGTCCACCGCTCATAACTTAGCCCTCAGCCGATCCGGATCTTGGTGTCGGAAATGAATTGGAACGTGGGAACCGGCAGGTTCTCCGGTGCCGGGCCTTTGCGGATGCGCCCGGCGGTATCGTAATGCGAGCCATGGCATGGGCAGAACCAACCACCGAAATCACCTTGCTGACCGAGTGGAACGCAGCCCAGATGGGTGCAGACCCCGACCATCACTAGCCAGTTTTCCTTGCCCTCGCCTGCCGAACGATCAATGTCGGTCGCTGGCGCATCGCCCTTGATGTTCGAATTGCGCGCAACCGGATCTTTCAGATCCTCAAGCTTCACGTCCTGCGCAGCCTTGACTTCAGCAGGAGTGCGATTGCGGATGAAGACCGGCTTGCCGCGCCATTTGACGGTCAGCGACATGCCCTCGGTCACGGAGGCAACATCGACCTCGATCGATGATGCGGCAAGCGTCGATGCATCGGGCCTCATCTGGTCGATGAAAGGCCAAGCGGCGGCGGCAGCACCGACTGCCCCGGCAACGCCAGTTGCGACATAAAGAAAATCGCGGCGGTTGTGATCGATCGTTTCGTTAGCGCTCACGGGACCTTGATCCTTTCGCCTCATCTCAACCGACGGGAAATCCGCTGTTCTGCAATCCCCGCCAACCCGTTTTTGCATGACAAAAAGGGCCGGCGGATTCCCCCGGCATTTGGCGTTGGTTTATGCGCGAAGCCGGGCCTTGTCCAGACTGCAAAACCGATGACGGCAGATTGTCGCGGCTCTCGCCAAACCTGTCTGCAAGCGAATGCGCCGGTGAGCGCGCAGCTACGCGGGGCCGCGCCAAAACTCCACGTGGAATTACCCGATCGCCGTTGACGTCGTCATGTCGGGTGAAGACTGCACAGTTAGCGCTGAGTGGACCACGCATAAACAGGAGCGGCCGCCCGGGCGACCGGCCGATGGCACGTTTCGCGATCTCCATTGGACGACCTTCCTGCCCTCATGCACAAGAGCTGCAGCCTTTTGGGCACTATCTCGCGCCCAAACGCATCGTAGGCAGCTTCCCCCGCAGCGACACAGGAAAATGGTATGGCGACAGAACCGTCACTCCGCCGCCAGCTTTTCTCCGAGGAACCCGCCAGATTGGCGCTTCCATAGCTGCGCATAAAGTCCGTCGCGGGAGATCAAAACCTCATGCGTGCCTTCCTCAACAACGCGGCCGTCATCAATGACGATCAGTCGGTCAAGCGCGGCAATAGTGGACAGCCGATGCGCAATGGCGATGACCGTCTTTCCCTCCATGAGATGATCGAGATTCTCCTGGATCGCCGCTTCGATTTCCGAATCGAGCGCCGACGTTGCCTCGTCAAGGATCAGCACAGGCGCGTCCTTCAACATCATCCGCGCAATGGCCACGCGCTGCCGCTGGCCGCCTGAAAGCTTCACGCCACGTTCGCCCACCTGCGCTTCATAGCCCTTGCGCCCTCGGAGATCTTCAACGTTGACGATGAAATCATGTGCGCTTGCACGCTTGGCTACATTGATGATCTCTTCCTCCGCCGCGTCGTCCCGACCATATGCAATGTTGTCCCGAATCGAGCGATGCATGAGCATTGCTTCCTGGCTGACAACGCCAAACTGTGCGCGCAGCGAGGCTTGCGTGATATCTCGAATGTCATGCCCATCCAGCAAGATACGTCCAGCCTCGACGTCAAACAGCCGTAGCATCAGATTTATGATCGTGGTCTTGCCCGCACCGGACGGCCCCACAAGCGCAACCCTCTCACCCGGCTTGATGTGTAGGTTCAGTCGATCGATGACGCCATCGGTCTTGCCATAGTGGAACGACACCTCTTCGAACCGTATATCGCCTTTGGCGGCGGGCAGCGCTATCGCGCCATCGGCATCGCGGATGGCAGGCAGAACGGAAATTGTCCGCGTCGCGTCCTGGACTGTAGCGTAGTTGCGCACCAGGCCGTTGATGTTGAACATCATCCACCCCGACATCTGGTTCAGCCTGAACACGAGCCCAATTGCCGCAGCAATGGCGCCAGTTGAAATACTGCCCGTAGTCCAGTTGTAAATCGCGATCGCGCCAATCGCGCTCATCATGATGCCATTGAGGATGGCGACCGACGAACGCACGGTCGTAACCGCACGCGTCAATTGCACCACCGCTGCAAAAAATCCTTCGAGTCCTTCGCGGATATATACGTGTTCGCGACTGCCGCTGTCGAACAGCTTGATCGCCACGATATTGGTAAAGGCGTCCACCAGACGGCCATTGAATATTGAACGTTGATCGGCAGTCTCGCGTCCCGCCTGCCGCATGCGCGGCAACAGAAACCAGACGATGGCGGCATAGCCCGCAAACCATACCGCCACGACCACGCCAAGCAACGGATCGAACGAAACCAGGATCGAGATCGCAAGAACCACGAAGGTAAGAAACGTCCACATCGTTGCCATGACATTGACGATAAAGTCGCCAACGGCCTCGCCGCCCTGCATGATCTTCGTGGCAATGCGGCCCGCGAAATCGTTCTGGTAAAAGCCGTAGGGCTGCTGGATAACGCGGCGAAACGCCTGCCAGCGCACCATTGAATAAAACCCCGGAACAATGATCTGCTGTTCCACAATGGCCGACGCGATCACCGCAACGGCGCGGACAACCAAGATGAGAAACAGCAGTGCCGCCAGCGCCGGCCAATGGTCGACAAACAGCCGTTGTGGCGAGGAATTGTCAAGAACATCAATCAGCCAGCCGACTGACCAGTACATGGCCGCTTCCACTGCGCCGACGCAAAAGCTGGTGACCAAAAGCAGGATGAAAGGCCATTTGGCCTGCCGCGCAAAATAAAGAATGAAGCGCCACGCATCCTGAGGCAACACCTCGCGTTTAGTGTCCTGGAACGGGTCGACTGTGCCTTCCAGCGCCCGCCATGCCCGTTCGCGAAACCCTTCATCCGTCACGCGAACATCTCCTGAATCAGTATTTCAAGCCCTGCGCGCAACATGCTGTTCCGATTCTGCTTTTCTTCCGTTGGGGAATGCCCGCCAACCGTGAACCAGACATATAGGCATGCCGGCGTGGAAATCCCGCCGGCGAACCTCTCTTCTTGCAACTCCGCCCTACTCGGCAGCTTCGTCCTGGAGAAGAAACCCACCGGACTGGCGCTGCCACAACTGCGCATAGAGCCCGCCCTTGGCCACTAGAACATCATGCGTGCCCTCCTCGATCACGCTTCCCTGATCCATCACGACCAGTCGGTCCATCGCCGCGATTGTGGAAAGCCGGTGCGCGATGGCAATGACCGTCTTGCCCTCCATCAGCCGGTACAGGTTTTCCTGGATCGCCGCTTCTGCTTCTGAATCGAGTGCCGAAGTTGCCTCATCCAGGATCAGTATCGGCGCGTCCTTGAGCATCACCCGGGCAATTGCAATGCGCTGCCGCTGTCCGCCCGAAAGCTTGACGCCGCGTTCACCGACATGAGCATCAAACCCGCCGCGCCCTTTCGCGTCGCCGAGCCCGGCAATGAAGTCGACAGCTTCCGCACGACGCGCCGCTTCCAGCATCATCTCATCGGTCGCGTTCGGGCGACCGTAAAGAATATTGTCACGCACGGAGCGATGCAGTAGCGAAGTGTCCTGCGTGACCATGCCGATCTGCGCGCGCAGGCTGTCCTGCGTGACCTTGGAAATGTCCTGGCCATCGATCAGGATGCGCCCGCCTTCAAGGTCGTAAAAGCGCAACAGCAGATTGACCAGCGTAGACTTGCCAGCTCCAGAGCGCCCGACCAGCCCAAGCTTTTCGCCCTGCCGTACGGACAAGGACAGCTCGTCGATAACACCCATCTGCTTGCCGTAATGGAAGCGGATTTTCTCGAACGTAATCTCGCCTCTATCCACCACAATGTCGGCTGCATTTGGCTCATCGTCAACCACCCGCGGCATGGAGATGGAACCAATGCCATCCTGTACCGTGCCAATGTTTTCAAAGAGCGCCGACATCTCCCACATGATCCATTGCGACATACCCCACATGCGAAGCACCAGGCCAAGCACCACGGCAACCGCTCCAATTGAGACGGCGTTTTCCAGCCACAGCCAGATTGAAAGCGCAGCAGACGAAACCAGCAGCGATGAGTTGATGAGGTAGAGACATCCGTAAAGCTTGGTCACCAGACGCATGGATCGATAAACCGTCTGCAGGAAGTTATTCATCCCTTCCTTGGCATGCGTGGCCTCCCTGCGTGCATGCGAAAACAGTTTTACTGTTTGGATGTTGGTGTAGCTGTCAACAATCCGCCCTGTCATGGTGGAGCGCGCATCCGCCTGTTGCTCGGCTACGGCCCCAAGGCGCGGGATGAAATACCGCAACAGCCCGACATAGACCGCAACCCACACAAGCAGCGGCATTGCCAGTCGCCAATCAGCCGATCCCACAATGAGAAGCGCGCCTATAAAATAGACGATCACATAGTTCAAAACGTCAATAAGCTTCATCACGCATTCGCGCACCGCCAGTGCGGTCTGCATCAGCTTGGTGGCAATGCGGCCGGCGAATTCGTCCTGATAAAAACTCATCGACTGCTTCAGCAGATAGCGGTGTACCTGCCAGCGAATGCGCATCGGATAGTTGCCCATCAGAGTCTGCTGGTGGATCATCGAGCTGAAAAACACAGCTGTAGGCAGCGCAACCAGCACGATGAATGCCATCCCGATAAGCTTCCAGGATTCGGTCTGAAGGAATGTTTCCCGGTTCTGGCCGGACAGCCAGTCGACAATACTGCCAACGAAGCCGAACATCCCAACCTCGACCAACGCGATCGCGGAGTTGAAGAGGGCGGCAATGGCGATATACGGCCACGAGCCCTTGGAATAGTGCAGACAGAACGCGACGAGCGTTTTGGGGGGCTCGACCGGCTCTTCGGCAGGAAAGGGATCGAGTCGTTTTTCGAACCAGCGAAACATGTTTCAGTCTTTCAAATCAGTGCGGAAATGAATGTGCCCGGATCAGGCAGCAGCGCGTTGTGACGCGGACGGCTCCGCCTCCAGCTTGTCCACCGGAAGCGCTTCCACGTCGTCAGTATAAGATGCCGGCGCAGGTTTGCCGATGGGCTCGAGCACCGCTGGTGACAACAGTGCCGCAGGTGCAATTTCGAGCGATTCCACGGACCCCGCCAGCCGTTGCGCATAGACGATGAGCCGGCGCAGCCAAGGGCGGTAATGGGGATCTGGCACCACCATCGACGGGTCGAAATCGGGCAGCCCTCCGCGATGCGACCGTACAGCCTTATCAGCCTTCGAAGTGTGGTAGAAACGCTCCCCCATCAGCAGCATCCAGGCATGCAGTTTTCGCTCGTGCAGGCCGGCTTTGTCGGGAATCCTTGGTTGAAAAAAATTGAACATGATCACCTCCCAGATAGGGCAAAGGCGTTGGCGATAGGGGTGCAAAGCTGTCGGTGACCCAGTGAGAGCCACGAAGCGGTCAGCAAATGAGAAGGCAATCTAGGCGGAGCAGTCAGCCCGCGCGGCGGTTCGGAAAACATCGAACGAATCCTTCAATAACCGGGATAAAAATCCGGCGGGATTCGCGATCTTGCTTTGGATGTACGTTAAAGCGTCGGAACCGAAACCGCCGTTAGGCTGAAAGCCCACCAGTTCGGCAGGCGCTTGGTGCGATAAAAAACATATATTCCATGCCTGCCTCCGTCGGTTCGTGTTGACAATGAAGGCTCTATAGCTCCATCGGTCGCCGTTGACTACCGTAGCGGGAGCTCCGGCTGCAATGAAACCAAACACTGTTGCGAAATCGCCACATTTTAGCGAGGCACGAAAGTGGCTGAAGGAATTAGAATTGCGCTCTATCAACCTGACATCGCGGGCAACACCGGCACTATGTTGCGTATGGCTGCCTGCCTCGGCATCGCGGTAGATCTGATCGAGCCCGCTGGCTTCGACATCTCGGACCGGGCGCTCAAGCGGGCCGGCATGGATTATCTCGAAATGGCCTTCCTCACCCGCCATGTCGATTTTGATCGATTCGAGGAGTGGAGAAAGCAGGAGGGTCGAAGGCTGGTGCTTCTCTCCACCAAGGCCGACCGAGCCTACACCACCTTCAACTTCCAGGCTGGCGACTGTCTTCTGGTCGGCCGCGAATCCGCTGGCGTGCCTGATGCGGTTCACGCCCGCGCCGACGCCTCGATCATTATTCCGATGAAGGGTGGCGGCCGCAGCCTCAATGTTGCGCTTGCCGCTTCCATGGTGGTTGGCGAAGCACTGCGTCAGCTGGGTTAGATTTCTAAACGACATCACGGATCTCCGGGGAACAGTGATGCCGTTCTCGAACTTCAACCATGCTTTAAATCAAGCGAAAACTTCGGATCGAAGAAGCCGTGCTGACACCGGCATGTCAGCACAAAATGCCGGCCCGATTCAGTCAGCGGTCGGCAGCCGGCGAATCGTAAACTCGATGAAATCGTCCGGACGCTCGAACCAGCTTTCGATCTCGGTCCAGTAGGCCTGCTTGGGCCAACGATCAAAGCACTCGCGCGCTTTGACGCGGGCGGCAGGTCTTGGCAACAGAAAGGTCTCGCGCAAAAACCCGTCGCGCGGGCTGCGAGCCCGTTCTGCACGTGCTTCCTCGAGCTTCTTTTTCAGCCCGGTGAGCGGTGGTCTTGCCGGGGTGCGCACAAAGAACTCCTTGACCCTCGTGATTTAAAGACTAGGGATCGCGTGCTCAAAAGACGAGTCAAAATTTGCGTGCGGGTTCTCCGCCCGCTTTCACCAAGAACCGGAGACGGCGCACCATGGATCGCCCCGAAATCCCGGCGGGTTTGCCTGCGGACATAGAAACGAAAAAGGAACTGGCAAAAGCCTGGTTCGAAACGCTTCGCGACCGCATCTGCGCTACGCTTGAGAGCATCGAGGATTCAGTCAGCGGGCCGCAATCAAGCTGGGCTCCGGGACGCTTTGAGCGCACACCCTGGACGCGCGATGAGGGCAACGGCGGTGGCGGCGTCATGTCGATGATGCATGGCCGCGTGTTTGAGAAAGTCGGCGTCCATGTCTCGACAGTCCACGGTGAATTTTCGCCCGAATTTCGCAAGCAGATGCCGGGCGCCGAGGAAGACCCGCGCTTTTGGGCAAGCGGCATTTCGCTGATTGCCCATCCGTGGAACCCGCATGTGCCGGCTGTTCACATGAACACCCGCATGGTGGTGACGTCGCGCCACTGGTTCGGTGGCGGCGCCGACCTGACACCGGTTCTCGAGCGCAAGCGTAGCCAAGATGATCCTGACACGCTGGCATTCCACAAGGCGATGCAATTTGCTTGCGAAAAACATAAGGCCGTCGCCGACTACGACCGCCTGAAGGCCTGGTGCGAAGAGTATTTCTTCCTGCCGCACCGCAATGAGGCCCGTGGCGTCGGCGGCATCTTTTTCGATTGGCAGCATTCGAATGAAGAAGTTGGGGGCTGGGCCGCCGATTTCCGCTTCACGCAGGATATCGGCCGAACCTTCCTCGTCGTCTACAGGCATCTCGTCGAGGCGAACTACAACAACAACTGGACCGATGCCGAACGTGAAGAGCAACTGATCCGCCGCGGCCGATATGTCGAGTTCAACCTTCTGTACGACCGCGGCACGATTTTCGGTCTGAAAACCGGCGGCAATGTGAATTCGATCCTGTCCAGCCTGCCGCCAGAGGTGAAGTGGGTGTGACGCCTATTCCCGACAGGCGCGCAGCGACCGCGCTGGCAGGTCCGCGAGTTCCACCAAGCTCATTTCCGCTATAACCGGATGTGCGAGGGGGTCGCGTCGCCAGCCCGTACATGTTTGATCAGGGTTCGCCGTTAAACCCGGTGAGCGCTTTTGCAAAACAGCAGTGAGTATGCGTTCGAAAATTGCCTGGAACATCGTTGCGGCCTCCATCTGCCGATAATCAAGAAAATCGTTCTTCAACGTGTTGGATTCAATGGAGTTCTACACTTTTCTGGTATAGAAAACCTATATGAGGAACCTGAACCGCGTTCAGTTGAACGGTCTTCGCGCCCTCGAGGCGGCAGGGCGTCTCGGCTCATTGCAGCGAGCCGCAGACGAACTCGGTGTATCGCCCGGCGCCGTAAGCCAGCAGATCATCAAGACCGAGCGGCAACTAGCGACCGCCGTCTTTGATCGGACGCCCTCTGGTCTGCGCGCAACCAGGGCAGGCGCTACCCTGCTCACCCGGCTGACAGGTGCTTTCCGCGAACTCGATCACGCCGTTGCATCTGTCGCCGAGCAGGAAGACACCACGCTGACGATTTCAGTCGCGCCGGTGTTTGCTTCCAAATGGCTGGTGCCGCGGCTGGCCTCATTTCGGAAACACCATCCGGAATTTCGCGTCCGCATTGATGCTACTACCGAACTGGTTGATCCTGACCGCTCCGACATTGACCTGTGCATTCGTGTCGGTCTCGACAACTGGCCAAAGGTCAAAGCCGGCTTTTTGCTCCCGCAGGAGGTTTTTCCAGTCTGCGCGCCTGACCTTGCTGAAAAGCTGGAAAACCCCTCAGACCTTGCAAACCTGCCGATCATTCGCGATGCCAATTCCAACTTGAGCTGGAACATCTGGCTAAAACCTTTTGGCCTTTCGGATACAATTCTTGGCTTGGGCGACACCTTCACCGACGCCTCGCTCTGCCTCGATGCCGCGATTTCCGGCCAGGGCGTCATGCTCGCATGGCAGACGCTCGCCTTCGATGCCCTACGCTCCGGTTTGCTCGTCGCGCCGTTCCGCGAGCGTGTAGCATCAGGCTATGGCTACTACATAATCACCTCTGCAACCCGACGCGAGCCGCCGAAGGTGGCCCGGTTCCGCGCTTGGTTGAAGGAAGAGATTGCGGCGAGCGTGGTTGATGGTGACGCGATCCGGCAATGAGCGGGCTGATCCACAGCGAAAGCTCCCGGCGCTTGGTTCGCCTCGAGGTAGAGCCCAATCTGGCTGTCGCGCCGCACGCGCCCGTGCTATAATCTGAACTCACGCGAAATCAGCAGAAGGGAGAAGCTCGATGAAGGAATTCCACTGCGGAACGTTGGTCCCCGGCTGCGACTGGCACACCCGTCATCAGGAAGAGGCCGAGATCATGCGCCGCGCTGCAGAACATATGCGTAACACCCATGGCGAGACGACGATCCGTGAAACCATGATCGAAGCGATCCGCTCACGCATTGAAAAGGTACGCGACGCCGCCTAACCTTAAACTTGTGAAATTTCAGCGGCGCGTGCCATCAGCGCGTCGCGTTCCAGCACGAAACCGCTGTCGATCCACAATGTCTCCAGCCGTTTTAGCGTGTGTCCAAGCGCCGCGCCCTGCTTCATGCCAAGGTCCGTCAGGTCGCTGCCCCTGATGGGGAATTCTGGACGTTGCCATTCCTGCACAAAGCGAAGTTGCCGTATATAGGAACCGGCTTCCATCAAGCTTTTGTCGCCTGCTTCGGCACGCTCTCGTGCCGCGATGAGATGAAGACGCAACCGGTCAGCAACACCCAGCGGATCACCTCTGTAAAGCGCCTGAGATAGCGCCACGTCGCTTGTCTCCTTCGCAAGCGGTGCCGTGATACTCCATCCACGCAATCGCTGCGCATCCGATTTCGACAGCTTCAACCGCTCGGCCAGCGTCTTCATCCGCGCTGCGTCAGGCGGCACAATCGCCTCAAGCCTCAGCAGCGGATCAACATGCCAACTCAGATCCCGCTCGGCTTTCACCAGCGCATGGATCGAATCAATGCCCCATTTCTCGCTCTCGGGCAGAACCTTGGAAAGCACGCCTGCCTGGCGCATCCACAACAGCGCACGTGACGGATCAGGCGCTGCCAACAACCTCTTCAGCTCATTCCAGACCCGCTCAGCCGACAATTGGTCGAGCCCATCTTTCAGCCGCGCGCAGGCTTTCAGCCCAGCCGCATCGGGCCGACCGGAGCCGTACCATGCGAAAAAGCGGAAGAACCGCAAGATCCGCAAATTGTCTTCGCGGATACGCGTTTCGGCATCGCCGATAAAACGCAGGGTGCGGCTTTCAAGATCAGCGAGCCCGCCAACCAGATCAACCACCGTTCCATCCGCATTGGCGTAAAGCGCGTTGATGGTGAAGTCGCGCCGCTCGGCATCACGCAACCAATCGCGCCCGAACACCACTTTGGCATGCCGGCCATCGGTGTCGATGTCAGAGCGCAAGGTTGTCACCTCGAACGCCTGGCCCTTGGCAACCACCGTGATGGTGCCATGCTCTGCACCCGTCGGCACTGCCTTGAACCCCGCTGCCTCGGCGCGGCGCACCGTCTCCTCGGGGCGATTGGTGGTCGCAATGTCAATATCAGTGACCGGCTCGTTCAGAAGCGTATTGCGCACTGCGCCGCCGGCAATTCTTGATTCTTCACCGGAAGCCGAGAGAACCGCCAGAAGCGATTGAAGTGATTCGCCTTTCAGCCATGACGCTGCGGCAACCGACCTGACCCCGTTCATGTGTAAAGCCTTTCATAGAGCGTGCGCACAATCCCGGCAGTCACGCCCCATATGCGCCTTTCGCCAAACTGGATGGCGTAGAAGTAGCGCTCATGCCCCTGCCACATCCGGCTGTCCATTATGTGGTTTTGAGGGTCCATAACAAAGCGAAGTGGCACCTCGAATGCATCCGCAACCTCGTCCTGATTGAGCGTCATGAGATAGTCTGCGCGCACGATGCCCAGCACCGGCGCAATTCGAAAACCGCTCCCCGACAGATAATCCGGCATGCGGCCTACGATCTCAATATCGTCCGGTCCAAGCCCGATTTCTTCTGTTGTCTCACGCACTGCAGCCGCTTCGGGAGAGGCATCTTCCGCATCAATTGCGCCGCCGGGAAAAGCCACTTGGCCGGCATGGTTACGCAGATGCTCGGTGCGCAGTGTCAGCAGCAAAGACGAGTCTGCGCCGCGGTCAACAACCGGGATTAGCACAGCGGCATCGCGCATTCCCGCCTTCAGCAGCAAGTCACGGCTTCCCGGATTGAGGCAATGGTCGCCATAGTCAATGTCCGCCGGTGCCCCGCCCTGGCGCGCGGCGCGCAGGCGAAAATCCTCGGCTGAAAACCGTATCTCCGAACGCACATCCATGTCAGAGGCTCAGCCGCTGGAGTGTTTCGGATGGCATGATGGGATATATCTCACCACCCGAACGCACCGCAAACATGCGTTGATTTCCGATGTCGATCTCCTCGCCATGCTGAACAAGTTCGTACATCACCGACCGGGCCACCAGTGCCTCCAGCCGACCACGTACCAGCACATAAGGTTTCAATCCGCCGGTCTCGGCCTCATCGACGAAACGCAGCGGATGAGACGGCCCCGCCTCGACCACGTCGCCGACATTGGTGCGGAATGTGATAAGCTGCGCATCGCCATGTCCGGCGACATTCATCTCAACCGCCACGAAAGGTGCATCGACAACCCTGATGCCGACCTTTTCGACCGGAGTTATCAGATAGGTTTTGCCGTCCTCATCCTTGCGCAGAACCGTCGAAAAAAGCTGAACCAGAGCCAACCGTCCGATAGGTGTTCCCAGGTAGAACCAGGTACCGTCGGGGCGGATCTCCATGTCCAGGTCACCGCAGAAGTCAGGGTTCCAGCGGTCCACAGGTGGCAGCCCCTTTCCAGCCCGCGCTGCACGTGAGATCAGCGCTGCTAGTCCGGCACTGTCACCGGCATCGTTCAAACTGGGGTTGTTCGGTTCTGTTTCGTTGGCCATCGTCACGAAATAGTCACTGTTGTTACGCTTGTCAGCCATGACCGGTGATTTAAGTTCGCTGGCAGGGGTGAGGTGCACCCCTGAGTCGCACCTGGAGCGCACATATTGGCCGCTCCGATTGATCGAAGGATAATGCCCCATGAGCATCGCGATCAAGGAAAAGCCTTTGAATGAAAAGGAGATGATCGCCGCGGCTGAACACGCGCTCGCTGATATTTCTGCTGTGCGGAATGCGGTTGGCGAGGTGATCTTCGGGCAGCAGAGCGTGGTCGAGCGTACTCTGGTGGCCCTTCTGGCCGGTGGCCATGCGCTGCTAGTCGGCGTTCCTGGCCTCGCAAAGACGAAACTTGTGGAAACTCTGGGCGTAACGCTCGGCCTGGATGCCCGCCGCATTCAGTTCACGCCCGACCTCATGCCATCGGATATTCTTGGCTCCGAGGTGATGGACGCCGATGAGTCCGGCAGACGCTCGTTCCGCTTTATCCCCGGCCCGGTATTTGCACAATTGCTGATGGCCGACGAAATCAACCGAGCCAGCCCTCGCACACAGTCCGCGCTGTTGCAGTCAATGCAGGAATATCACGTCACCGTCGCCGGCGCCCGCCACGACTTGCCCGCGCCCTTCCACGTTTTGGCCACACAGAACCCACTCGAGCAGGAAGGAACCTATCCGCTGCCGGAAGCCCAGCTTGACCGCTTCCTGATGCAGGTCGATATCCCTTATCCCGACATCGAAGCCGAGCGTCGCATCCTGCTTGACACCACCGGTGTTGATGAGGCGCGTCCGCGCAATGTGATGAGCGCCGAGCGGCTAAAGGAGATACAGCATTTGATCCGGCGTATGCCGGTGCCCGAAAGCGTCGTAGAAGCGATCCTGAAGTTGGTCCGGTCTGCCCGTCCGGGTCAGGGCGATACGGATACCGACAAGCATGTTTCCTGGGGGCCGGGCCCCCGCGCTAGCCAGGCACTGATGCTTTGCGCCCGCGCCCGCGCCCTCTATGATGGACGCTTGGCACCCTCTATTGACGATGTTCACGCACTGGCCGAGCCAGTGCTACAGCACCGGATGGCCCTGACATTTGCCGCCCGCGCCGAAGGCATGTCGGTGCGTGACGTTGTGGCCCGGCTGGTCAAGGCTGGAGCCTAGTCCATGCCTTTGACCACCTGGACCAGGCTCTGATGGCCAAGATCGGAGAGGCAGAAGGATCGGTCGGGGCACATGACGCCCTTGCCCGCGCACGACAGCGTGCTGCATTGGTGCCTGATCTGATGGTTGAGGCACGCCGGGTTGTAGCAAGCGTGATCTCTGGATGGCACGGCAGGCGCAAACGCGGCATCGGCGAAAATTTCTGGCAGTTTCGACCCTATGTCGAGGGCGAAACCATGTCGCGCATCGACTGGAGGCGCTCCGCCCGCGACGATCATGTTTATGTCCGAGACCGCGAATGGGAGGCAGCCCACACTGTCTGGCTTTGGGCCGATCCCTCGGCTTCCATGCTGTACCGATCAGCCGGCGCGCAGGCTTCAAAACAATCGCGCGCACTGGTTTTGATACTGGCTATGGCCGAACTTCTTTCGCGAAGCGGCGAACGTATTGCATGGCCGGGGCTTGTCGATCCATTCACTGCGCGCAATGGCGCCGAGCGGCTGGCAGTACACCTCGCACATGCCGATTCCAAGCCATCACGACCCGATCTGACGGGCATCCGCCGCTTCTCCGACATCGTCATCGCCAGTGATTTTCTTGATCCGGTGGAAGACATTGTGGAATGGCTTGATGTGCTCGCCCGTCATGGCGTACGCGCCCACCTGATCGAAATTGCCGATCCGGCGGAAGAAAGTTTTCCGTATGCAGGGCGCACCGAATTTTCTGATCCTGAGACCGGGCAAAAACTGACCGCTGGCCGCGCCGAACTGTTGGCCGACGAATACCGCAAGCTTTACAGCGCGAGGCGACAGGAACTCGCCAGTTGGGCAGCGCGGCTAGGCTGGAGTTACACGGTCAGCCATACGGACCGCCTCGCCTCGCAGGCATTGGTCAAGGTTCATATGGCGATGACAGCTGATGGTGGCTCTACCTTAAAGGCGTCGGCATGAGCTGGCTTCCGCTTTCTTTTGGCGCCCCGATGCTGCTTTGGGGCCTTCTGGCACTACCGGTCATCTGGTGGCTTCTCAGAGTGACGCCACCACGTCCGCAGACCGAGATTTTTCCGCCACTGAAAATCCTGGCACGCGTGCTGAGGCAAGACGAGACGTCACATCAGAGTCCGTGGTGGATAACCCTTTTGCGGTTAGTGATGGCAGGGCTGATAGTGGCGGCGCTGGCCAAACCTGTGCTTAACCCAAAGGAGGACATGCCGGAGACGGGCGAGGCGCTGGCACTCGTCGTCGACAACAACTGGACAACATCAGCCGAGTGGAACAGTCATGTGGCAACTGCCACCAGACTGATCGACGAGGCTGAGCGAAACTCGGTTCCGATCCTTCTCGCCTTCACCTCCGAAAGAGCCAACCAGCAGATCGGCCCTTTCGGTGCGGCGGAAGCCCTCAATCGCCTCAACGCCGTGAAGCCTCGCCCGGTGCCCGCAGACCGGAAGGCGATCTTTGATCGGGTAGCCGATGCCATGCGCTCAATGCCGCCAGCCACATTGGCCATCCTTTCTGATGGCCTGGCCGGGCCTGACGACGAGGTGGCATTTAATACTTTGATAGCGACAACGCGGCCTGCCAACATCATCTGGGCAACGCCCGAACGGCTCGACACAATCGGGCTGACCAGCGCAATCAATGGCACCGACCGTTTCACGGTGACAGCGGTGCGTGCCACAACCAACGCGGCTCCATCCATTCTGACCGCCGGCGCGTTTGACAACAGAGGTCGACGCCTGGGCGATGCGACTTTGACTTTTCAGCCCGGCGCTACCGAGGCAACCGGCGACATTGTGGTGCCGTTCGAATTGCGAAACGATTTCGCCTCCATCGCACTCGACGGTGAATTAAATGCTGGCGCAGTACGAGTACTCGACGGATCATCGACTCGCCGGCGTGTCGGACTGTTATCGGAAACTCCGGTGGATGAAGCGCGGCTGCTTTTGTCGCCGCTGCATTACATACGCCGCGCCATGACCCCCTTCGCCGACCTTGTCGAGCCACGCAGCCCTACCCTTTCCGCCGGTATTTCCGAACTTCTCGAGCAAAAGCCTGCAGTAATCGTGCTCGCCGACACCGGGACCATCCCCGATGAGGCGCGAACCGAACTGGTACAATGGATGGAAGAAGGCGGCACGTTGGTGCGCTTCGCCAGTTCGCGTTTGTTAACTGTGGCGGCCGACAACGACCTTCTGCCGGTGCCACTGCGCCGTGTCGAGCGCCAACTCGGCGGCGCCCTGTCTTGGGCCGGGCCTCAACCGGTTGGCGAGTTTCCCAAAAACAGCCCCTTTTCATCGCTACCGTCTCCGAGCGATGTTACCGTCAACCGCCAGTTGTTGGCCGAGCCGACGCCTGATCTAGTCGACCATAGCTGGGCAACGCTGGCAGATGGCACTCCGCTTGTGACAGGCGATAAACGCGGCAAGGGCATGCTAGTGCTGTTTCACGTAACCCCTGAAGCAAGCTGGTCGACTTTGCCGATCTCCGGCACCTTCGTTGAAATGCTACGTCGCATCGTCCAGCTCTCGCGCAATCAGGGCATCGGCGCTGTACAGGGTCAGGCGGCGACAACGCTGCCACCCTACCGTATGATCGCAGCCAATGGCGCCATCGTACCACCCGAGAATGACACACGCCCATTGGCGGTCGGCACAGAAGCCCAGCCCGTCAGCATCGACAATCCGCCCGGGCTTTATGGCGGAGAAGAGGGTGTGGTAGCCCACAATCTCCTCGCCTCCGACGCCACGTTGACGCCCCTTGTCCAGCCGAAATTCACTGTTCCTGTTTCCGTTCTGCGCTATGCTCAAAATGAGGCGCGGGACCTGAAAGCGCCTTTGATGACCGCGGCTGTTCTGTTGTTCATCGTCGACACCGTGATCATGTTCTGGATGGCTGGCGTTACGACCCGGCTGCGGCGCACACGCATGGCTGGCGGTACGGCAGCGCTCGTCATCGCAACCCTGCTTGCAATATCGGTCGACCATGCGCACGCGGATGATACTCGCCCCGACGATCAGATCGCAATCGAGGCCATCAGCAAAACCCATCTCGCCTACGTCATCACTGGTGTCCCTGGGGTAGATTCGGTCAGTCGGGCCGGACTTGAGGGTCTGACCCGATTTCTTGTCGAAAAGACAGCTCTTGAGCCCGGAGCGCCGGCAGGCGTACGCATCGATCGCGATGAGCTGGCGTTTTATCCGCTGATCTACTGGCCGATAGACCCGGCAGCCCCGATGCCCGATCCTGCCTCCATCGCCCGCGTGGAAACCTACATGCAGCAGGGCGGCAGCGTCCTCTTCGACACCCGCGACCAATATTCAACAGGCTTTGGCGGCGGTGCTGCCAGCCCGGCGACTGAGCGGCTTCGCGAAATACTGGCGGGGCTCAACGTGCCGCCACTCGAGCCCGTGCCAGCAGACCATGTGCTAACAAAATCGTTCTTCATTCTCGAGCAGTTTCCGGGCCGTTTCAATGGCGGACCTCTCTGGGTCGAAGCCTCACTGGAAGCCACGAACAGTGCTAACCGGCCTGTGCGCACGGGCGACGGTGTTTCACCGATCCTCATCACAGCCAACGATCTCGCCGGCGCTTGGGCCATTGACGCGACCGGCGCGCCTTTGCTGCCGACGGTATCTTCCGACCCGATGCAACGCATCTACGCCCTGCGAACTGGCGTGAACATCGTCATGTACATGCTGACCGGCAACTATAAATCCGATCAGGTTCATGTTCCCGCGCTGCTTGAACGGTTGGGACAATAATATGAACTGGTCGATCGCGCTCGAACCGCTTCTGTCCTGGCCATGGTTTGCAGCAATGATGGTGCCGTTGGCGCTGCTTGTGCTTGGTGGCCTCTTGCTCGGGCTGCGCGGTTCGGCGTTCCGGCTTGCCGCGGTGACGGCATTGGCCGCAGCGCTTCTCAACCCGGTTATCCTTGATGAACAGCGTGAATCGTTGAAAAGCGTAGTCGCAATCGTTGTCGACCGCAGCCAAAGCCAGGATATCGGCAACCGCCGCGAACAAACGGATGCGGCCCTTGCAGGCCTTAAAGAGCGGCTTGCGCAGTTTGAGCAATTCGAACTGCGCGTAGTTGAAGCAGGCAACATCGGTCCGGTGGCTGAACACACTGAAACTCGCCTGTTCGGCGCCCTCGACGGCGTGCTGCACGACGTCCCGCCCTCACGCGTTGCCGGCGCGATCATGATTACCGACGGCCAGGTGCACGATGTCCCCGATGGCAAACCGGATTTTTCGGCCCCGCTGCACGCCTTGATCACTGGCGACAACCAGGAAAAAGACCGCCGCATCCGCTTCGAAAAAGCCCCGCGCTTCGGCATTGTCGGCAAACCGCTGGAATTGACATTTCGGGTGCTCGCGACAGACGGAGATACCGGCAGTGTCGATGTACGGATCTCGGTCAATGGCGAGCAGAGATCCATCCAACGCGCTGTAATAGGCAGCGAAACTCCGCTTGAGATTGTTGTTCCTGGCGCTGGCAGCAACATTGTGGAACTGGCAATCGACAAAGCGCCGGACGAAATCACCGACACCAACAACCGCGCTATCGCTCAGATCGACGGTATCCGCGAAAACCTGCGCGTCCTTCTGGTTTCCGGTGAGCCGCATGCCGGTGAGCGCACATGGCGCAACCTGCTGAAGTCCGATGCCTCTGTCGACCTCGTTCATTTCACCATCCTGCGCCCGCCAGAGAAGCAGGATGGCACGCCAATCAACGAATTGTCGCTGATTGCCTTTCCAACGCGCGAGCTGTTCGTCGAGAAGATCAACGAGTTCGATCTGATCATCTTCGACCGCTATCAGCACCGCGACGTGCTGCCGATCCTGTACTATGATTACATTGCAGAATACGTCGAAAAAGGCGGAGCACTTCTGATCGCGGCCGGCCCCGAATATGCCGGAGAACAATCGATTGCGCGCACGCCTCTGATTTCGGCTCTTCCCGGAATGCCGTCCGGCGAGGTGCTTGAAAAAGGATTTTTTCCGCGCCTGACCGAGACCGGAAAACGACACCCGGTTACCCGTGGTCTTGAAGGCTCCGCGACCGAGCCGCCCAACTGGAGTCGCTGGTTCCGTCTCATCGGCATCGACCGCCCGCAAGGTGAAGTGGTGATGAGCGGCGTCGACGATAAACCGCTTCTGGTGCTGAACAGAAAAGGCGAAGGCCGCGTCGGCATGTTCCTCTCCGACCAGGGCTGGCTGTGGGCGCGCGGGTTTGAAGGCGGTGGCCCACATGTGGCACTCTACCGGCGCATTGCCCACTGGTTAATGAAAGAACCGGAACTAGAAGAAGAAAGGTTGACCGCAGGCAGCCGCGGCATGACGCTCGACGTCAGGCGCCAGACCATGCGCGAAGATCCGGGTCCGGCTCAGGTGATCACACCGTCAGGCAAGACGTTCGATGTGCCGCTGCAATCCCAGTCGGCGGGCGTCTTTTCCGGCAGCTCTCAAGTCGAGGAGATCGGCCTTTACCAGATCGGCAATGGCGACCTGAAAGCGTTGGCCCATGTCGGTCCCATCAACGCGCCTGAATTTTCCGACACCGTCTCGACGACCAACATCCTACGGCCGATCACTGACGCCAATGACGGAAGCGTGCGCCGCATCGGCGGGACCTCACAGATTGCACTTCCCGGCATCGTGCCTGTGCGCGCTGCGGGAGATGCATCAGGCCGCGACTGGATCGGACTCCGGACAACGGGTGACAGCGTGTTGAGGTCTGTGTCTCGAGTGCCGCTCTTCACCGGGCTTCTGGGGCTCGCCGTCCTGCTGATGGCTCTAGGGTCGATGTGGTACCGAGAAGGCCGCTGACCCTTTGGGTTAAGGTTTAGTGCCCACATCCTCGTGATCGATGATGCCGGCTAGCTTCGCTACCGCGCCAGAAGAAAACTCGACCGCAAGCAGGCGCCCCAGATCAACAGGCCGTGGCATCGAGACTTGGCCACGCGGAATGCGCCGGAAGCCGAGCGGCCCGTAATAAGGTTCGTCGCCCACCAGAAAAACCAACGGAAAACCTGCCTCCTCAGCGCCTTCCAGCGCAATCTTCACAAGCTTGCGACCAATGCCAACGCTCTTAAAGTCATGCCTCACCGCAAGTGGTCCAAGCATCAGCCCACGGCCGGGCCCGGCCGAAACGCGCGTCATCCGCACCGACGCAATAACCGCGCCTTGGTAGGTGGCCACGAAAGAAAGGGGCCGCTCGTGGGGACCATTCTCACGGATGCGGTAGGCCGCACGGGTAAAGCGCCCGGGGCCAAACGCTTCTTCGTTGATCTGGTCTATGTCGGCGTCGTGGGCCACAGTCTCGGGCAGATACACAATGTCGGCAGCGTTCATGGTCTTGGCATCCGGTGCGAAGAGGAAGGATCGCCGCGATTGAATATGCGCGGTCGAAATGCGGTCAGCGCTTTACGCGCGGGCGCCCATTCGTCGTCGGCTGGAAAAGGATGCATATGACATTTTCATCGGATAAATTCGCTACCACCAAATTTTGCGCCCGTAAACGAACAATATCCGGACGCTACCAATCCTGCCCGACTGGAATATTTTCAAACATCTCGGCCAACCGCCTCCGTGTCGCCGGCGTCGTGGTATCGGGCAGATCGCCAACAGGAAAAAACCGCGCTTCCGCGATCTCGTGGTCACGCAAACGTTCAGAAGTCTGGAGAAAGCAAGTAACCAGATAGACGGCCACATGATCCCTGCGGCTGGCCTGGCGATTAAAATGGATTGATCGCAGCTCCGGCGGCGCGAGCAATTCGATATTGCACTCTTCCTCCAGTTCCCGCTCAAGAGATGTCACCATGCTTTCGCCCGGCTCTACACCCCCGCCAGGTAGATGCCACCCGGATACATAGGTATGTCGGACCAGAAACACCGTGCCTGCATTGGCATCATGCACGACAGCGCGAACCCCGAGCGTCATCGGGCGCTGAAAAAGAAAAAACAGGTGAAACATCCGACTTCTAAGTTTTTGCCAGTTGCTCTGTCTGGACGAGAAAGTGTCGGTTCCGCCGCTCATATAGCGCTGCGCCACTGGCCTGCATGGCAAGTGTGCCCTAGAAAGAAAAAATGTTCAGGCTTGCGCATCTTTCCGACATCCACCTTGGGCCGCT
Organism: Mesorhizobium sp. NBSH29; assembly: GCF_015500055.1. Lineage (NCBI taxonomy): Bacteria > Pseudomonadati > Pseudomonadota > Alphaproteobacteria > Hyphomicrobiales > Phyllobacteriaceae > Mesorhizobium > Mesorhizobium sp. NBSH29. The sequence goes on from NZ_CP045492.1 coordinate 25,619, forward strand.
CCCCGATGTATCGTACCGTGATCTCGCTTCCAAGCGTATCACCGGCTATGTGAATTGGCATCGCAACAGGAGAAAATTCCTGCATGACAGCGTCATCGACGCTATCCTGGCGGACATGAAAGCGCACGCGCCCGATCATATCGCGGTTACCGGAGACCTCGTCAATCTAGCCCTCGATATTGAAATCGATGTTGCCAAGCAGTGGTTGGAAATGGTGGGCAATCCGGACGACATTTCAGTTGTTCCGGGCAATCATGATGCCTATGTGCCGGGAGCCTTTGACAAGGTCTGTCGCGCCTGGGGGAGGTACATGGCGTCCGATGGTGCCGCTCCACCGCGAGATCGCAAAGCATTCCCCTATATGCGGGTACGCGACAATGTGGCTCTGATCGGCGTCACCTCTGCGCGGGCGACAGCGCCCTTCATGGCATCGGGCTTTTTCCGTGCGGCCCAGGCGCGTCGGTTGGGAAAATTGCTGGATGAAGCAGGCGCGAAGAACCTGTTCCGTGTGGTGATGATCCATCACCCGCCGGTGCGCAACGCGGTGCCGCAGCACAAGCGCCTGTTTGGTATTGGAAGATTCCAGAAAACCTTACTGAAGCATGGCGCCGAGTTAGTGCTTCACGGCCACTCGCACCTGCCCAGTCTCTATACGATCGCCGGAAAGGATGGACCAGTGCCGGTCGTCGGCGTGGCTGCAGCAGGCCAGTCACCGGGAGGCTCTAAGCCTGCGGCGCAGTACAATCTTCTAGAAATCTCGGGTGAGAAAGGCGGCTGGAACCTGCGTCTCACCCGTCGTGGGCTCACCGGCAGTTCGGTCCCGCCGCGCGAGATTGCGTCAATAGAACTGCTCGCACGTCCGGCTGCGCCGGAGCCGGTCAGAACGTAAGGCCAAATTCTGCCAGTTTGGTCCACAAGGTTCCGCCGCCGATCATCACACCAAGCCCCACAGCGGCACCAACCAGAACGAGCGCCAGACCGAACCAGAAGGCACTCCAGCCTCCAGACTTCTCTTCCAGATGAGGAGGTATTTCCTGAAGCGGTTCGGCTTCGTCATGCAATCCAGCTGCTTCAACGTGAGACTTTTGGGGAACCGCTTCAACCGGGGCAGACAGCGCCGCGACATCGCCTTCGAGCACGCGCTGACGTTCCACAATACGTTCAGCGACATAGCGGGTCACCTGATCGGCGACTGGCTTCATGTCCGTGGATTCTGCCAGCACGACACGACCGAGCCTTGTATCGCGCAAGAAGCGGTAGGTACGGCGGTCGCGTCCCATCGAGACATGACAGACAGCATCAATCCACAGCCGCGGCTGCAGACCCGACGAGATTACAAAGTCGAACCAGTCATTGTCGTCGGGCACATCGGCAAAGACCGGAGCCAGTTCTGAAGCTAGAAGCTCAAGCCGCATACGTTGCGCCTCTCGCATGTCAACAACAACGTCGTCTCGATCAGCCGCAACACTCTTGACCTCCCGAATGACATCAGAAAGGCGTCGCCCAGTCTCAACCTTTGCGTTTTCGCTTACGTCACTCATCGGTTGCCAACTCCCTCGAATCCGGGATTCGTTCAAACTTATGTGTTCACATTAAGGAAAATTTAACACGAAAGGCGAGCAGAATCACCCAAATGATAGGGTGTGAATAGATTCAGGCGTTACGCAGCTGTTCCAGCAATATGTCTGCGACGAAGGCGGGCTCCTCCTCGGGCAGCATATGCCCAGCCCCAGCAATGACATGCCGTGCAAATGCGGGTGGCAAATCATCCGAATGGTGGACCGGAAGAACCGCATCTAGACGACCCCATAGAACTGCCACAGGCATATTAAGCCGGGCAAGCCGGTCTCGAGGGATTACGCCTTGCCGTTCGTCGCGCGTAATGGCTGCAGCCATGGCAACCAGCGTTGCGCTTTGTCCGGCAATGGCGCGCATGGCCACCAACTCTGTCACGGTCTTGTCTTGGACTGGATGTCGCCAGCCTGTCATCATCTCCAGGCAGGCTCGAATTTCTTCGGGTGCGTGTGCCGCAGCATAGCGTCGCAGCAGCCGGCCGTTGATCTCGTCGCCGAATCCGCCAGGCGCAAGCAACGTCAATGAGGCAATAAGTTCCGATGCAGAGAGTGCCATCAGCGCAGCAACTGCGCCACCCATCGAATGACCGGCAAGATGAATGCGTTCAACCCCGCGCGCGTTGAGATCAGCCAGAATCGCTTTTGCCGCCAGCGTCGCCGGCCCCGCTTCCGGAAAATCTAGCGAGTCGCCATGGCCTGGAAGATCATAAGTCAGCATCTGCGCGTGGCTTGCGAGCGCCGATGAAACAGCTTTCCATGCCAGACGGGTACTACCGAGACCATGCAGCAATACCAGTCTCTCAATGCCGTTTCCGGTCTCGCTGCAGCTTAATTGTCCGGATGCCATGCGCGCCCTGTATCGTACGATGTCATGCTTCAGCTGTTTCCGCCAAGTCCAGCAATTCGCAGCGATCGAGTGAACCTGTCAGCCAGTGCCGGTGGGTAGTTCGCTTTCAAAAAGTAGCCCTGCGGGTCGGCAGAGAAACCAGGGTCCAAAGCTTCTAATTGCCTGGCAAGATAGCGGCATGTCACGAAGTCTGAAGCATTGTACGCAACCACCAGCCTTGCAGCGAGATACGGAGAGCGTTTGATAGTCATGAGACCGTCCGCTGCCTGAGCCGCTCCTCTTAGATCGTCCAGCATGTATTGGCCTAGAAACAATCCATAATCCCACCACGGCGCATGCGCACTCGTCAGGTCCACGGCTCGCTTCATAAGTGCTACACCCTCTGCATAAGCACCTGAAAAAACAAGTGAATTGGCGTAGGCCGCCGCCATGCTGAGATCAAATGTGTTGAGCTCGTAGGCTTTCTTCATCCATCGCATCGATTCTTCCGCGGTACCTGCACGTGAGTTGATAAAGCCATATGCGCGATGGGAGTACGGACTGGTCGGGCCCATCAGAACGCTGTTTCGAGCCAACTCCATGGCTTGCTCGGCAGTAGCATCGCGCGGATAAAAGTACCCATCGGTCACTGTCTTGAGATGTAAGGCCGCCATTTCGGAATAGACGAGCGGCGATTTGGTCCCAGCAGCAATTAGCCTCTCAAAACATTTGTACGCTTTCAGATGGCCTTCCGCCGTCTGGTTGAGATAAAAGTCGTCATTCAACAGCAAACAGTTTGTAAGGCCAAGCTGCAGATTGTTCTGTTCGATATGAGAGTAGAGAATTCCCGAAGCGGGGATGGTCGCGCTGAGCATTGCGGCTACCTGGTCATCGAGTGTGAGTGCAATCTCCGCAGCTGAGAAAGTTCGCGAAAGCAGGACTTTACTGCTTGCCTCATGCTGAAGTTCGGCAACCACGCTGCCTGACTCTGCACCGTCACTTAGTTCAAACACGAAATTAAGCTTACTGGAAAACTCGTCCACCGGGGGAGAAGCAATAAACGCTACGGTATCGAATCCGGATAAACCACGCCTCAATACTAATTCCACGCGTCTGGTTTCCTGATCCGGATGCGTTACCCGGACGAAAACCGTCGGCAAGGTTTCGATAGCGATTCTGTCGATGGCTGCCAGAGCCCGCGCTGGCTTGCCGGTCGCCGCTGTGACGATCTCGCTCGTCGCCGGAGGGGCGGCTTGATAGAGGATGAATCCCAACGCCACCACAACCATAGATACCGCGAACCATATCATCCGCAATTGAGTGAGAATTTGAATTTCCGGTAGCCGCGCTCCCCTCGTAGCTTGGAGCGCCACGGGGTGCCCGCCAACGATGCCGACCAGCCCTATGCCACCTCTCTCCTCGCTAAATTTGATAGGTTCGAGATTACTTTCAGTTTGGGGCAGCGTCCTAATCTCGTATTCCGGAACATAGCTGCCTCTAGGAACTGAGATCCTGATTTTTTCGGCAGCTCCCTCAGATGCATAATAGTGCGACAGCAAATCGCGAAGCCGACCTGCCTGCACCCTGACTACGGAATCTGTTGCGGGATCAAACTCTTCATCTTTACCGAACACGTCGACAGCGATGGAGTACCCTTTAAGACGATCAGCCTCGCCAGCCTGCTCTCGATCAACGAGATACTGAATAAACATGCGCGCTCGTTCAGAGCGTGAAAATGTTTCACTGGCGAGAAGTCTGTCGAGAGTCTCGCGCACTGCGGGGGCGGCAGGCGTATTCTGTTGCAAGCGTCGAACCTTTCGATACGAGCATAGTGATCATACCGCGTAAGTCGACCTGCACAAGCAGATGCACGGGCTGATACATAGAAACCAGCCCAACCGAATACCGGGCCGGTGTATTTTCCCAAATTTTTTCTTAATTCAGCGTCAGCACTACCTTAACACGCGATTCGCAGAAGATACAACCGCCTCCAAGGAGGCCGCTACAATGTTGGTGTTGATGCCCGCACCAAAAATGCGGCCTCCAGGATGAACCATTTCCATGTAGCTGATGGCCGCCGCATTCGATCCGCGATGCAACGAATGTTCGGAATAGTCCTGGACGGATAGCTCGATCCCGATATGCCGCGACAACGCATCGACAAAGCCGTCAATCGGCCCCGTGCCCGATCCCGTGATGGTTACCAACGTACCATTGTCGAGAATGGTGGCTTCTAATATCCGCTGCCCCTTGCGCTCCGTATCGGGATAGGTGTGGTGGTCGAGAAAACGGAAACGCCCATCAGGCTGCTCGACATAGATCTCGATGAAGCGTTCATAGATACGCTGTGCAGTGACTTCTTTGCCCTCAGAATCCGTGATCGATTGGATTTCCTGACTGAATTCCACCTGTAGGCTTCGCGGCAGGTTGAGGCCGTAGTCAGTCTGCAGAATGTAGGCGATGCCGCCTTTTCCCGACTGCGAGTTGATGCGGATGATCGCCTCATAGCTGCGCCCGACATCGGCCGGATCGATCGGCAGATAGGGCACCTCCCAGTGGGGGGTGTTGGCCACCTTCAGGGCCTTCATGCCCTTGTTGATGGCATCCTGATGCGAACCCGAAAAGGCCGTGTAGACCAGCTCTCCAACATAGGGATGTCGTTCTGGTATCTTCAGCTGGTTTGAATATTCGTAGACATCTTTCATCCGGTTGATGTCTGAACAATCAAGCTCGGGGTCGATACCCTGAGTGTACAAGTTAAGGGCCAGCGTGACGATATCGACATTGCCGGTACGTTCGCCATTGCCAAACAGCGTGCCCTCCACCCGATCCGCCCCTGCCATAAGACCGAGTTCTGTTGCGGCAATTCCGGTACCCCGGTCATTGTGCGGGTGCAACGAGATAATCAGGTTTTCGCGGTTATCCAGATTTCGGATCATCCACTCGATCCGGTCCGCGTAGATGTTGGGTGTTGACGCTTCCACCGTCGAGGGCAGGTTGAGGATCAGTTTGTTGTCAGCGCTCGGCTTCACCACTTCGGCCACGGCATTGCTGATCTCTAGCGCCACTTCCAGTTCGGTCCCGGTAAAACTCTCTGGCGAATACTGGAAGCGGTAGTCGCCCCCTGCCTTGGCGGCCTTGTCCATAATCATCTTGGCAGCATCTGTTGCGATGCGGATAATGCCGGGTACATCTTTCCCAAACACCACGCGGCGCTGCAATTCGCTGGTGGAATTGTAGAAGTGGATGATCGGGCTTTTGGCCCCCTCCACCGCTTCGAACGTCCTCTCGATCAGTTCGGAGCGACACTGGACCAGCACCTGAAGATCGACAGAATCGGGGATGTTGGCGGTCTCAATGCACCAACGAGCAAAATCGAAATCGGTTTGCGATGCAGACGGAAAGCCAACCTCAATTTCTTTGAACCCCATTTGGAGGAGCAATTGGAACATCCGCGCCTTGCGATCATGCCCCATCGGATCGACTAATGCCTGGTTTCCGTCACGCAGGTCGACGGAACACCAGACTGGTGCCTTGGTGATGCTGTTTTCCGGCCATGTGCGGTCTTTGAGCCCTACTGCTGGATAAGGCAGGTACTTGGTTGCAGCGTTGGGCATCCCAGCTGAGCGAATTTCGGCTCGATCGTTCATCGTTTGGTCTCCAGGCGGCTAACCAAGGGTATGTTTCCCATAGCGAAGCAGCGCCATTATTGAAGGTCTTGGGGTAAATTTGGTTGGCAAGGAGCATCGGCCCGTGCGGCTCATCGACCGCCGGGTGCCCCTTCAGCGAGCCCGACGATCGCCGGTAAGGACGAGCAGAAGCAGGCCGGCAGACAGCGCACGCAGCGTCTCGCCCGCAAAAGCGGATGGACGGCTGATCATGAGCTGGCGGCGCATATACATTGGTCAATCTCTACAGAAGCAGCGTTGCCGGCGCAAGCCCACCATTACCTCAATCCTTGATCAGGCGGGCCACCAGCCTTGAAATCGGCGGTCCGCCGATAAGTACAAACAGGAAGCGTGCGAATTGCAGTGCCATGATGAATGACACATCGACCGTCTTGGATGCGGCGGAGATGATCGCTATCGAATCCATACCTCATGCACAAGTAGCCATGCGAGGCCCCCGCAAGCACTACTGTACCAAAAAGCATCCAGTCGGAGCCTAATAACACGATGATCTGCGGCGATAGAGATGATCCGATGAGAACCCCCACAATCGCCTGAGCCGCGCTGAAGGCGAACGATGGCAATCTGATTGTTCCACCTTGCGTTTCAACACAAGGATGGCAGTTCGAAACCTTGTTAACGACTCCCACGGCGCGTTTGAAGCAGGATATCTTGCGCTACGACGAAATCGTTACCTTCAGGCGAATGGCACCGCTGTGGTACCGAGCGGAAGCTTTGCCTCATCGTCGGGTTCGACATGGATGGTAATTCGAGAGCCCGGAATGTCGGCTTTCAGCGCGTCCTCAATCCGGTCGCAGATGGCGTGGCTTTCGCCGACTGTCATGCCGGCGTCGACCACCAGATGAAATTCGATAAAAGTCGCACGCCCGGCAAGCCGCGTCTTCAGGTCGTGCACCTCGAGCGCGCCGCTTGAACTGACTGAAATAATATCCCGAATACGAAAATGCGCTTCCTTGTCGACCGCCACATCCATCAGCCCGCTGACGGACGAACCAATGACTTTCCACCCCTGCCAGAGAATATTGAGTGCAACGATAATCGCCAATAATGGATCGAGCACTGCCCAGCCGGTCACCACAGCGCCTACCAGACCGACTATGACGCCAACCGACGTGACAACATCGGTCATGATATGCTGTCCATCGGCAATCAACGCCGGAGACCGTTCCTTGCGGCCATTGTTCAGTAGCACCAGCGCCCAAGCGAGGTTGATCGCAGTCGCCAGACCATTGATCAGGAGCCCGGCCCACGGCCTGTCGAGTATCTGCGGAGCGTCCCAGGCCTGCCAGGCAGCGGCCAGAATGAGAAGCGCGGCCACGACGATGAGAACGCCCTCGAGCACAGCTGAAAAATATTCAGCCTTGTGATGGCCGAACGGATGTTCATCATCCGCCGGCTTATGGCTTAGGTGGATGGCGTAGAGCGCTGCGCCGGATGCGATCACGTTGACGATTGATTCAAGTGCATCCGAAAATAGCGCCACCGAACCGGTGATCCACCAAGCCGCTGACTTGATGGAGAACACCACCAAGGCGATGCCAATGGACCACGCTGCAAGACGGGCCACTCTGTGGTTGGAAACTGACATGGTAAGGTACCCAGCAGTCAGGAACGCTTGGCCGCGCTGTGGACGAAGCGGCTCATGCCGCCTTTTCCTTGGCTTTCCGTGGCAGGTGCGCCACCACATTTTCAATGATGCGCATCCCAGCATTGTGGCCAAGCGTCATGATCGATTCCGGATGGAACTGAACTGCTACCACCGGTTCATTGCGATGTTCAATTGCCATGATAACTCCGTCGTCGGTGTCGGCGGTCACGACAAAATCATCAGGCAAACGAGCCGGGTCGGCAAAGATCGAATGGTAGCGGCCAACTGTAATTTCGGTGGGCAATCCCGAAAACAGCACACCCTGCTTCTGCACGCGAATCCGCGAAGGCTTGCCATGCATCGGAATGTGCAACTGCCTCAACTCACCGCCATAAGCTTCTGCCAGCGCCTGTAACCCGAGGCACACACCGAATATTGGAAGCTTACGCACCCGCGCCTGCTTGATGGTTGCCGCACAATTAAAGTCCTTTGGCGTGCCGGGACCAGGCGAAAGAACCACGAGATCCGGATTCAGCCGGTCAAAAACCTCATCGGGTACAGGAGTACGAACGGTGGAGACCTTGGCGCCCGTCTGACGAAAATAATTCGCCAACGTATGAACAAAACTGTCTTCATGGTCGACCAGCAGAATATTGACACCGACGCCCACCTGCGCGGAGCCCTGCTCTTGGCCCGCGGTGTTACCTGCGCGTGCATCGCGAATGGCAGAGATCATTGCGGACGCTTTCAGTTCGGTTTCCGCTTCTTCTTCTTCAGGAATGGAATCATACAACAGAGTGGCACCGGCGCGAACCTCTGCGATGCCGTCCTTGATGCGAATTGTACGCAGCGTCAGACCGGTATTCAGATCGCCGTTAAAATGCACCATGCCGATGGCTCCGCCATACCATGCGCGTGGGCTCTTTTCGTTCTCTTCAATAAACCGCATAGCCCAGAGTTTTGGCGCACCGGTCACCGTGACCGCCCAAGCATGCGAGAGAAACGCGTCGAACGCATCCATGTCTTCGCGTAGTCGCCCTTCGATGTGGTCCACGGTATGGATGAGCCGCGAATACATCTCGATCTGCCGACGCCCGATAACCCGAACAGAACCCGGCTCGCAGACCCGGCTCTTGTCGTTTCGGTCGACATCCGAGCACATGGTCAGCTCGGATTCGTCCTTCTTCGAGTTGAGCAGCTTGAGAATCTGCTCACTGTCGGAGATGGCATCGTCGCCGCGTTTGATCGTTCCCGAAATTGGGCAGGTTTCCACACGCCTTCCATTGACCCGTACAAACATTTCTGGCGAGGCGCCGATAAGATATTCGCCTTCCCCGAGATTGATAAAGAAAGAATACGGTGATGGGTTAATCGTCTTCAGCCGGCGGCAGATATCTGACGGCAGGCTATCACAACGCTCTTGGAACATCTGGCCGGGGACGACTTCGAACAGATCACCGCGCTGGAAGCTGAGCTTCGCCTTGTCCACCAGCTTTGCATATTCACTGGGCTGGTGGTCGCTGCGCGGCGGGATCTGGTCGGCAAGCTTGAACGGTTCTTCTGTTGCGTCGCGAAGCAGTCCCTCGGTGGAAAACCCGTCGCCCGCAAATTCATAGCGGTCGTGCCATGCCATCGCTGAATAATGGTCGACGACAAGGATTTCGTCCGGCAGGAAAAGCACCAGGTCGCGTTGACTCTCCTTGCGCTCAAGTTTGAAGTTTAACGGATCGAACTGAAAGGCAAGGTCGTAACCAAAAGCGCCGTAGAGGCCGAGATTAGCATCATTGGCTGTCTTGAAAAGTGCGGTAATCGCTCGAAGAACCGTAAACACCGAAGGCACGCGGCTACGCTCCTCCTCAGTGAACACGCGTCCCGGCTCGGCAATAGTGAGCCCAATCAAACACGGCTGCTCATGGGTGATTGTAAGTTCCTGCATCGGCCGCAGCGCATTGCCTATGAAAGGCAGCATCGCTGCGCCGCGCAGGTTGAGCGCTTCGATCTTCATCACTCGTCCGCGCGCACTGATAACCAGAGGCGGATCAATGATGGCTGTATCCCAACGCGTGTATCGGCCCGGATACTCGTAATTTGAAGAGAAAACCGCCCCGCGCCGGCTGTTCAGTCCATCTATGTAGGTCTCGATCGCCTTATCGTACGGCGTCTCATGGCGCTGTCGGGTTATCGCCACACCCCCGGCGGTGACGAACCGTTCTGCACCATTCTCAAGAAGTTCGACTGTCATGTCCGTCTCCATCTGTTTCCATTACGGACCCGGAAAGCCAGCTTAAAGAAAAAGGCCGCCCGGAAATCCGTTGCGGCCATTCTGAAATTCCACGCGCATGCGCTTTCGAAGGCCGCTGTTAGCTGGCCCACCACCACTTATTGCTGGTTGAAATCGAGATCATTCCGAATTCAATAGCGACGAACGGGACTGCGCGCAACCGGATTTCAAACACTCGCCCGACAGGTTGTCATCTGCCCATCCGCACCGCCGCGCCCTACACCGTCACCCCCACCAGCGACGACGCGTCCCGAACCCGCGCAATATCAGGACCAAACGCCATCGCCGCCTCTGCGCGCGCCAGTGCGTCGGCCGAATGGCGCATCGCCTCGCCAACATAAGTGGGGTCAGCAGAACGGGCCAGCGCCGCAAATGCCTTCTGAAGCCGCACCTGCACCTCCACCATATGCTGGCCGTCGCGCGCAATCGGCACAAAGATGTCGTTGAAAAGTTCAGCGGGCGTAATCTGCGGGACCCAGATGTTCGGATATTGCGCCTTGCTCTCCTCTGTCTCCTCGCTCCATACGGAAAGCACCCGTACCGCGCGCCCGATTACGTCAATGGCCGTACCAGGATCGTTGATCGCCGGCGACAGTGCGCGAGAGGCGATCTCAGCCAGCACCGACATGCCAAAGCGTGGATCCTGGTCGAAGGTACGCTCGGTCGCGATGGTGAAGGCATCGCGGATATCGGTCAAATCCTCCGCCGGATCAAGACTTGAACACCAGGCAAGCGGCCGTTTCAGGTCGACAAATGTTCCCGGCAGCACCGACAGGTACACCCGCCCACCATTAGACCGGGCCGCATGCGCGATAGCAGCTGTATCGATATGCTGCACATAGCCTATCCGTTGCGCAAAAACCGGATGGCATCCTTCCGGAATTCCGATTACGGGGTCGGCCAGCAACTGACCTCCCAGATACGGCTTCTTGCGCCGCGCCCGCATGGCCCGCACCGTGGCATCTTCCACCACATCGGTGGTTTCGCCGACACGGCCCAGCCGTTGCAAATAATCGATCCATCGCAGCAGCGTTGCCACGATTAGGAAAATGACAAGGACGGTGACCACGAACAGAACCACCCGACCGCGTTCGCCATAGGCGCCCATGGAAAGCGTGATGATCGCCACAAGGCTGTAGAGAAAAGACCCGACAAAAGTCGCCAGCACGTTCTGCGTGGTGGAATCCTCGATCAAAAGCTTGGTCGCGCGCGGCGTCACGTTTGACGTGGCAGCCGAATAGGCGGCAACCATCGTCGACAGCGAAAACGTGGTCACAGCCAGCATGCTTGTGGCGATGATATCGAGTATTCGGTCCACCGCATCAGCGCCAATTTTGGCGGAAAGGCCAAATGGAAGGTAGGGCGAGATGAGCAGCGACAAAAGTGCCGCCCCCACAGCTAAAAGCGAGATCAAGGTAGCCCTGAACCACAGCCGCCGCGTAACGAGCGACAGCAGCCATTGCCATTTCGAGATCATGTCCGCTCCGCCTGCTGCTGCCATCACCCTATTTTAGGGCGGTGTCCCGCCCGCGTCCAATCACGCGGGCGGTCGTCAGCCGTTAGAACAACCCCTCGATATAGCCCTGATCGTTCAGGAATATCTTCTCCGACGAAGGCACCCTGGGCAGGCCAGGCATGGTCATCACCTCGCCGCAGATCACCACCACGAAGCCAGCACCTGCTGAAAGGCGCACTTCACGCACCGGTACGGTGTGCCCGGTTGGCGCGCCACGCAGGTTAGGGTCGGTGGAGAAGGAATACTGCGTCTTCGCCATGCATACAGGCAGATGCCCGTAGCCCGCCGCTTCCCATTGGTGCAGCTGATCGCGCACGCTCTTGTCGGCAATGGCCTCGGAACCGCGATAGATGCGTTGAACCACGGTGTTTATCTTGTCGAACAGCTTCATCTCGTCCGGATAAAGCGGCGCAAACTGCGAGGCATCCGACTCGGCAACTTCTACAACCTTGCGCGCCAGTTCCTCAATACCTTCCGAGCCCTTTGCCCAGTGCTTGCACAAGATAGCGTCGGCGCCGAGTGACGCGACAAAATCCTTCATCGCCTGAATTTCGGCATCCGTGTCAGTGGTGAAATGATTAATCGCCACGATGGCTGGAACGCCGAACTGTTTGACGTTTTCGATATGGCGGCCAAGGTTTAGGCAGCCCTTCTTCACCGCTTCGACATTCTCGGCGCCAAGGTCCTCTTTTTTCACGCCGCCATTCATTTTCATGGCCCGCACCGTCGCCACAATGACGGCAGCAGCAGGTTTCAGTCCTGCCTTGCGGCATTTGATGTCGAAGAATTTTTCGGCGCCAAGATCCGCGCCAAAGCCGGCCTCCGTCACCACATAATCAGCCAGTTTCAGCGCCGTGGTGGTCGCAACCACCGAGTTGCAGCCATGCGCGATGTTGGCAAAGGGCCCGCCGTGCACAAAGGCCGGGTTGTTTTCCAGCGTCTGTACCAGATTTGGCTGCATGGCGTCCTTAAGCAGTACTGCCATCGCCCCATCGGCTTTCAGATCGCGGGCATAAACCGGGCTTTTGTCGCGCCGATAGGCAACAATGATATCTCCAAGCCGCTTCTCAAGATCTTTGAGGTCGGTTGAAAGGCAAAGGATTGCCATCACCTCTGAGGCGACAGTGATGTCAAAACCCGCCTCGCGCGGAAACCCGTTTGGCACTCCACCGAGAGAACAGATGATCTCCCGCAGCGCCCGGTCGTTCATGTCCATGACACGGCGCCAGACAACGCGACGGGTGTCGATGCCCAACTCGTTACCCCAGTAGATGTGATTATCGATCAAGGCTGAAAGCAGGTTATGCGCGGTCGTGATAGCGTGGAAGTCGCCGGTGAAATGGAGATTCATATCCTCCATAGGCACCACCTGAGCATAGCCACCACCGGCAGCGCCACCCTTGACGCCGAAGTTCGGGCCGAGAGACGCCTCGCGGATACAGATCATCGCCTTCTTGCCGATCCGGTTCAGCCCGTCGCCAAGGCCCACTGTCGTTGTGGTCTTACCCTCACCAGCCGGCGTCGGGTTGATCGCGGTTACAAGGATCAGCTTGCCGTCCTTCTTGCCTTTCATCGACTTGATGAACTCAGCAGAAACCTTAGCCTTGTCATGGCCGTAGGGCAGAAGATGCTCGACCGGGATGCCAAGCTTGGCGCCGATCTCCTGAATTGGTTTTTTCTTGGCGGCTCGCGCGATCTCGATGTCGCTTTTTACGTCGGCCATAACGGCTACTCCCCTTGGTGTTAGGCTAAAGCAAACGCCGCGCCCGGTTGCTGGCATACAAGCCAGTCTCCATCCCGCTCCGCCGTCTCAAAACAGCCGCGGAATGCACCGAATGCGACAGGTCCCGCAATAGCGCCTGCCAACTCGAATTCGTTCTAACGATCAAGCACCGAGCGAATTTCAATTGCCTGCGAGCGGGCGCGTAGCAAGTGGAAGCCCATATTGGCCAGATGCGACGGAAACAGTGCGCTGGATTCATTCCCGTTGGAAATAAGCCCCGGCTGCATGTTGAGTGCGGTTCTCAGCTGTTCTTCCATACGCGTCCACAAGGTGGTTAGGTTGCGTTCCTGAATAATCGCTGAGAAATCCGCCCGCGTTCCTCTTAGAATACCGTAATAGGCATACAGCTGACCGTAGGCGAACCAGAACCGGTCGTCAGCCCTCAAATCAAACCATCCGGCGTTAGAAGCTTCCATGCGTGCCCGTAGGATGTCGGAAGTTGAACCCATGTCGCCGGAAATACGGTCGAGGAACTGCATGAGATTGTCGGCGCGTGCGTCGAAGGTCGACTGGCACTTTTCCAGGCTGGTATTGAAAGCGCGAAGCTTACGTTCAGCCTCACGATAAACACTCGGGGTGGGGCGCGTAGGACCGCGCCAGCCGATATACCAGGCGTTCTCGTCCCAGGCTAGGCCGGTGCGCGCCTCCTGCAGATTCTGGTCAATCTGCGAGGTTCCGCGTGCGCGCCCTAGCGTATCAACCAGCTCGGTGGTCGTCCGGCGCAGAACCTGATTGATGCCAAGCTGGAACGCGGCCTTGTTGTCCAGAAACGGCGTATGGTTCCACGCGATGCCAAAGAAGCCGAGCTTCGACGCCAGCATGGAGGGTATCCAGGCGTTCTGATTGACATTGAAGTCGATGAGATCCGCCGTCACATCCACGATTTCCGAACGGTTACAGACATTCGTGGCGGGCGACGTCGCCCCACCGGTGGCGCTAGCCGAAGCATCGCCCGTGCCGGCAGGAACAGGTTCACCCGCTAGCACTTTTTCCTTAGCGCGCTCCACCGAATAATCGGGGTTGAAATTGGCCCAATGCTGCGTCTGCCAGATGAAATAGGCATAGAATGCCACGAACGCGAAGATGAGTGCGCCGACAATTGCCCGCAAAATCCAGCCTTTGCCGGCATACCAGCGTCCGACCCAAAGGAACGGCCATAAGATCACGCCGACCAACAGACCGATACCACGCCCGATCCACTGGAAGACGCGCACGAAGAAATTCACGATCGGGTCAAGCATGGTGCATCATCCTGAAGAGCGATCCCAAAAAGGTGCGGACTTTTTGGAAAAGATTGTGAAAACAAGGACCTCGAGCAGGCTGCAGACTCAAATCAACTAAACCCTGCACTAGTCGGACAAACCGTAGAGACGCATTCGAAACGCCTCCTTTTCCTTCAAATATGTTGTTTTTAGAAGCTCCACAACCGCAGCCCTCTGGGACTCATTGTAGCTTTCATAGTTCTTGTAGAAACCTTGCTTGTTAAAAACGTATGTCGAGACGAAGTCGGTCGGCACAAATTCCGAGATCAGGCGGTTTGTCAGCCATGCGTCGGGATGCGCCGGCGCGGCGCGCACGACAAGAAACCGCTTTCCGGGCTCCACGTCATCCAGCTTGATCTGTCCGAGCTGCGCTATCTCGCGCTTGGCTGCGTTGAGGAACGGAAACGCTCCGTCACTGTTGATGATGTCAGCATGCGCGTGGATCCATGTTTGCAGCCAAACCTTGTCGGCGCGCGCAATGTTGCGCTGCGGTTCGCTCTGATGGATGAGCGACCTGATGACCATTTCCGCTCGGTGTTCAAGATAGCCAGAACTCTCCACCCACGAAGCGCGCGGCAGTTCAATGCGCCCTGTCTCAGCCAGGAACCGGAAAACAAGCTCCGTGTCATTGATCGACAGATAACTCACCTGCCATGGCCGTGAACGGCGGAATCCCGGCGCCGATGGATCACTGATCACCGTCGTCATGCCCGGATCAATGAATACGTAAAGCCCGCCAAAATGGCTGGTCCAGAAAGCATTATGCCGGAAGATCACATGATCCGGCACCAGAGCATTCTCGCGAATATCGCCGGTCACCTTGGCCAGTTCGACCATGCGTTCAAGCATCCCATTGTCGCGCCAGGCGTCAGGCTCTTGCTTCAGCCGGTCAATAAGGGTGGCAAGCTCGGATGCTTTGCCCAGCACATCCTCGGCAGACAAAACCTTGAACTCAACCTGGTTGATCGACAGCAAATCCTCAATGTCTTCAACCTTTGAGACCGAATCCTCGATCTCGCCATAGATGACATCCTTGATCGTCAGCGCGTCGATTGCGCGGCTGTTCTTCGTCATGAACTCGTAGAGAAGCTGCGACGTGTTTGAGAACGCCGTATGCACCACAGGCAATCCAGCCTGAGAGGGTGTCAGAATGATGAAGCGCCGGTTGATTTCATTGGGGTCGAGATAAAGCAAATCCCCCAACTCCTCCGCCACCTGTGGCGAGAAACCCGTTCGGTCGATCTCGAAACTCTCAAGCTCGGTTGGCTTCAACCCAAAAGCCACGAGCGCCTTGTTGTAGCGCGCAATCAGATGCGGCTCATCCACCTGCTGCAAGCGGCCATAAATGAGGTCATTGTCGCGCAAGAGGTTCATTATCCCCCTCCCCACTGGTCGGTATCATGGCGCACAACCTCAAGCATTCCATAGACCTTTTTTCTGCAACTCCGCCATTTCGCGCGCCGCACGTTCGCGCAGCCGCGTATCGCGCAAAAGCTTTTCCACGGCGGCATCGTCAGACTTGTCGGCATAGCGGAATTCAGAATCGGCGTAGCGGTTCACCTCCTGCATCACCATGTCCATGTTGAAGGGCCCGCGCAGTTCCTCGATCATCGCCTTCTTGGTATCGTAGTCCTTATGCAGAAAATGCTCTGGCGCTTCGAACCAATCGTCTGGCAGCTCGATATCCATCGCCCGCATCTTGATTGCATCCGTAACATTCTTGATAGCACGGCCCGTAAAGCGCGGTTCGGCTTCCTTGATCATGTGCAGATAGGTGCCAATATCCGCCATCGTCTTTGGTTGGCCCTGCTCCTTCAGGAAGCGCTCATGAACGCGCACGAGCCCCTCTTCCTGCGGCTTCGCATGGGTATCATAGGCCTCGTTCACCGCCCGCTGGATTTCCTGCGCGGCATAGAGATCATGCTTGCCCAGATCAATTTTATGGTTCTTGCCGGCTAGCAGAACGAAAATATCAATATAATCATCTCGCGTCTGTGGCCCGTCCACCAACCAACGCGCACTGGCTCGCTGGCGCAGCGCATCATCCACATTCTCCGGATAGTTGGAAAACATGCCGAATGAGCAATTGCCGCGCACCACCGTCGAAGCGCCTGCAAACGCATCCATCAAAACACCGGTAATTTCCTGCTGCCCAGCCGAAGCGCGGTCATCCGAGCGTTTGGCCGCAACTTGGTCGATATCATCAATCGTGCCAAAGCCAATGACGCGCGGGTTCAACACATTGGTGATGAACTGACGGCAGTTCTGGCCGGACTTGCCCTGATAGGACGAGATCTGGTCAACGCCGAAATTCTCATAGAAAAACGGATAGCCGCCCACCTGCGCATAATTATTGACAAGGCCAGCTATCATCTGGATCAGCGTCGTCTTGCCTGTGCCCGGCGCGCCATCACCGATAAATGTGAACAGGAATCCGCCAAGCTCAACAAACGGGTTCAGCTCCCGGTCGAAATCATAAGCGACAAGCATTTTGGCAAGTTTGACCGACTGGTATTTGGCAATGTGGTTGCCAACCACTTCCTCCGGTTTCTTGAACGTCATCACCAACGGTTTTGAGCGCTTGCCCGGCGCAATGTCGAAACCATCCAGCGTGAAATCGTCGGCATCAATGCGGATATGCGCATTATCGAATGCGCCAAGCCCGTCAAAGCGACCCCTGCGCGCTAGAAGTCCATCAATCGCGGTTCGCGCAAACGCGCGCGCACGCCTTGCCAGATCAGCCTCATCCTTGACCCCTGCAATGGCGCGGTCGAGACCCGCAATCAGGCTCTTTAAGGCATCCTGTGGGCTGTCGAACAGGAACTCCGGGGCGCCAATATCATTCGGCGCGTCACCATCGCTGTCGATCAGCTGAAGCAGATAGCTGGCGAGGCTGAAGGCTGCAACATAGGCTGAGGCTGAGAGAAGCTTCTTGAAATGGCTCGCATCCTCCCCCTCAAGCGGCGCCCGCGAGTTCCTTGCCTGCAACGCTTCCAGATCCGTGCTTTCAGCAAACACACCAGCCACCGCCAGCGCCACCGCAATGCCTCGGCGAGCACGGTAGAGCACACTATGCTGGCCAATCGACATCAACTGGTCGTCAGGCCTGATGCCTGCAACCGTTTTCACCAGTTCCACTTCACGCGTATTACGCAACGCGCTCGTTGAAACGGTCGAGACAAACCGCCGTCCTGTGCCGGCAAGCGCCGTGCCGGATTTCGCCGAGGCATCCTCCATCACCACGAAGCGTGTGATCATCAATTGCGCAGTAGCGCGGTGCTTCTCAATATCGGCTTCGGCAATCGTGGTCAGACCTGCGTCCATGTCATGTGCCCCGCAAAATGATTGGCAAACCTGAGAGGTCCTTTGCCGAACCTGCCTCAGACATCTGAAATCACCTGCCCATTGGACAGAATGTGAACCTCGTAATCCTTGAATATCTTCTGCGCTTCACCGGCAGCATAAAGGACCTGATAGGCTTCATGCGGGATAAGTGCATGCTTCTCGAAAGCAGAAACGCCCTGCCTGGCGGCTTCCAGATCGTCCGTATTGATAAAGAATTCCTCGGATGCAGGCTCGCTGGACCATAGCCCCTTACGGCCAGGCTTTTCGGATTTGGAATAAACCTCCTGTACGGTCCAGGTAAGAAGCCATGCATTTTCAGGCTTGCGAACCTTGGCCAGCACTTCCGAAACCGTCGAATTATGCTCTGTTATACCCGCTGAATAAAACGGGCCAAGAACAACGCGCCGCAATTGCTTGGGGTGCAGCTCCGCAAAGTCCTTGTCGAGATTTCCGGCAATCGTCGCTGGTGACAGCGTATAGGCAGAGCTCTTCTCGGTAAAATCATCGAACCGATGCGCAAGCTCGGGATTGAGCAACCCCTCCACCGGCAGCGGAATATTCACCTTCTCATTCAGCCGACCATTCGCCCCAACCAATTGGCGGATCATGCCTTCGGAAGAATCTTCCACCGTCGCCATATAAATCAGCGGCAGGTTCGCGCTGCCATCATAGCTTGCCCAATGCACCAGATAATATGGCCGCATGGTCTTGGGATTGACTGAAACCTTCACCGTCTGTGCCAGCGAAAAGGAGCCGAAGGTTTCCCCATCCTTGATGTCTTCCAGATAGAGCCGCTCAGCCATGGATTGCTGGAGGCTTGCTGGAAATTCCTTATGCCGCAAAATGAAATCGGCCATTTCTGCACGCAATGTGTCTGGCTCGGGTAGGCTGGCCAGCCGCTGCTTGGCCTGTCGCCGGTCGTTTTCCAGTTCCAGAACATTCTGGAAAACCGGAAATCCGCTCTCCGCCCGTGAGATCTTGAACGTCGCCATGAACGCCAGACGGTTGCGCCAGGAGGAGAACGATTTCTCCAATTGCGCTATATATTCAGCCACCACCTTCGCCACGAGATCATGGCGATAGAGCGTTGAACGCTCGTCGCGCATATAGATGTCCAGCCCCTTCAACGCAGCTGAGATAGCGTCGAAATAGCGTGTGGCAGCGTCAGATTCGGGTGTCATGCTGGGCGAAATTACTGCTTCACATAGGCGGCGGCGTTGTGCTTCTTCATCACATCGTCAAATCGCCGGGCAAAGGCATCATCAGCAAGCTTCTTGCGCCGTTGAATATCCGCCGTCGTCACCATGTTCTTCTCATGCTGTTCCAGAAGATCTCCAATATGACGCTGCGCGGCAGCACCAATACCGGCCATCGTTTCCTCGGCCGTGTTGTCCACCTGGCTGCCCAGCGTGTTGATCTTATGGGCAACATCCTGCTGCGCTGCCGTCTTCAGTGAATCTTCAAGCGCCTTGTAGAGAACGATGCGCTGCTCCGTGTCGATGGTCAGCTTGTTGATGAGGGTATTCTGCGCTGCGATCTGGTTGTTGAGGGAATCCACGAATGTCTGGAACATCGACGTATAGCGCTCCAGCGTCTGGCTCTCGGCCAACAGTTCCTGCTCCTTGGCCTGCGCCTCATTGTAATCTGTCGCCAGCTTGGAGCGCTCGCCTTCCAGCTGTGCGCGATCCTTCTGATTGGTTGAAGCTGAAATGCGGTTCTCTATGTCGAGAAGCGCCGGGTTAAGCTCTTCAATGCGCTTTTGCGTCGTTTCGAGCTTTTCCATCGCGGCCTTGCGCCGTTCAATCACCTTCGTCAGGCTAGCTTCCGATGTTTGATAACGAGCTTCCAAAACTTGCTTCTGGTTGGTCAAAATTCCGGTAATCTTATCCGATTTGGACAAAAGCTCCTGCAAATTGCCCGCAAGCGACATGTTGCGCACCCGCTCGCTGCGCATGCGTTGCTTGCGCTGCTGGGAGAATATGCCGACAAACTTTTCCCAGCCCGAATAGCTCTTCATGCTCTCAAATTCGGACCCGAACACATTTGTCGCGTCCTCGAGCCCGATGATAAGATCAGCAATGTTGGTTTCCATCACCTTCTGCTGTGTGAGAACGTCCTGGATGCGGGCGTTCTCCACATCAAAATCCGCCTGACCAATCGTCTGGTCCGTCCTGGCGAGCTTGTCCAGCACGCTGCTCGATTGCTCCATCTTCGTCCGCATGTCTTTTACAACAGCTTCTGTCTGGGCAATCTCAGTGTCGAAATTCTGCAGCGTGGCCATGCGTCTCTCCTAGAGGGTGGCGTCAAGTCAGGCGAATATAGGGGGAGCCTGTGACGAAGGGAAGTTCGCTCAGTTCAGCTTGTCTTCTCCGCCATCGTCAATTTCGTCTTCGTCCAAACCATCTTCGCCGTCACCGCTATAAATCGTAACAGCAAGTGTTAGGCCAAGGGCTGCGCAGCGTGCAACGAGTGCAGGCGCAAACGTAAATGTGCGCCCTTCATCGCCACTGATAACTTCAAACCCATTGTCGATTGTTGCCAACTCCAGCCCCTTCCACTGAGCCAGTGCATCCCCTGAAAGCTTTTCGATCCGTGTCACAATGGCATCCACCACTGCGGCAGGATCGTCAAAATCCACGCTGTCATCGTCAAGTTCAAAGCGTGCTTCGAACAATTCGCTTTCGGCGCTCGCATCGTCAGAATCATCATCATCGAGCGTATAAAAGCCCAGCGATGTAAGTGCCTCGACAAGTCCGTCAAGCTTCTGCTTTCCCGCGAGATCAAGATCTGCATTGAGAAATCGCGTTCTGAAATCGCTCATGGTGTTTCCCTGTTCTGGCCACCAAACCCGATCATGTCGTCAGATTTCTGGCGGCCCATTTCTTCTTCCCAATGCCGGCGGCAGAGCGAAACATATACATCCTTGCCGATGGCAACTTGCGCGCCATGGCGCGCGACCTTGCCATCGGGGCCAAGCCTCACCACCATAGTGGCCTTGCGACCACACCTGCAAATAGTGCGTACCTCGCGCAACTCGTCGGCAACAGCAAGCAGAGCCTGCGATCCGGGAAACAGTTTGCCACGAAAGTCGGTTCGCAGCCCATAGCACATGACAGGAATTCCCAGTCGGTCGGCCACGCGTGCCAGCTGCCACACCTGCTCTTCTTCCAAAAACTGCGCCTCGTCTACGAACACGCAATGCAGATGGGTATGGCAATGATGCTCGCCAATGCGTGCGAAGAGGTCATCGCCCTCGCGAAACAGCTCCGCATCCGCTTCCAGCCCGATACGCGACGTGATCGCGCCGGTATCGTTCGTTTTGCGATAATGGCCAGCCACTAACAGCATGGTCGCCATGCCGCGCTCGCGGTAATTGTAGGAAGCTTGCAAAAGCATGGTGGTTTTGCCGGCATTCATTGTCGCATAGTGGAAATAGAGCTTCGCCATGGCGCCTGTCTTACTCAAACCCTTGTCAGCCGGGGAGTCCCATTGCGCATCACATCCACCGAAAAGAGCGGCTTGTCGTTCCGAAACCACGTTTCGACGCGTCCAGAAAGGTCATGGCGCTTGAATACGCAACAGAATGATGTTTGGCTTGAACAAATCCGGCGCCGTAAACAGCAGTGCTGAGCCAAACAAGAATTCCAAATGGGAGCAGATACAATGTCACCACTAAAAACAATCGCGGGAGCACTTGGACTCACCGTCGTTCTTTCTTCCGGTGTGGCCTTTGCGGGCGATGCCGACAGTTGCAGGAAAGTCCGGCTCTCCGACGTAGGCTGGACGGACATCCAGGCTACCACCGGAGTAGCGTCTGTTCTGTTGACTGCACTCGGCTATCAGCCAGACGTGATCCAACTGTCCGTCCCGGTCACCTATGCATCGCTGAAGAACAAGGACCTGGACGTATTCTTGGGCAACTGGATGCCGTCGATGACCAATGATATCAAGGAATACACCGCTGATGGCTCTGTTGAGACAGTCAGCCAGAACCTTGAAGGCGCTGGCTATGGCCTGGTCGTCCCGACCTACGTTGCTGAGGGCGGCGTCAAATCGCTGAGCGACCTTGGGAAGTTCAAAGACAAGTTCAACGGGAAGATCTATGGCATCGAGGCTGGCAACGACGGCAACCGCATCATCCTCGACATGATTTCGAAACCTGAAAACAAGCTAGAAGGCTTTCAGCTAGTAGAATCGTCCGAGGCCGGCATGCTGACGCAAGCCGAGCAGATGATGAAATCCAACGAATGGGTTGCCTTTCTCGGATGGACGCCGCACCCGGTGATGGGTGAGATGAAGATCGTGTATCTCGATGGAATGGGCGATTCCGGTTTTGGGGCTGCGACCGTACACACCAATGTCCGCAAGGGTTATGTGGCTGAATGCCCTAATGCAGGAAAATTCATCTCAAACCTCAAATTCACGCTGTCGATGGAAAATGAGATGATGGACGCCATCCTCAAAGGCGGCAACGCAGATACAGTGGCTTCGGACTGGCTCAAGAAGAACCCGGATGCGGTCACGCCCTGGCTGGACGGCGTTACCACTTTCGACGGTGGCGATGCTGCCGCCGCAGTAAAGGCAGCGCTCGCCGGTTGAGGTTTGGCTTTTCCCGGATAGTTGAGCAAACGGGGCGGCAGCCAGCCGCCCCTTAAGATTGAGGGAACATGGATCCTTTTTCGGCTTTTTTTGCCTCCTGGAAGATTCCTGTCGGCGCCTGGGGCAAGGCGTTCTTTGAATTCCTTACCGATAATTTCAACGCGTTTTTCCGCGGTATTTCCGGTGGACTCAATGTCTTTTTAGATGGGACTGTCGATGGCCTTCTGGTGCTTCCACCTGTGGTGCTGATCTTGCTGCTGGCACTGTTCGCTTGGTATCTGCAGAAGTCGAAAGGGTTGGCCATTGGTGTGGCGCTAGGCCTGCTGTTCATTCTCAATCAGGGCCTATGGAAACAGACGGTGGAGACGCTTGTGCTGGTCGTAGCTGCTGCCAGCGCATCCATGGCGATTGGGGTGCCGCTCGGTATTTGGGCGGCTCACAATGAACGAATCTACAAAGTGATGCTGCCGGTACTCGATTTGATGCAGACACTACCTACCTTCGTCTACCTCATCCCGGTCCTGACGCTGTTTGGCCTCGGCAATGCGCCTGGCCTCATCGTCACCATCATTTTCGTTATCCCGACTGCCGTGCGCCTTACCCATCTGGGTGTAACGTCCGTACCCACATCCATCATCGAAGCGGGTGAAGCGTTCGGTGCCACCAAAAGACAGCTTTTGTGGAAGATCGAATTGCCCGCGGCCCTACCCACCATCATGGCGGGCCTCACGCAGTCCATAATGCTGTCCCTCTCCATGGTCGTGTTTGCCGCGCTGATCGGCGCTGGCGGCCTCGGCACGGAAATCAATCGGGCACTTGGCTCACGCCGCATCGATCTCGGTCTTGAAGCTGGCCTCGCCATCGTCATCCTGGCAATCGTGCTCGACCGCATGACGCGCATCGGCGTCGGAGAAAAGAAATGAGCATCGCCGTCGATTTCAAGAATGTCGACATCATCTTCGGTGATGACCCGACAGAAGCACTGGCCATGGTCGACGCTGGTGCGGACCGTTCAGAAATTCTTTCCAAGACCGGCAACGTGCTCGGCTGTGCCGGCGCCAGTCTGGCGGTAAATCACGGCGAGATCTCTGTCTTGATGGGCCTCTCCGGTTCGGGAAAATCCACGCTGCTTCGTGCCGTGAACGGCCTCAACAAGGTGACGCGTGGTGAGGTGATTGTAAACGACGGCGAATGGTCCGCCGATGTTGTCTCGTGCAGCGAGCAGGAGCTGCGAAAAATCCGCCGCGAATGCGTCGCCATGGTGTTCCAGCAGTTCGGCCTTTTACCCTGGCGAACGGTCGAGGAAAATGTCGGCCTTGGTCTTGAACTCTCCGGGGTCCCTGAACGGGAGCGTCGCGAGCGCGTCGCCCGGCAACTCGAACTCGTGAACCTGGGACAGTGGGCGAAAAAATACGCCCATGAGCTCTCCGGCGGCATGCAGCAGCGTGTCGGCCTTGCCCGCGCTTTCGCCACGGAAGCGCCGATCCTTTTGATGGACGAGCCGTTTTCCGCCCTCGATCCGCTGATCCGAACAAAACTTCAGGACGAGTTGCTGCAACTGCAGGAGCAGTTGAAGAAAACCATTGTCTTTGTCAGCCACGACCTCGAAGAAGCCCTGAAGATAGGCAGCCATATTACCATCATGGAAGGCGGCCACATCGTCCAGACAGGCGCGCCAGAAGACATCGTTCTGCGTCCGGCCAACGATTACGTGCGTGATTTCATCGCCAACGTGAACCCGCTCTCGGTTCTCACCGCGTGGAACGTCATGCGCGATCGCCGCGATCTGGAGGGCGCTGGACGGGGTGGCTGGCTATGGCTGGACCGGCGCAACACTACGCGCTTCAAGATAGACAAGAATAATCTTGTGATTGCTGCTGAGCGCAACGAAAGACCAGCAGTCTGGACCTCCTGTGACGACGTCGACACCCCGCGAGACGAGCCCATCGTGTTCTGGGCTAAACCCGGAACACCACTCAAGACGGTGATGCTAGCCATGCACCGATCCCAGACGGCCCCCGTTGCGATCTTTGATGAACAATCCCGCTTCATGGGCTCGATAGGTGTGCGCGACGTCCTGAGCGCGGTGCTCCGTCGCTGAGGTGGCGTGCGCAGGACGCCAAGCGATCGAATAGACCTCGGCTGCCTGCCTTTGCCATCTTCCATCTCCGGCATCCATGCGCTAACGCGATTCACGTCAACGAACAGATACCACCACGGCAATACGGAGAACGACCTTATGAACCCGTCTGGACACATCGCAATTGTAACCGGCGGCGGCTCAGGCCTGGGCGAAGCAACAGCGCGGGCACTTGCTGCGAAAGGCGCCAGGGTTGCTATTCTCGACATCGGCATGGATCGCGCAGAAGCGGTCGCTGCTGACATCGGCGGTATCGCTGTAAAATGCGACGTTTCATCCGCGCAGAGCGGAGAGGCTGCAGTTGCCGATGTTGCAAAGCGCCTCGGCGAACCACGCATCCTGGTCAACTGTGCCGGCATTGCGATCGGCATCAAGACATTGAGCAAGGACGGGCCGCACCCCCTCGACGCATACCGCAAGGTAGTCGAGGTCAATCTGATCGGCACATTCAACATGATAAGGCTGGTCGCCGACCGTACCCAGAACCTCGATCCGATGGAAAGTGGAGAGCGCGGCGTCATCATCAACACCGCGAGCGTCGCCGCTTATGACGGCCAGATCGGTCAGGCTGCCTACGCTTCGTCTAAAGGCGGGATTGTCGGAATGACGCTGCCAGTTGCGCGCGACCTCGCTCGCTCAGGCATCCGTGTTGTCACCATCGCGCCCGGAATCTTCAAAACTCCCATGCTGATGGGCATGCCGCAGGAGGTGCAGGATTCCCTCGGCGCATCGGTGCCCTTCCCTTCGCGGTTGGGTGAACCATCCGAATATGGCGCCCTCGCCGTCCATGTCATCGAGAACCAGATGCTGAACGGCGAGACCATCCGGCTAGATGGCGCGATCAGAATGGCTCCGAGATAGGGCAAGCGTCCATCACTTCTGACTCGGTGGATTTGATCTATACTCGCGCTCCACGGACATGAGAAGCTTGCAGGCTAACGCCGATCACGATTAGTCGTCGTAGCCAGTTAACAGATCCGCAGAACGATATTTTTTTACAACCAATTGCAACTGAGAGAATATGCTGATTCGCGAGCGCAACGCAGGATCCGCCACCTTATTTGAAAACCTCCGGGCAACTTTCTGTGGACGTCGACGAGTCCCTTTGCAGTCATTTGGCATATCGATATTCAAACCAAGAAACTGTTTTTAAACGGATTCTTCAATGTCAGGTTTCGTGATCACTCGCCTCTCTCGTACACAAATTCGAAAGCATAATGCTCCCCCTCCCTTGCCCTTTACGCAAAGTCAGGTAGGTTGCGGTGTATTCACGCTAGTGAATATATGTCGCCAATTTCTCTCCCTGCGCTATTGCCCCCTAGCGCCAGGATAAACCCTAAAACTCGGGGGATTCAATGATTTCCACCAAGCTAGTTCGAAATGTCGACAGGGCTGCTGAGTTCTTGACGTTGCTTGGCAACAGCAAACGTTTGTTGATCGTGAGCTACTTATTGGACGGTGAACTTTCGGTAGGCGCCATCGCCGATCGAGTGTCGCTCAGCCAATCCGCTCTCTCCCAGCATCTCGCGAAACTGCGCAGTTGCAATTTGGTCGAAACAAGACGCGACCGGCAAATGATTTACTACAGCTGCAAATCCGTCGCCGTACGCCGTCTGTTTCTTACACTCGACGACATCTACGGAGAGTCAGGTGAATCAGAGTCCACAGAGCTACCATTACCTTCGCTTGCCGCTGCGGGCACTTGACTGCATTTAGTTGAAACTTCATTGGTTCCATTTGAGAGTCGTTGGTCCAATGCAGATTTGTCACATTGACGATCCGAACGATCCGCGGATTGCAGCATACCATAAAATTCGGGAACGCGATCTGACTGGAAGGGATGGACTATTTGTTGCCGAGGGAAAAGTCGTTCTCAACGTTTTGTTTTCTGCCAAACGGTTCGATGTAGAATCAGTTCTGATACTTGAAAATCGTCTCGACGGCGTCCGCGCGGCACTGTATCAGTCCACCAGCAACCTTCCTGTCTACACAGCTTCTGCTAACGTGATGGACCAGATTACTGGTTTCCACGTACATCGCGGAGTTCTCGCCGTCGGTCGAAAACGCGTGGCCGATGGAGTTTCAGAGGTTTTGGAGGCTCTTGCAACCGAAGCATTGATTGTTGTCCTCGTTGGCATCTCTAACCATGACAACATGGGCGCAATCTTCCGCAACGCGGCAGCGTTCGGTGCAGACGCGGTCTTGCTCGACGAAACGTCATGCGACCCGCTCTACCGGAAATCTATTCGGGTATCGGTTGGCGCAGTTCTGAGAGTGCCGTTCGCCGTCGGTGGGACTGCTTCTGAAATTATGAATACGCTCACACATCTCGGGTTCGAGCAGTTTGCTCTTTCGCCTGCGGGCACAACAGACATTCGTGACATCCGCCGCAGCAATCGAACAGCCCTATATCTCGGCACCGAAGGTGAGGGCCTGCCACCGACGTTGATGGCTCAATTGAAAACCGCACGCATTGAGATGGCGCCGGGCTTCGATAGCCTCAACGTGGCAGCTGCTTCAGCAATAGCGCTACACCACTTTCAGCAGAGCGACACGCAGATTGCTGACCTTAAGTACTCGAGGCAGCTTTCTGGAGCGCGCGCACCCGCTCGGCAAGACTGAGAGTCGAGCCAGGGGCATTTCCGGGAAGAGCTGGCCGCGTCGCCAGCGTTTTTTTAATTGGCGAATTGGGGTCGTCAAGGTTCGCAGCCAGTTTCACGACTTGAGCAGCCAATTGATGGATCTCTTCGCGCAGCGCAGCACCACCAAAAGCGATCGGGGGGGGGCTTGCGTCCGCAGCATTTTGAGCCCTCAATTTTTTATTCTCGCGGGTCAACGCCGTAAGTCGAACCTCCAAGCGGTCGCGCTCTGCCGCTTGTCTGTTGACATCGAGTTCGCCCGGCGACCCAGCGAGTGCGACACGCGAACGGCCAGGTGCTTCTGCGAAGGGTACGGCGTTTGCACGTTCCTGCCTAAGTTGAGCCAGTTCCCGCTCGCGCCGCTCCAGCTTCTCTTCCCTATCCGTCAGCTTTGACAGCATCTTCTCAATCTTTTTCTCTAGGTCGGCCACCCGCTTGGTCTGCGTTTTCAGTGCATATAAATGGTGCTCAGTCGTATCGTCAGAGATGCGCAGTTTGTCTTCAATCTCGCGTACGGCAGCGCGCAGGCGTGAGTTATCCGTCGACATTCTTTCGATTTCTGACTCTCGGCCCGCAATCTCAATCTGTCGCCCACTCGAAATAAGACTGACCTCTTCATGCGCCTTGGCGAGATGGTGCAGTTCCTCATTTTTTTGCTCGATCAGATCTTCGGCCGCGCCAAGTTGACTAGATAGATGGCTTACCTGGCCGCTACGCTCGTCAAGATCAGCCTTCAACTCGGCAGTTTGTGCCTCCAGTTTCCCGATCGATTGAACCTTGGTGGCCATCTCTACGCCCAGCCGCTTGATTTCCTCACGGCTCCGGCTGACCTCTACCATCTGAGCGTTGGATTTTTCCTTCAGCGATTTTGCCGTGATTTCAAGCCGCCGCACTGACAATGCCGCTTCTGCTCGCGCTTTATCCGTTAGCGCCTGGATCTCGTCCAACGACAATGGCATTGACGCTATGATTTTCTTGCGCGTCAGAGCGCCGGAGCGATCGAGCACTACCGGCACGATGACAAGCGCCACAAAGCCCGCACACAAAGCGCCGAGTACGAAAAAAAGCAACGACTGGATCACCTGCGATCACCTGCTCCGAGGACTTATCCCGATCAACAACAAGTTGCTTCGCCCGCTACACCCTTTCGAGTCAAGTCGATGCAGTTCAGTAGCGAGATGACCGTTCAGAACGGGTTCCAGGTCGGCCCCTGTGTCAGTTTCAGATAGCCGATATTCACACCAAGCCGCGCGCCGACACCAGTTCGGATTGGAACCAGAAGCATATTCCCGTTCTTAAGCACGTTAAATCCGAGCCCTGCCACGACATACGCAGATCCGGAAACGCCGACGAAGCGCCGATACAAATTGCTGGTATCGTCGAGATTATAAACCAGGATCATGGTTCGCGACCCCTGACCACCAAAATCCCACCCAAGCGATGGACCTTGCCAAAACACGTTATGGTCACCCGCATTCTTGGTGTAGAGCTTGCCCTCGCCATAGGTGAGCCCACCCACCAGCGCGCCCGAACCCTCTTCTCCCAAGACATATCCGTTTGGCAGCCCATAAGAGGAAAAAGCTTTTTCCACCACAGTCGCCAAGCCACCCGAGGTAGCGCCAAAGAAAGAATGACCGGTATTGACTATTTCCTGTGCCGTGTAGCCGTCGGCCCTGCTCGCAGATGACAAACAAACCATAGCCATGAGCGCCGCAGCCAGCGCCGCGAATATCCGGATCAAGCTCCGGGTGTAGAATCTGGGATACATGTTCCAATCTCCGTATGGGAGCACGTTCTGCTGATGCCTCTGCCGATCTAAACTCTTGCGGTTTCTTGATTCGGTACAATTCGAGGCTATGCCGCAATCCTTTTTCAACCATTAAATTCCGCCACTATGATGGCAGACCAAAGGGAATGACAGCGGGCACAATTGGCTCGAAATGCTCTGGGGGGGTCATTTCTGCATTATATATAACGCTTTTCTTGAAGCTGGCGCACACGCTGTGTATCCAGTTTGCAGGTGCGAACAGATATGATTCGCTAGGCGGCAGGGCGGTTGCCAACGCGGCAATGCTGCAATTTTTGCGAGGACAAATTTATGGCTGAGCTCTTTACCCTGTCTGCACCCGACCTCGCTGCGCTTTTGTGCAGCCGTGTGTGCCACGATATCATTTCACCCGTTGGCGCAATCAACAACGGGCTGGAACTGCTGGATGAGGGAGGTGCTGATGAAGACGCCATGAACCTTATTCGCATCAGCGCTCGAAACGCATCTGCAAGATTGCAGTTCGCCCGCATTGCATTCGGTGCGGCAGGCTCTGCAGGGATGCTGATCGATACCGGCGACGCTGAGGCAGTTGCCATCGGGTTTCTGAAAAACGAAAAACCTGAACTGGTTTGGGCAGGTGGCCGCGCGCTGCTTCCCAAGAACAAGGTCAAGTTGCTGCTGAACCTGATCCTCATCGCAAACGGTGCAATTCCCCGCGGCGGGAAGATCACGGTGACGCTCGATGATGTCGAGACGAGCCCAAAATTCACACTCGTGGCGAGTGGTCCAATGGTCCGCGTGCCGCCGAAATTTCTGGAGATGCACTCAGGCAATAGGCCCGAAGAAGCCATCGACGCCCATGCGGTTCAACCCTACTACACGCTTTTAATGGCACGCGAAGCAGCCATGACGATTTCGATCCACGCGACTGCGGATGAAATCGTACTTACCGCAGCTTAATCCTTTTTGCCGCAAAAAAGCGATGACGTAGCTTCACTGACAACACTATATTTCCATTTTCCTGCTCTGATGTGACTAACAGGAGCATCATCGGCCATCGGCTGCGCTCCCGCATGAGTGTCAGAGGGGGTCTTATAATGAAACGGTGCCTGTTCGTCGATAATTCGAGCGTCATCCGCAAGGTAGCCAAGAGAATTCTGGGCGTTGATATGTTGGTGGTTGAAGCCGCGACAGGCACAGACGCACTGAACCTCTGCGCTCACGAAATGCCTGACATTGTCATCGTTGACGGCGCCCTCGCAGATGTCAACGCAGCCGAATTCATTCGGCGGGTGCGGGCGATCGAAGGGGGATCTGTCCCTCGTATCGCAATTTGCCTCACAACTGTGGACATCGGCGCTATTATGCGCGCCAAGCGCGCCGGAGCGCAGGGTTACTTACTTAAACCCTTTGACCGGTCGCAATTGCTTGAAAGTTTTCGAAATCTTAGCTCTGGCCACTAACGGCGTGACCGCGAGGCGACGAGAGCTTAGCCAGCGGCAAGTCAGCCGTCCCGCATATGCCGAACAGCACCGGGACTAAGCGCTTTCGCGAATTTCTTCGGGCTCGCGCAATACGTAACCGCGGCCCCAGACTGTCTCGATGTAATTCTGCCCGCCTGATGCAGCGTCAAGCTTCTTACGCAGCTTGCAGATGAAGACGTCGATGATCTTCAGTTCCGGCTCATCCATGCCACCGTAGAGATGGTTGAGGAACATTTCCTTGGTGAGGGTTGTGCCTTTGCGCAAGGAAAGCAACTCCAGCATCTGATACTCTTTGCCGGTCAGATGCACGCGCTGACCACCGACTTCTACAGTCTTGGCATCCAGATTCACGATGAGGTCACCAGTTGTGATAACAGACTGTGCATGGCCTTTCGAGCGGCGAACGATCGCGTGAATGCGGGCAACGAGTTCGTCCTTATGGAACGGCTTCGTCATGTAATCGTCCGCGCCAAAACCGAGGCCTCGTACTTTGTCCTCGATCCCGGCCATGCCGGAGAGGATCAGAATCGGCGTCTTGACCTTGGACAGCCTGAGCGTACGCAACACTTCATAGCCGGACATATCGGGAAGATTCAGGTCGAGCAGAATAATGTCATAATCGTAGAGCTTGCCGAGATCGACGCCCTCTTCTCCAAGGTCCGTCGTATAGACGTTGAAGCTTTCCGATTTCAGCATCAGCTCGATGCTTTGTGCGGTCGCACTGTCGTCTTCAATCAGCAAAACACGCATTTCATTCCCCTTTTCTGCACCCAGCCCGCCCATCGCATCTAGGGACTGGTGCAGTGATTGCCTGAACCGGAGGCTGCCACCGAATGGTTAACAAAATCTAATTCCGCGACACAAGCGATATCAGATTTTTTAGCTTTTCGCGACACCTTATTGAATCTAGTAGCGAATTTCGCTTACCCGACGTTAACACGGCACTCTGATAAATTAGGCGTTGGTACTTCTTTCCCCACCGGTTGTATCCGAAAAATGGGTCAGGAATTTTTACCGAGCCTTAAGTCCTGACGCGTATGATTAACAATGCCCGTAAACGAATGGTTACCGGCGGACCAGAATCTTAGCATTTTGTTTTCGATAAGGTTCGAAATCCGGTAGCTGGGCAGCGTTTGATGTGAGTACGGCCACGAGGCCTGAGTAACTGTGTTGGAGTACCGAGACATGAAGTCACGCGAAAACCTTGTTCGGCTGAAACAGTTCCAGGTCACGGAGAAGCGGCGCCAGCTTCTTCAACTCGACATGATGATCGCCGAATTCGACAGGATGGCGACCGAACTTGAAGTGCAGATCGTCGCCGAGGAAAAGAAGGCCGGCATCACCGACATCAATCATTTCGCGTACCCGACCTTCGCCAAGGCAGCGCGATTGCGACGCGACAATCTTAAAAATTCGCAATTTGACCTCGCACAACAGAAAAGCGCTGCCGAAGCCATACTTGGCGAAGCTGAAGCGGAGCTGGCGAAGGCGGAATTGCTCGAGTCGCGTGATACGAAAATGCGCGAGACCGGCACCGACAATCGTAGTGCCATGATCGGCTGAAACGAACTTTAACCTACGCCGTCTGCCAGTCGGCCCACTGCATTCCTGGCCGCAAAGTTGTCACGCTTCCCTTGGTGTTCATAGAATTATGCTTCGGTTATAGCGTGGAATGCTGGCAATTATCCACTCTGCTTTGCACTCGGCATCGCGTTGACATTGCTCCACGTTGAGTTGCTCTATTAATTGCAGACGAATCGTCATTGCTGGGCACAAGGCTGGATATCGGCCATCATTCTCCCGCAGTTGAAGATAGCGCTCCTACATAATGAGCGCTTATGCGCGCGAAGATCAAAATGGAAGACACCGCTGGTGGCTTAAGTTATATCCATTAAGACGGGCGGCCGTTTGCTATCACTCTCACGAAGCCCGGACTGTAGTTCGTCGCACCCTCAGTCGCGCTGCACTTACATAAACGTCAATGAAGCACGACCCCGCACCTTGAACACAAAAAAACCGGCGCGAGAGCCGGTTTGTCTGTATTTTCGACAGCTATATCAGTGCCGGTACTGTTGAATCCGCGTTGTTCGCAAGCCGGCCAGGCCGTACTCATCGATCGATGCTTGCCACGACAGAAACTCCTCTGTTGTGAGTTTATAGCGTTGACAGGCTTCTTCCAGGCTGAGCAACCCCCCTCTCACCGCTGCAACAACCTCCGCTTTACGCCGGATAACCCAGCGCCGCGTATTCGTAGGCGGAAGATCAGCAATCGTAAGTGGACTGCCGTCAGGCCCGATAACATATTTAACTCGTGGTCTAACCAGATCGGTCATTCTACTCTCTACACAAAACACACAAAGACCCAATCGATGTTCACCATACCGGCATGCCTTTAAAAATTGCCTAAGCGCTTGGTAAGTGAAACGTAACGATAGTTAAGGACGGTCAACACTTGGTTAGGCGGCTCGAGGCAATTCAATTCAACTTGAATCTCCCCGGAAAACGGCCAGAACCAGAGACCAAAAACTCCAGTGGGTTTCTGTCGTTGACCGCTGCAGGTGGCGCTCTGGTACGGCTTGACCTATATTCTCGCTATTGGCATTGGACGCCTCCAAAAATCGCTACGGAATCCGATTGATATGAAGAACAGCCTGGACCTCCCCGGAAAGCCCGGAGACAATCGCATTGTTGTCGCGATGTCGGGAGGCGTTGATTCGTCCGTGGTCGCGGGCCTCTTGAAGAGCGAAGGCTATGATGTCGTCGGCATTACGCTGCAACTCTATGATCATGGCAAGGCCGCCCACCGCACGGGTTCATGTTGCGCCGGCCAGGATATAGAAGACGCCCGGCGCGTGGCCGAAACATTGGGCATTCCGCATTACGTGCTGAATTACGAAGAGCGCTTCCGCAAGTCTGTTATCGATCCGTTTGCCGAAAGTTATATAGCCGGCGAAACGCCGATTCCATGCGTGTCTTGCAATCAAACGGTGAAATTTGCCGACCTGCTGGCGACCGCGCAGGAACTTGGCGCCGACGCACTGGCCACCGGCCATTATATCCGCAGCCGCCCCAACGGTGCCAACCGAGCTCTTTATCGCCCGGTAGATGCTGAACGAGACCAGAGCTATTTTCTGTTTGCAACAACGCAGGCGCAGATCGACTACCTACGTTTCCCACTCGGAGAAATGCCAAAGCCCGCTGTGCGCGCCATGGCCGAAAAAATGGGACTGACCGTCGCAAACAAGGCCGACAGCCAGGACATCTGTTTCGTGCCACAGGGAAAATATTCCGATATCATCGCCAAACTGAAGCCACTGGCTGCCTCACCGGGTGAAATTGTTCACCTCGATGGACGGGTTTTAGGGCATCATGAGGGTATTTTACGATACACAATCGGCCAGCGCAGGGGCATCGGCATCGCATCAAGCGAGCCTCTTTATGTCGTCCATCTCGATGCCGAGCGTGCCCGCGTGGTTGTCGGCCCACGGGAGGCGCTTGAAACGCACAAGATCTACCTCAGAAACATGAACTGGCTAGGTGACATCGCTCTTGATGACATTCCTTCAGATGGTTTGGAGCTATTCGCCAAGGTACGCTCGACCCGTCCACCAAGACCGGCCATGCTTCACAATAGCGTAGGAAATGTCTGGGTTGAGCTCGCCGATGGCGAATCCGGCATCGCCCCGGGACAGGCTTGCGTGCTCTACAGCGATGATAGCGATGAAGCTCGGGTCTTTGGAGGCGGTTTCATCCAGCGCTCGGAGCGCGGTGCGGACGCCGAGGCGATGTTGAACCGATTGGCCGAGATGCCAGCGCATATCCCCGCCGAATAACTTTCTAACCCACGGGTACGTCAGTCGTGCAGGACAGTGCCTGCTGTCAGAATCTTCAGCACGCGCACCGCTTCTTCGCCGTCGGTTCGTGGCTTGGCACGTGTTTGGATGCAGGAAATAAAGTGCTCCAGTTCACGCGTTAAAGGCATACCCTCTTCGACAGGCACATAGGACGGTTCGTTCTGAGTAAACGCCCAGTGGCCGCTATCCTGCCACACCGCATGGCGGTAGACCGCCAGCTTGCGCTCCCATGGTTCGACATCGTCGAACACAGCCATCGCCTTGGTCCCGACGACGGTCAAGCGCCGCTCGCGATAGGGATTGAGCCGCGATGTGAATAGATGGCTGCGCAAGCCGCCCGGAAAACGCATGTGCAAATGCGCGAAATCGCTCAGATGATCCAGCAGCGCTGCCCCCTCGCCGCGAATTTCCGTCGGCTCTGTCCCCGTGATCGCCAGGATCATCGAAAGGTCATGCGGCGCCAAATCCCACAGAGCATCATTTTCTGTGTGGAATTTACCCAACCCTAGTCGATGCGAGTGGATATATTTTACCTCACCTAATTCTCCATCGTCGATCAGTGTTTTGAGCATCTCAAAAGCCGGATGAAAGCGCAGCACATGGCCAACCATGAAAACGCGTCCCGCAGCCCTGGCAGCCTCAACAGCGCGCTCGGCATCGGGCACAGTAAGCGCTATCGGTTTCTCCACCAGAAGATCCTTGCCGTTTTCGACAGCCTTGATGGAAAGCGCTGCATGAAACTGTGGCGGCAGCGCCATCACGATGGCGTCTACATCACTGTGCGTGAATAGATCATCCGGCGAAACAGCGAGGCAGTTCTGCTCACTCGCAAAACCCTCGGCGCGTGCAAGGTTGGCGTCGGAGACCGCGTGGAGGACGCCCAGTGATTTCAGTGTTCGAATATGGTTGCTGCCCCAATAGCCGCAACCAAGAACTGCGATGCGCGGTTTCATCAATACCGTAGCCAGAAAAGTGTGGCGGAGACATACCGGTCGCCCGCCGGGAACTCAACCCCGAACCCGATCAGCTGTCGGCAATCGTTTGATTGTGTGGTCACCCGCCTTGAAACCTTTTTACTGACCGGCCCCACAACGCTTGACAGCTTTGCACCCGCCACCTTATATCCGCGCGACTTCGGCAGTGGCCGGGCCTCCCGCTCCTCTGCGGCACCGGCCCTCACGCATCTGCCAAAGTGGCGGAGTAGCTCAGTTGGTTAGAGCAGAGGAATCATAATCCTTGTGTCGGGGGTTCGAATCCCTCCTCCGCTACCATTGAATCGAGACTGAATTACCAAGCTGTAGGAAGAAAACAGGTGTTCAAATGCGGTCTCATTTAGTGGGATGCACGCGGGAAGAAACTGATGGAGTGTGCCACTGCCTACTTCCTATCCCATTGTGCGGCTTGGCAGGTTGAGCTTTCGCGCTCAAAACTGATGGAGAACATCGCTCGCCTCGAGACGACCCTTCATCCTGAGAGGTAGCTGATAGGTGACCTTCCTCGCATTCTTTGCGTTTGTCAGTGTCTCGCTCAAATAAGCGCACTAGAGGTCTACCACAAGCTCGCCATCCTTTAGCGCCGCCCTCGAACAGCACAAAAGAACCCTTTCCTCCCGCTCTTTCTTGGACAAGACAAAATCCCGGTGTTCGGCATCACCGCTGATCAGGGGGACGGCACAGACACCACAAATACCCTCCGAGCACTTCGTATCCAATTGGATCCCTATTTCGGCCAGCATGTCCGTTGCGGATCGATCAGCGGGCACCGAAACTGTCTTACCTGTGCGGGCAAGTGTCAGACGGAACTCGTGGTTTATCCAGTCGGGAGCCTCCGGTAAGGTGAAGTACTCCCTGTGCATGGCGTCGTCGGGCCAACCTTGCGCCAGAGCGGCATCGAATACGGCATCCATGAACACCGGCGATCCGCAGGTATAAATGTGATCGCCTTCTTGATAGAGGCCGAACACGGCGGAAAGGTCTGCCCGTTTTCCCTCAGCCGAAACATGCAGATGTACCTGCTCGCGCCATGCAACACTTTCAAGCGTGTCGACAAACCCAGCCGAAGCGCGGCTGCGAATGCTGTAGTGCAGTTCGAAGGGCTTCCCGATCCGATGCAGCCGATGCGCCATCGCGATCATCGGCGTAATGCCGATGCCGCCGCCTATGAGTAGGCTGCGCCGGGCGTCCTCATGGAGGGGAAAGTGATTGATAGGCCGCGAGACAAAAACCTTTCGCCCGGCATCGAAGATCCGGTGCATCAGTTTCGAACCGCCACGCCCTTCATCCTCGCGAAGCACGCCAATCACATAGCGGCTGCGGTCGGCGGGATCGCCGGCAAGGCTGTACTGGCGGAAATATTCCGGTGCCACCACCACGTCGATATGAGCACCCGCCTCGAAAGGCGGCAGAGGTGAGCCATCCGTGGAGACAAACTCATAGCGGGCAACGGCGTTTGACATCATGTCTACCTTGTCGAGTCGAACCTGAATCACGGGGGCCGGTCCTTCTGGCAGGGTTGGCAAAGACACAAGCTCATCGGTACGCCCGGCGGAAAGCCGCGCCTTGTATTCGGCCGGGTCAAGCAAACTGCGGTAGGCTGCTATGCCTTTCTCACGATCCAGAGGGAGCGGAAAGGGATAGGGCGGCGGCGTCAGATCAGCGGTATAGGCGGCAAGGGTCTGGTCCTCGGGCTTCAGCACAAGTCGCGTATTGAGCTCGCGTACATTGACCTGGCTGGCCGGCAGATAGGAGCCGTCTGCGCCCAACTCTACATCCCACCACCATTTTTTGACCGGATTAATGCTGCCGTTGCCCAATCTGTCATCAAGCCAGGCCAGGAAGCGGGCGGCGCGCGGCATGTTCATCGCGGCCCAGCGGAACGGAGCTTCAACAAACAGGCCTTCCAGGTTCCACGGGCAGGTTTTCATGCATCGGCCGCACATCGCCCCGGCCGCATTGGTAACGCGGTAGCGCGTGCATTTCTCCGCATCGGATTTCCAGATCTCGTAGCCGTTGAACATTTTCTTCGGGCCTGCGGGAATAGATCCGGACGGACATTCGCGAGCGCACTTGTTGCAGGCGCTGCAAAATGCCTGGAGGCCGAAATCGATAGGCTTGTCGTGTACCAGCGGCATGTCGGTGGTCACGACTCCCGACTTGAGGCGCGGACCGAGCAGAGGGTTCAGGATCACATCGCCAATACGGCTCACCTCGCCAAGGCCAGAGAGCAGCAGCAGCGGCGGCTGCAACACCTCACCGTCAACGACCGAGTGCACGCGGGCGGAATATCCGAGGCGCCGGATCTGTTCTGCAACAACGCCGCCCAGAATCTGCGAGCGAAGATAGGCGCGCATCGATTGCGCCACGGCGATCCAGTCGTCGCCGCTGGATCCCTCCATCGTCTCATGACCCTGGTCGATGATCGTCGAAATGGCGTTGTTGTGGTAGGGTGTGATCGGCTCCCCCATCGCATCATGCGAATAGTAGGCGTAATCCGGACACCGTGAGATGCCCACCGCATCGCACCCAAGAAAATAGAGCGCGGCCTTCACATCGTGCGCATTTTTCTGGGGGTCCACCGCGCTTGCAGCAATCTGCGGCGCTTTTTCACCGTTCTGCAGCAGGATGAACGCTCCAAGGGCCCGCCGCGCACAATATCCAATAGGGCTTTTGAGGACATAATTCCCGCCTTTGGCAGCGGCCTGCATTGCCTTGCCCATATCTCCGAAGAGAGCACGGGCAAACATGTCGGCGCGCTTGGGCACCCTGGGCACACGGGGCTCATCGATGAAAGTGGTTGGCTGCTCCACAGTCTTGAGCTTTTCAAAAGGTAACGCACCTTTGGCGAAGTCACGTCGGGCGTAGGGCGTCTTGTTGAGAGCGCTCTTGTAAAAACCCTTACCCACCCACCATGCGGGCCCGTGGGAACGCCATTTATCAGCAAGGCCACCTTTCGCGAGCGGCCTGTCGACCTCCATCTCGCAGGTGGTCGTCACCGCGGCGAGACTGTATCGTGTGCCGACATAAGGATTGACCAATTCAATCTCGCCAGCCTTGTTTCGCTTTTCCACCAGCCCGGCTGCGAGCGCCAGCATTCCGAGATTCACATCTGTACTGGTCATCGTATGCGCACGCGCGGGATGGCCCAGAATACGGAGATAGTTGGCAAGTACGACTGCCACTTCTGCCACGCGAAGCGCCGAGCGCTGCTCTGTAGTACCCGCGATCCAGCCTCCACCTGCCTCGGTAGCAACCGGCTCGCGGGGGTGCTCTACGAGATAGACGACCACATGGCTGTGATCGGCGACGCTGCCCAATTTCGCACGTGCCGAATCTCGAACATCAGCCATAATGGCGTCAATGCCTGAAGCAAACGTCTTCGTTTCAATATTTTCGGCACGCTTTGCGAGTTCGTCAATCACCGGGTTCCGAATTGGCCGGTCCAGCAGTGCCTGGGCAGGAAGACGGCAGATGCCTGCCATTGTTGCATCAAAGAACATCCCCGCCGCTTTCATGTGGCGCGCGCGTTCCCGTGGGCAATCCGGAATGATGGAACGCTTTGCCGCCACAGGGCCATTGCGAATAACGTCGAGCATGCCTGTGAACAGCATAAGCGGCGATGCAAGAGAATCATCGCCCGTAACGCCCTGTGCTGCCGCCGTCATCGCCGGCACATCATGGAATTCTGTCTGCGCATCGCTGCGCTTCAGCCTTTCAAGCGGATAAGGTCCGAGGTGAAAGGGACGGTTCTTATAACTAAAAAAGCGCATGGAGGTGGCTCACCTTGTGGTTCTCCTGGAGAGATCAAAGGGCCGGCAGCGCACCCTCCTCACCATCCGACATTTTGTCCAGCAGGAGTTTGATCTGTTCAAACTCGTCAGCTGTGAGCTTGCTTTTGAAGTGTTCCGTCGTGAACATCGCCTTGGGCAGGAAAGCCTCGAGCTTATCTCGCCCAAGATCTGTAAGGGCTATGTCACGTCCGCGCCGGTCTCCTTCCTGCCGCGTACGCACGACCAGCCCCTGTTTTTCCATCTCCCTCAGCACCCGCGAAATGGCCGTTCTGTCAACGTGTAGAAACTCTGCCATGCCCGAAGGTGTCGTTACCCCATAGGAACCCGACATAACCAGGACGCACCACATCAACCGCGACACACCGATCTCGCTTAGCAATAGTTCGTAGTGGCGTTCCATTAGCCGCGCGGTGCGCGACATACGAAATCCTAGCCCGTCGCGGAGCTCGTAAACCTGATCTTCAGTCATGTAATTGTCATTGTCAATTATCTCATTTCGTATACAACTGATAATCGCGAACAGTTCGGGAGGCAAATTGGAGGAGCTGTCCGCGGGTTAAAAAAATTGGGCAAAATCCGCAAAGTATGCGGCTAGGGAGAGATCAATGTTTTCTGGAAAGCTGTCAGCGGCCTTCGCGGCCGCGGCGATAATGTGCGTTGCAACATTCGCGGAAGCTACCGAGTTAAAGCTTGCGTCGTTCGTGCCACCACAGCATCCAATGGACCGCGGCGCGATAACCCCGATGGTCAACGCGTTCAATGCAGGCACCAATGGAACATCAACGATCAAGATCTACCCGTCTGGCGAACTGGGCGCCGGACCGGTGCAGCAATATAAGCGGGCAGTAACCGGTATCGCCGATATCGTTTTTGGGATCCCCGAATACACGCCCGAACAGTTTCCGCGCACGACGTTGATGAACTTGCCAGGCCTGTTTGAAACCCCGGAAGCCGGCACCAAGGCTCTGTGGGACAGTTACGATCTGTTTGCACCCGATTTTGCGCAGGTCAAAATGCTTGCATTCTGGACCAACAGTCCAGCGATCCTGATTACCCGCAATAAGCCCGTACGCAGCATTGCCGATCTTGCGGGATTGAAGATCCGCGTCCCCGATCCGGCCGCCGCTAAGATGGCAGAAGCCTGGGGAGCTGTTCCAGTGTCAATCCCGACAACCGAGGCATACAATGCCATGAGCACCGGCGTGGTCGACGCCGTCTGGATCGGACCATCCGGCATCGGTTCCTACAAACTGCACGAGGTAGGAAAGTATCTCACTACCAACCTGCCAAGCCCGCTGGCGACTTTTTACCTGGCGATGAACAAGGACAGCTGGGCGGCGCTGACGCCAGAAGAACAGGCAACACTCGACAAGGCGAGCGGGCGCGATCTGTCAATGGCGGCCGCAGACGCGTTCGAGAAAGCCGGGGACGAAGGCTTCGACCTTGCACGCAAGGCCGGTATTGAGTTCATCACGCTTGACGAAGAATCTGCAACCGAACTGCGTGACAAGAGCAATCCAATTCTTGAGGAACTGGCGAACGAAGCGTCCTCCAAGGGCGGGTTTGATGCCAAGGCCATTCTCTCCACTGTTTCAAGCCACTAACAAGACACGGAGATGAAGCTGGAAACCGGAACGGAAACCGCGCCTGATACCGGCGCGGTGGCGGGAGCTACACTTGTGATCAAGCGGGTTTTGGGCTTGATCGGAGGCTGTTCCCTTTTTGCCATGATGGCACTGTCAGTTTATGACGCCCTCGGGCGCAGCCTTTTCAACGCGCCGGTGTTTGGCGCCAACGACGTCACGCAAGTGTTGCTGGTAAGCACCGTCGCGGTTGCGGTTCCGCTGTGCATTCTCGCAGGCCAGGCAATCAGAATCGACATTCTGGCAGATATGCTTGCACCTAGAATGCGCACCATTGTCGAACGGATCCTCGGCTCCACGGGTGCAGTCATGCTGCTCTATCTGGCATGGCGTTGTCTGCTGAACGGTATGGAGGCATCGAGTTTCGGCGAAACAACAATGCTTCTGCGGATATCCCATGCGCCCTTTTATGTGGCGCTGGCTTCCGGCCTCGCGCTCGGCGCCATCACTCTGCTTCTTCCATTGCTCCCGAAAAGGCCGGCTAAATGAACGCGTCAGTCATTGGTTTACTCGGGTTTGGCGCGCTTTTTGTTCTTATGGGGATAGGAATGCCCGTCGGCGTTGCCATGCTCCTTGTCGGCTTTGTCGGTATTGTCAGCCTTTCATCGTTGAACGCTGCTGCCTACACGATATCCGGACAGGCATTCGAAATCGCGTCGATGTATGACCTTTCAGTTCTGCCGCTGTTCATCCTGATGGGCAATCTGGCGTCAGCCAGCGGTCTAAGCCGGGATCTCTATGCGGCGGCATATTCGTGGTTTGGCCACAGGAAGGGCGGCTTGGCCAGCGCAACTGTTGTCGGTTGTGCAGGATTTGCAGCGCTATCGGGCTCCTCAATTGCTTCAGCCGTTACAATGGGCCGCGTCGCCTACCCCGAGATGCGGCGCTTCGGTTACGGCGCAAAACTGTCGACAGGCGTGATTGCTGCGGGCGGAACTCTCGGCATCCTGATCCCACCGTCTACCGGCTTCGTCATGTATGCGATCCTGACCGAGCAATCGATTGGTCGGCTGTTTATGGCGGGGATATTGCCGGGCCTCCTTTTGACGACCCTGTTCTTGCTCGTCATCGCTTTGATCGTTCATTTCCGACCTGAGGAAGGTCCCGCCGGACCGCTTTCGAGTACGCGCGAGCGTCTTGCCGCTTCACGCCGTGCGTTGGGCATTCTCACCATCATCGTCTTAACGATAGGTGGCATCTACACCGGCATCTTTACGCCCGTCGAAGCTGCTGGTGTTGGGGCTGCTTTCGCCTTCATTATGCTGATCGCGAGGAAGCAGGCGAGTAGGAGCAACCTGACCAGTGTAATGATGGAAACGCTGCAGACGTCAGGAATGTGTTTTCTCATCCTAATTGGAGCAAGTGCGTTCTCCCCCTTCATAGCCTTGTCTGAACTGCCCCGCGACGCTGCGGCCATGTTCGCAGGCCTCGGCCTCGGACCCTACGGAACGATAATCCTTCTCTTGGTCGCCTACGCCATTCTCGGAATGTTCATCGAGGGTCTGTCATTATTGGTTATCACCCTTCCAATTGTTTTTCCCGTGGTCATGGCGCTGCATTTCGATCCCATTTGGTTCGGCGTCATAATGGTCGTTGTGCTCGAAATGGGGCTCATCAGCCCACCGGTCGGCGTCAATTGTTTTGTGGTGAAAACGGTGGCGGAAGACGTAAAGCTACAAACGGTTTTCGCCGGCGTAATGCCATTCTGGGCGGCAATGATGATCTGTCTGGCAATACTCGTGGCATTTCCCCAGATAGCGCTGCTTCTGCCAAACGCGATGTTTCATTAAAACGCTTCAGGTTCAGGCTGCCTTGGCCCGGCCCCAATCAGCTAACCTACACCGCCAAGAAACGCGGTGAGATTGTCTCCGAGCTCATCACACAGATAGCCGCCTTCCTGTACGATTACCTTAGGCATGACGCGCGTCGCGATCTTCTCGCCAATCCGAGCAAAACCATCAGTCGAGACGCAAAGTCCGCCAAAGGGATCACCCTCAAACGCATCCAGTCCAAGCGCCACCACCAAAGCGTCTGGCGCAAATGCGTCGATGCGGTTGAGCGCGGCATCAAGCGCCTCGAGAAACCCGTTATCACCGGTCTTGCGAGCCAGCGGAAGATTCAGATTGTAGCCAAGGCCCGCAGCTTCGCCCCGCTCATCGGAATGTCCCCAGAAAAATGGATAGAACCTGACCGGATCGGCATGAATGGATATGGTAAGCACATCGGAGCGCCCGTAAAAAATACCTTGCGTGCCGTTGCCGTGATGCAGGTCGACATCGAGGATTGCAACCCTTGAAGCTGTCCGGCGAAGGCGCTGCGCTGCGACTGCAGAATTGTTGATAAAACAGAAACCACCGGCCACATCTGCGAACGCGTGGTGGCCAGGCGGTCGACACAGCGCATACGCCGACGGTTCTCCAGACATTACCGCTTCCGCAGCCTCGGTGGCGCTCCACGCACTCCAGCAAGCGCTCTCCCAGGTTTCAGCAGAGATCGGGCAGGAAGTATCGGCCATGTGATATCCCGCTTGCCCCACCGCCGAGGCCGGATAGCTGCCGTCCCGCGCAAGCGGATGGATATTGGGAATGACCTCTGGTGACGCATCGGGAATGCGCTGCCAGCGTGCATAAATGTTTTGCAGGAATGAAAGATATTCCGGCGTGTGCACCGCAGCGATTGGCGACAGGCCGAAATCGCGTGGGCGTAGAATTTCTGATCCGGCAGCTTTTGCCCCGGCAATCAACCGATCAACGCGCTCAGGTTGCTCGGGATTGGGCTTTGGCGCGCCGCTCGACAAAAAACCTTTCGGATCGTGCCGCTTTTGTTCCACAGCATAAAACGTCTTCATCATCGGTCTTTCCTATCACCCTCAGCGAGACGCCGGAAAGAGTTGCCACGCGCCGCAAAAATCCGCTCATCCTTTGACCATGAAAGGCCAGCCCGTTCATAAAAGCGTTGAGCGGCGCTATTGTTGGCATGTACCGACAGCCTCAGATACTCGCCTCCTGCTTCGCGTGTGTCGGCGGCGAGCCGCTGGAGTAGTTTTTCCCCGACACCCCTGCCCCGGAACTCCGGCGCTATGAACAGATCTTGCACGTAGACACCGGGCTTTCCAAACCAAGTTGAAAAGCTTGGAAAATGGAGGCAGAGTCCGGCAAATATCTTACCCTTCTCGGCCACCAAACAGCCAAAGGCCGGACTGGCTCCAAACCCATGGCGCCTAAAATCATCGGCACTCGACAATACTTTGCCGCTGTCGCCGACTGCCTCAGCAAGATCGCGAATGGCCTGGTGAATTGTCGCGGCGTCCTCGCGCCTGGCAACGCGGATCGTGATCTCAACCGCTGCGTCTCCGTCCATCAGAACGCCACCCGGTCACCGCCTTTGAGCGACAACATCGCGCGGGCTTCTGTTGGCGAGGCAATTTCCAGCGAAAGACCCTTGAGGATCAGTCGGATGCGCGACACTTGGTCGGCATTGGATTTCGCCAGTTCACCGGGTCCGAGGTAGAGGCTGTCTTCCAGCCCGACGCGTACATTGCCACCCATTGCCGCTCCTGTTGTAATTAGTGACATCTGGGCGCGCCCGGCAGCCAGCACCGAGAAGCGATACTCGTCGCCGAAAAGTTTGTCGGCAATCCTTTTCATGTGAACAAGGTTTTCTACGTCCGCCCCGATGCCCCCCAGAATGCCGAGCACGAACTGTATGAACAGCGGACCCTGAACTAACCCGCGCTCATG
Organism: Mesorhizobium sp. NBSH29; assembly: GCF_015500055.1. Taxonomy (NCBI): domain Bacteria; kingdom Pseudomonadati; phylum Pseudomonadota; class Alphaproteobacteria; order Hyphomicrobiales; family Phyllobacteriaceae; genus Mesorhizobium; species Mesorhizobium sp. NBSH29. Next base: position 70,136 of record NZ_CP045492.1, read on the forward strand.
GAAATGTTTGAGCGTATAAAGATGTCCAACATCATAGCACTCGAACTCGAAACGCGTTCCGCAACCATCGCCCAGCCGCTTCAGGATCGATTCGATGTCGGCAAATGTGTTCTTGAAGACCGTCGAGCGCGTGGCCTCCAGAAGTTCAGGTTCCCACGCGTTCTTCCATTCGGTGCCCGGCTTGGCCAGCGGGAAAATACCAAAATTCATAGAACCCATATTGAGCGAGCACATTTCCGGCTCCGCTAACAGCGAAGCTGCAAGCCGATCATCAAGGCTCATCAGGGACGATCCGCCGGTTGATATATTGATCACGGCATCAGTCGACTGCTTTATGCGTGGCAGGAACTGCATGAACACGGAGGGTTCGGCGGTAGGACGCCCCGTCTGCGGGTCACGCGCGTGAAGGTGCAGGATGGAGGCTCCCGCCTCCGCCGCTGCAATCGATTCTGCCGCAATCTGATCGGGCGTGATCGGCAGATATGGACTCATCGTAGGTGTGTGCACCGAACCCGTGACCGCGCAGGTCACGATGACTTTTTGCTGGGCCATGTTTCCCCCTCAGCCGTTGACCGGTAGGTCGAGTTCATCTGCCAGCGCCTGAAGCGAATCGCCCAAAATGCTGACAAATTCGCCAACCTGTTCGCGAGTTATGATCAACGGTGGTGCGACCATAAAATTATCGCCATCTGGCCCGCCCTTCACCCGCCGTGAATAGATGATCAGCCCACGTCGATAGGCATGATCCAGCAGTCTCTGGTTTGCCTTCTTTGCCGCCTCGATCGGCTGAAGTGTCTCAGGGTCGGCCACCATTTCCGCGCCGAGCAGCAGTCCCTTGCCCCTGACATCGACGATGAACGGAAAGCGCGCGGCCAGACTGCGCAGTTCGTTCATGAGAAAATCCCCCATCACGGCCGCGTTGGCGCAAAGATCTAGCCGGTCCATCTCCCCCAACACCGCAAGCCCGGCGGCACAGGCAAGAGGATTTCCAGCATAGGTGTGGCCGTGTTGAAATCCGCCCATATCGAGCAGAGGCTGAACCAGCCGCGAGGGCGCGGCGAGCGCGCCGAGCGCCGCATAACCAGAGCCCAGTCCTTTAGAAAGGGCAACAATATCGGGCTTGCAATTCCAGTGGTCACCTCCGAGGAATTTGCCTGTTCGCCCGGCCCCGCTCATCACCTCGTCATGGATCAGCAGCACGCCGTATTGGTCGCAAATCTGTCGGATGCGCCCGTAATAGCTATCGGGAGCCACCAGCGCAGCAGTAGCCGCGCCACCAATGGGCTCCATGATGAATGCAAGAACGGATTCAGGCCCCTCTTCGAGGATCGTCTGCTCCAGCATGTCGGCATAGCGAACACCGCGTTCTTCGATCGAAAAATTGTCGCGGTCGCGCCATGCAGTCGGAGCAGGGATTGTCGGCATTGGACGCATCATGGGCACGAAGTTTTCACCGAGTGCATCGTCACCCGTTACCGAAAGCGAGCCAAGGGTTCCACCATGGTACGACGGAAAGCGCGATACTACCTTCCAACGGTGCGATTGCCCGGTAGCGACCGCCCATTGCCGTGCCAGTTTGAGGCATGACTCCACCGCCTCCGAGCCGCCCGACACGAAAAATATTTTATCCATTCCCTCGGGCAGCTTGTGCGCCAATGCCGTTGCCAGTTCCTCCGCGGGCTCATTTTCGAAATGCAGGCGGTAAGCAAACGTCACGCGATCCATCTGTCGCTTCATGGCATCAAGCACATTCTTGTTCCCATGACCTATATTGACGACCATCGCGCCGCTCGATCCGTCGATCATCCGGCGCCCGTCCTGGTCCCACATATAAATGCCTTCGGCGCGATCAATTAACGGACGGCGCAGATTAGCGAGGTAGAAAAGGTTGGACGGCTTACGTCCCTCGAGCTGCTGGTTATTCATTGCGCACAGGTCCTTGATCGGCAACAATTGGGCAGGCTGATTCATCGATTGAGATATCGGTCGAGCACGTTGGTAGTCACCTTCTCGACCATTGCGTCACCGCGCAGCAGACCAGCAACCCATTCGCAGCTTCCCGCATTGAACACCTCGCCCTTGCCTCGCTCGAAGTTGACAATCATGCCGGCGCCACGTTTCACTTTCTCCACCGCAGCGGCACTATCGTCGCCCACCAGCGTCTCGGCAACGAACCGGGCATCAGCATCGGACAGAAACTGGTCATCGGCGGGGATGTCGGCGCTTTCTTCCTGCAACGATGACATTCCTAGAGCGAGTATCTCCATACCGTTCGGGGCGCCTCCCACTCCGATCGGTTCAGGCAGTCCGCCGCGAATGATGTAGTCTACCCCGTCCACTTCATATCCGAACACATGGCTATCTGCGCCGAGGAGATCGCCATAGTAGAGCCCTGCACCCTTGAAGGCCCAATGCTCCGGTCGGTAAACTGGAAAACCCCTGACCCCGCGCGGCGCGCAGCCGCCCCAGCCGACATAAAGCCCGGATGTCGCATTGAGGCCAAAAGTCTCTGCGCCGGGTCGTCCTACTTCCGGAGCTTCCCACGATGTCGACGTCCGTGTTTTGTCATTCTGCCGATAAACAGGGTCCTCGGCGCGCGCCCGATATTTAAAGCACGTCTGCCGCTGGCCACCGTCTTCGAGACGCGTCTGCCACATGAAATTGCCGGCAAAGCGCGCAGCACTCCCTCCTCGTTCCACCCAGCGATCAACGGTGTCGCGCATCTCCCATGTCCAATATTCGTCATGTCCGACGAACACCGCACAATCGTAAGCATCGAGAAGTTCAGGTTCGAAATGCAGCTGGTGCTGGCTGGCGAGGTCGACACCGTAGCCGGCGCGCTCTGCCCAGCGGAAAAAATGACTGTCGTAACTCGCCCACCCGGACGACGCGTATTTGCGCGAATAGCCGTTTGCAAACGCCCACTCCATATGCGGGTAGCGCGCCGCCGTTGCCGGCGGAACCGTAATCTCAAGTGGCACGCGCGGCGCATCCGGCGGCAAAACAACGAAGCCCCGGCAGAAGGGACGCTCTATGCTGACTGTCGGCGCGTACATGTCACGGTTTGGGCCGGTGATACCCTGGTAATGATTGGAGCCACCGAACGTGTTGTAGGCGGTCCAGGTGCCGGTGGATGCCACGTGGAGAATACGCCCGATCTTTGGCCGCGCGTCCGGGTAAATGATAAACAGCTGATGGCAAATGACAGGTTTGCCACTACTCCCCTCGGCCTGAAGAGTGACGCGATAGGCACCGGATGACCAGTCGCGCGGAATGGCAATTTCCAGCGTCGTCTCCCAACCGCAGCCGACAACTGAGCATTGATCTGGTGTGTCCTGCCACCGCGTCGCAATCCCGTCACGCGACAGCATCGTCTGCTCGCGTCCGCCATCACGGACAATCTCAAGTCGGCATTCCCGTGCCGTAGACGAAATCTGCAACCTCATGCTTTCCCCGGGCCGATACGCATAGCGGTCGCAATAGCACCAGATCTCGCCCAAAGGCCCGTCCATCCCGGGCCACTCGTATTTGTTCCCCATCACCGCCTCGCGGCGCTCCGCAGGTGTCAGCCCGAAATCGGGATAGGGATCAAAATGCGCCATGCTCATACGCCCGCCGTCGGCGAGAGATATTTGCGTAAAAACAGCTGTGTGCGCTCCTGCTGAGGCGCGCTGAACATTACCTCAGGCTTTCCTTCCTCAACGATAACGCCTCCGTCCATAAACAACACCCGGTCAGCAACCTCTTCTGCAAAGCGCATCTCATGCGTTACAATCAGCATTGTCATGTGCTCTGCGGCAAGCTGCTTCATCACCGAGTTCACTTCATCGACCAACTCCGGATCGAGCGCAGACGTGGCTTCATCGAACAGCATGACCTTGGGTTGCATCGCAAGAGCCCTTGCAATCGCAACGCGCTGTTTCTGGCCACCCGAAAGTTTTGAAGGAAAGGCATCGATCTTATCGGCGAGCCCTACCTTTCCCAGTAGCTCTAGTGCCAGCTCGCGCGCACGCGACTTGGCAACACCCCTAAGTATAACAGGGCCCATCGCGATATTGTCGAGCACGCTGAGGTGCGGGAACAGGTTAAAGTGCTGGAATACCATGCCCATCTGCTGGCGCACTGCATTGATGTGGCGTTCAAACGCGCGCCCCTTAAGTGGCTGGTTAACCTGGACGCCATCGAGCCAAACCTCGCCAGCATCCAGCGCCTCAAGCTGGTTAATCGAACGCAGTAGCGTACTTTTACCCGAACCGCTCGGCCCAATCAGCGCAACGATCTGGCCGCGGTCGACAGTCAGATCGATACCTTTCAGAACTTCATTGGCACCAAACGCCTTGCGCGCATTGCGAACCTCGATCATCGGATGTGCTTTCATCGCGCCATCTCCACTTTGTTTTCGACGCGACGAAGTCCCGCTTCCAGAATGAGGTTGAGGCCGTAATAGAGGGCCGCGGCAACGATGTAGAACTCGAATGGCCGGAACGTTTCGCTAATCGCCAGCTGTGCCGAATGCACGAGCTCGGCGATGCCTATGACCGAGACTATGGATGATTCCTTCAACAGCGCGATCATGTTGCTACCGACAGGCGGCAACGTGTTCCGCACCGCTTGGGGAATTACAAAATGGCGTAGTGTATGCCACCTGCTGAAGCCAAGGCTGCGTGCAGCTTCTGCCTGACCTTGATCGATCGCAACGATTCCAGCGCGGAAAATATCGGCATTGTATACTGCGAAATGCAGACCAAGCCCCATAATCCCGGCTGCAAGGGCTGGAATGTCGACGCCAATCTGAACCAGTCCGAAATATATGAGGAACAACTGCAAAAGGAGCGGTGTTCCCATGAACAGCCACATGAACAGCCGCACCGGGTAGGCGATCAGCGCGGGCGCGTAGAGAACGGCCAGCGCAAAGGCTATGCCGGCAAAAAAGCTTATAGCCCCCGCCGACAGGCTGAGCACCACAGTCCACCACATACCGGTCCACAATAGTCCGGAATAGGGCAGCACTACTGAGAAATCGAGACCTTGCATCAGGGCGCCTCAATCAATCGCATAATGTTTGTCGAGCGCGTCAACGGTAACCGAAACACCGTAGATGAGAATCATGTAGAGCACTGCGGCTACGCCGAAGATCTCAAACGGCTTGTAGGTCGACCCAATGAACCGCTGCGCCGTATATGTGAGTTCCACCATGGAAATGGTGGAAACGAGTGCAGTACCCTTAACAAGCGCGACAGTATTGACGCCCAGTGGCCGGATCATAAGCCGCGCCGCCTGCGGCAGGATCACCCGAAACATCGTCTGTATCTTGCTGAAGCCAATGGTGCGTGCGGCTTCAGCCTGACCACGGTCGACGGCCTGAACGGCACCCCGAATACCTTCCGCCATATAAGCACCAATGTTGAGGCCTAGGCCGATCACTCCGGCTGCGAAGGGATCAAGATTGATACCCACCTGAGGTCCGCCGAAGTAAAGAATGAAGAGCTGGATGAGCGCTGGCGTACCCCGAAATACGCTAACATAAGCGGATCCAATGAAACGCAAGAGACGCGATGTCGACATGCGCGCCGCAGCAGCCAAAGCAGCAGCCAAAAGGCCCAGCATCAATGCTGCGAACGAGAGTTGCGCCGTTACCAGCGCCGCTTCCACGAAGTAGGGGAAGACCCGCTGCATTAGCGCGAAGTCCATAGCAACACCCTCTTGAAGATCTTGAATGTGGTTCCCGGCCCGCACATGCGGACCGGGAGTTGGGGCTAGCGGATGTCGCGGCCAATCCACTCCATCGAGATTTTCTCGTAGGTGCCGTCAGCCATCATCTCGTCCAATGCTTTCTGCATTGCAGCCTTAAGGTCCGGGTTCCCTTTGCGGATGGCGATACCGATGGCCACCGCGCCGCCTTCAATGTCGGGTGTATCGAGCTGCGTCACTTTCTCGCCGCTCTCTTTCACCGCCACCGCGACAGGAATGTTGTCGACCACGATTGCGTCGACACGTCCGGCCCTGAGTTCGAGCAAGAGTTCAGGCAGGCCCTTATAGGTACGAAGGTCCCATCCGCCCTGTTCACGCGCCCACTTCTCATGCGTCTCGCCAAGCGTCACGCCCAGCGTTTTGCCCTTCAGATCGTCGAGCGACTTGATCGCGGAACCTTCTTTCACGAAAACGCCGCGTCCGGCATGATAATAAGGTCCAACAAAATCGACTGCTTTCTCACGCTCCGGCGTGATCGTCATGGAGCCGACAATTGTGTCGTATTTGTTGGCCAGCAAACCCGCGATGATACCATCCCATGCGGTCGTGACGATCGTGCCTTTGACACCGATGCGCTTGGCAATTTCAGTGCCAATTGATGCGTCAAATCCCACAACTTCGTTCTCACCGTTGACGAAATTGAAGGGGGGATAGGCACCGCTCATCGCGATCTTCATTTCGCCGGAAGACTTTACACTCTCTAAATCGTCCGCAGCGGCGGGCGAAACGACGAAGGCAAACGCCATCGCTGCGGCCAAAAGGCCGGAAATAACGGTTCGCATAAGTTCATCCTCTTGTTGGTGCGGCGGTTTGCCGTCGTTCTTGGCAGCACGATGCCGCAACGGGATGATTGCTTTCGCTGCGTCATTGCGCAAATAGATAATAGAAATGCTTGGCATAGATTTGGAGAATGATCAGTGGCGCGACCGGATCGCTTGGTCTGGGATCTGGATTGGAACCTTCTGCGCACCTTCGTGGTGATTGCGGAAGAAAAAAGCATTACCCGCGCCGCTGAGCGCCTTTCCCTGAAACAACCAAGTGTTAGCAACGCACTCAAGCGGCTCGAGCAACATTTGGGCCGACGTCTCGTGGAGCGCGATGCCAACCGGTTTGCGCTCACCGAGGTCGGACGTCTGGTCTATGATGAGAGCATAGATATGTTCGGCACGGTCTCTCGTCTCCCCGTCGCCATGCGCGATGTGCGGGAAGAAGTTACCGGACATGTCGACATATCGGTGGCTAGCCATGTAGTTTCGCCAATTTTTGACGAAGCGCTTGCGCGGTTCCACGCTGATCACCCTCGGGCGACGCTGAACATTTCCGTCTCGCAAAGCGTGGAGGTCGCCAAACTCGTCCGCGGCCGCCGGGCATCGTTTGGCATTTGCCTTGTGAGCCAACGCGATGCTGCACTCGAATATACATTGATGTATCGCGAGTTTTTCGCATTCTTCTGCGGTCCGACGCACCGCCTTTTCGGGACGGCTGGGCTAAACCTGAAGGACCTCGCGGGTGAAACATCAGTGTCATTCCAGACCGACACTGTTTCCGATGCGCTCTGGCCTGTCGCCCTGCTGCGTCGCGAAGCGCAGCTTGAAGCCAACGTAATCGGTGTATCTTCAAGTCTGGAAGAAGTGCGGCGGATGATTACGGCCGGACTGGGCATCGGTCCTCTTCCTCTCCATGTCGCCCGCCGCGATGTCGAGGAAAACCTGCTCTGGAGACTACCACCTTACGAAGCGCCGCCGGCCATTGATATTTTCCTCATAACCAACCCCAAAAAGGTTCTCAACCGGGCTGAACGCGCACTCCTGACGCTGCTTACAGAACTCATCCTGAAAACACCGTTGGAAGAGCGAACCTACAAGATCTGACAATTCAACCCGTCCAGATTGGCCATTCCAACGGTCCACAACGGACAGTTTGAATTTTACCACTTGATCTCCACTGTGAGGCAGGCATCATCTCGCGAGCAGGGGAAATTTCAATGCAGCCAGTATTCGACGGCCACAACGACGTGCTGTTGCGGCTATGGCGCAGCGCTTCCGCTGGAGGCGACCCAGTTGAAGAGTTCATCAAGGGTTCCGCGAAAGGACATATCGACCTGCCCCGCGCCCGAAAAGGCGGCCTGGCCGGCGGTCTTTGCGCTATCTATGTCCCGTCCGGAGAACTGGTTCTGAAGGAGCCCGATGCTGCTGGCCACTATGTGACACCGCTTTCAGAACCCCTCGAACACCAATCCTCTCTGGTTGTCGCCATGGAAATGGCCGCGATAGCACTGCGACTGGAGCGATCGGGCGGCTGGCGCCTCTGCCGCAGCGGTCCAGATCTGGGGGGCGCGCTTTCAACAGGTGAATTTGCTGCTGTACTTCATATGGAAGGCTGCGAGGCGATCAGCCCCGATCTAGCCGAGCTTGACGTGTTCTATGCTGCTGGCTTGCGCTCGCTTGGCCCGGTCTGGAGCCGCAACAACATTTTTGGTCATGGCGTGCCCTTCGCCTACCCAATGAACCCTGATAGCGGCCCCGGATTGACGGACGCGGGCCGCAATTTGGTCAAGGCATGCAACCAACTGGGCATCCTCATCGACCTTTCGCATATCACCGAGAAAGGCTTTTGGGACGTCGCGCGCGTGACTGATCAGCCGCTCGTCGCAAGTCACTCCAACGTCCACGCCATCACACCCGTTGCGCGCAACCTGACTGACAAGCAGCTCGACGCGATCCGCGAACGCAAAGGGCTGGTGGGACTGAACTTCGCAGTGACCATGTTGAGAGCGGATGGCCGAGACCGGGCCGACACCCCGCTCTCGGATATGGTTCGCCATGTCGACCACCTTGTAGAGCGGCTGGGCATTGATTGCGTTGCGCTCGGATCGGATTTCGACGGCGCGCTCATACCTGCAGAAATCGAAGATGCCGCTGGGTTACAAAACCTCGTTGCCGCACTGCGGGCCGCCGGATATGGTGACGACGAACTGGTGAAAATTTGCCGGAACAATTGGTTTCGCGTGTTGCGCACTGCGTGGCATGAAACTGAAAACGAATAATAAAAACCAACCGAAACAGGGAACCTAAACATGCTAATGGGAAAAATCACACCACGTTCACGTCTTTGGCTTGCGGGCGCTGCCGTCTCCGCGCTGATGCTGGGCTCAATGCCGGTCTTTGCCGTGACACCACCGGACACTTTGGTCGAGGGCTTCGCCATCGACGACATCATCTCCATGGATCCGGGCGAAGCATTTGAGCTTTCCACCGCTGAAGTGACAAGCAACACCTATGATCTTCTCGTGCGCCTCGACCTTGACGACACATCAAAGGTAAAGGGCGACCTCGCTGAAAGCTGGACGGTTTCCGACGACGGCCTGACTTACACCTTCAAGCTCAAGCCGGGCCTGAAATTCGCTTCGGGAAATCCTATTACAGCAGAAGACGTTGCCTGGTCATTTGAGCGCGCTATCAAACTCGACAAGAGCCCGGCCTTCATCCTTGGCCAGTTTGGCCTGACCGGCGAGAATGTAGCTGAAAAGGCAAAGGCAGCTGACGAGACAACCTTCGTCTTCACCGTCGACAAATCCTATGCGCCGAGCTTTGTATTAAACTGCCTTTCGGCAACCGTCGCTTCAGTTGTCGACAAAAAGCTAGTTCTTGAACATGTCGCTCCAATGACTCCCAGCGACGACTACAAATACGACAATGATTTCGGCAACGCTTGGCTGAAAACCGGCTATGCCGGGTCTGGCGCCTTCACGCTTCGCGAATGGCGCGCCAATGAGTTGGTAGTGATGGAGCGCAACGACAATTACCATGGCGAGAAGGCGAAGCTTGCACGCGTCATCTACCGTCACATGAAGGAAAGCTCCGGCCAACGTCTTGCACTGGAAGCAGGCGATATAGACGTCGCTCGTAACCTTGCGCCAAATGACCTTGACGCGATTGCCAGCAACAAAGACCTGACCTCCACAAGTGCACCAAAGGGCACCGTCTACTACATCAGCCTTAACCAGAAAAATGAGACGCTGGCCAAGCCGGAAGTTCGGGAGGCCTTCAAATACCTCGTCGACTACGACGCCATCGGCTCGACCCTGATCAAGGGGATCGGTGAAATCCACCAGACTTTCTTGTCCAAGGGCGTGCTCGGTGAACTGGACGAGAACCCGTTCAAGCTGGATATCGCCAAGGCTAAGGAGCTGTTGGAAAAAGCCGGCCTGAAGGACGGATTCACGATCACCATGGATGTGCGCAACACTCAGCCTGTGACTGGCATCGCTGAATCGATCCAGCAGACTGTCGGCCAAGCTGGCATCAAACTGGAAATCATTCCCGGTGATGGCAAGCAGACACTGACCAAATACCGCGCCCGCAACCACGACATCTATATCGGCCAGTGGGGCCAGGATTATTTTGACCCCAACTCCAACGCACAGACTTTTGCCAGCAACCCGGACAATTCGGATGAAGGGAAGTCGAAGACGCTCGCTTGGCGCAACGCATGGGATGTCCCAGAGCTTACTACAAAAACGGAAGCTGCCCTTCTGGAACGCGACCCGGCCAAGCGCGCGGAGATGTACAAGGAGTTGCAGAAGGCCGTGCTTGATGATGGTCCATTTGTGGTAATTTTCCAGCAGACGGAAGTCGCGGGGCTACGCAGCAACCTTAAAGACTTCAAGCTTGGCCCGAGCTTCGACAACAATTACGTCGGAACCGTCTCGAAAGAATAGATCTTTCGGAATTCTGACGTGAGTGAAACTGAAACCAGGGTTGCGGCCGGGCACAATCGTGCCCGTGCCGCAGCCGTTGCACTAGCGATAGGACGGTTTGTCCTGATCGCGGTGACGACCTATCTCGGCTTGCTGGCCGTCACTTTCTTCATCGGGCGTGTGATTCCGATTGATCCCGTTTTGGCCGTTCTGGGCGACCGTGCGCCGGCCAGCGTCGTAGAGCGGACGCGTCGCGAAATGGGCCTCGACCTGCCACTGATCCAGCAATTTTTTATCTACGTAAAAGGCGCTTTAAGCGGCGATTTCGGTACCTCGGTTCTCACAACCAATCCGGTTATGACTGATATCCGCCGCGCCTTCCCTGCAACCATTGAATTGGCAACGCTCGGAACCTTAATCGGGACCTTGCTAGGCGTGCCGCTAGGCGTGCTGGCTGCCGTAAAGCGCGGCAGCCTAATCGATCAGATCGTCCGGGTGATTGGCTTGGTCGGCTATTCAGTTCCGATTTTCTGGCTCGGGTTGCTCGCGCTCGTACTCTTTTACGCAAAACTGCAATGGGTAGCGTTTCCCGGTCGAATCGATGTGATCTACGAATACAGTTTCACCCCAGTCACCGGATTCTACCTCCTCGACGCATTATGGCAGCGGCAATGGGCCGTTGTTCAGGATTTGTTTCGTCACATTATACTGCCAGCATCTTTGCTCGGTTATTTTTCACTTGCTTATATTAGCCGCATGACGCGCAGCTTCATGCTGAACGAACTACAGCAAGAATATATCGTTGCTGCACGTGCAAAAGGCCTGTCCGAAGCGCGCATCATCTGGCGTCACGCTTTGCGCAATGCAGCAGTGCCGCTGGTGACCGTGATCGCACTTTCCTATGCAGGCCTGCTGGAGGGCTCCGTGCTAACCGAGACCGTGTTTTCCTGGCCAGGCATCGGGCTCTACATCACCAATTCCCTCCAGAATGCCGACATGAACGCCGTCCTTGGAGGGACCATCGTGATCGGCTCTGTTTTTATTGCAATCAACCTCCTTTCCGACCTTCTCTACCGTTTGCTCGATCCGAGGACCAAATCGCAATGAGCACAGTCGTCCAGAACCGGCGCGATTGGCTGCTCAGCGAGCAGCCTGCATCGCGCATGCAGGCAAGGCTTGGCCGGGCATACGTTACGTGGCGGCAGTTCTCCGCGAACCGGCTGGCACTGATCGGACTTGCCATCCTCGTTGCGCTTCTGCTGGTGGCTGCATTTGCCGATATACTGGCGCCCCATTCCGCTACTATCGGCAATTTGAAGGATGCAAGACTACAGCCGCCAAGCGCCAGCCACTGGTTTGGCACTGATGACCTTGGTCGCGACATTCTTTCGCGCGTCATCCTTGGTTCCCGGCTCACGCTCTATATTGTGACGCTCGTGGCAGTGATCGCTGCTCCGATCGGCCTCCTAGTTGGCACCGTTGCCGGATATGCTGGCGGCTGGACGGATGCAATCCTGATGCGCGTCACCGACATTTTTCTGGCCTTTCCAAAGCTTATTCTTGCGCTGGCGCTTGTTGCAGCACTTGGGCCAGGCATCGGCAATGCAGTACTCGCTATCGCCATCACATCCTGGCCGCCTTACGCGCGTATCGCCCGCGCCGAAACCATGACAATCCGCAACTCTGATTACATCGCAGCTGTGCGCCTGATGGGTGCCTCACCGCTGCGGATCGTCATCATGCACATTATGCCACTCTGCATCTCATCACTGATTGTGCGGGTGACACTTGATATGGCGGGCATCATCCTAACAGCGGCCGGCCTCGGCTTCCTTGGCCTTGGCGCTCAGCCTCCGCTGCCCGAATGGGGTGCAATGATTGCATCCGGGAGGCGCTTCATTCTTGACCAGTGGTGGGTTGCAGCCGCACCCGGCGTGGCCATCCTCATCGTCAGCCTTGGTTTCAACCTGCTGGGCGACGGCCTGCGAGACGCTCTCGACCCACGGGATGCAGAGCAATGAGCACGCTACTTCAAGTCGAAGACCTGCGCGTCTCGTTCCCCACCCGAACCGGTCTGATTGAAGCAGTGCGCGGTGTCTCTTTCGAACTTGGTCGCGAACGCCTTGGTATTGTCGGCGAATCCGGTTCAGGCAAATCGCAAACCGGTCGCGCCATATTGGGTCTGACGCCTGGCCATGCAAACGTCACCGCACAACGGTTGGAGTTCGATGGCATCGACCTCCTAAATGCCAATGCCAAGCTGCGCCGCCAGCTCCGTGGCAATCGTATTGCGATGATCCTGCAAGACCCCAAATATTCACTTGACCCGGTGATGACCATTGGTGGCCAGATCGTCGAGACCCTGCGTACCCATGAGCGGGTCGCCCGGGGAGAGGCACGCGAACGCGCGCTTGCTATGCTCGCCTCAGTACAGATCCGCGATCCCGAACGGGTGTTTGACCTCTATCCGCATGAAGTATCCGGCGGCATGGGCCAGCGTGCCATGATCGCCATGATGCTGATTGCCGGTCCCGAGATTTTGATTGCCGACGAGCCAACTTCAGCCCTCGATGTCACCGTTCAGCTTGATGTCCTGCGTATCCTTGATGATCTCGTGCGCGACCGCGGTATGGGCCTGATTTTCATCTCACATGATTTGCGGCTCGTGGCCTCGTTTTGCGACCGCGTCATAGTCATGTATGCCGGCAAGGTGGTGGAGCAACTTAAAGCGTCGGAACTGAATCGCGCTGAACATCCCTATACGCGCGGCCTGCTCGATTGCATGCCAAAGATCGGTGATTCCCGCCATCCGCTTCCCGTGCTTGACCGCCAGCCGGAGTGGGCAAGGTGACACCAGCACTTTTAACCCGCGACCTTGAAGTGACCTATAACCGTTTTCGCGCTCTGAAAGGCGTGAGCATCAAGGTGGGCGCCGGCGAATCCTTCGGACTGGTTGGAGAATCGGGTTCGGGGAAGTCAACGCTCCTGCGTGCCATAGCTGGGCTTGCGCCGGTCACCGCCGGTGACATCACGGTTTTGGGAAGGCCGCTTGGAAAACACCGTGACAAGACATTTTACCGAGAGGTGCAGATGGTGTTTCAGGACCCCTACGGGTCCCTGCATCCCCGCCACACGATAGACCGGCTGCTGCGCGAACCGCTGGCAATTCACGGCTTCAGCAATCACGATAAACGGATTCGACAAGCGCTGGATGAAGTCGGCCTTGGTTCCGGATTTCGCTTTCGCTATGCACATCAGCTTTCGGGTGGACAGCGCCAGCGTGTCGCGATCGCGCGGGCACTGATCCTCGAACCGAGCATCCTTTTGCTCGATGAACCAACCTCGGCGCTTGACGCCTCGGTGCAGGCTGAAGTCTTGAACCTGCTAGAAGAGGTGCGTGCTGCTCGCAATCTCACCTTCCTGATGGTCAGCCATGACCTAGCCGTCATCACTCACATGTGTGAACACTTGCTGGTGATGCAAAATGGCGAGGCGGTCGAGTACCTGTTCGCTTCCGACCTCGCGAAGCGCAACGTTACGAGCGACTATACCCGTGCCTTGCTGGTTGCGAGTGAAGGCTTCGTAACGCCTGACTGAACGGAACTCCGCGGCTGCTGAACCGTTGCGCTTGATAAACAAAAGTGGAGAACCAGAATGCCAGTGGTCTATGACGTGGTCGAACATGATGGCGGCTTTGCCTACAAGGTAGGAAACACATTTTCAGAAACTTTTGCGTTTCACGAAGAAGCTCTCAAAGCTGCGAAAACAGCAGCTGCCGAACAGCAGGTTGGTGGCGAAACGACGGGTATTGAATATGAAGACGCCCAAGGTAAATGGCACGGAGAGGTTGCCGACGGTAGCGACCGGCCTACAACGGAAGTCTCGAAATAGAACCCCAATTTTCGAGCCTCTCCCATTGCCACGGTTGGTTGTCGTTTAAACAGTCGGGCCGCCGGTACAAACGCAGCGAAAAAACTTTGCGAATGGGTTTGATGTCTGATTCGGGTGAGGCTAAATTAGACCGAATCAGTCGATCCTCGGGGGCGGGGCGAGCACTTGGAGCAGTTAGGTCGGAACCCCGACACCTGTTGCAAGGCGCCGCAACAACCTGGAGTCTCGCGCTTCTGTAAGTGCCTTTCACGGCATTGAGTTTCGTAAAATCTGCGTGCGTTACATTTCGGAACCGAAGAATCGGGCCGGAAATCGAAACCGATTCTAACATTGGCCACTCAACACAGATGACAAGCCGAGCCGCGCGAAAAAATGAACCGACGGCATCCAATTTTCTGGAGAGCCGCAGCGGCCTCAGCGCCTTTCTCGGTGGAACGTGCCAGAGCGTTGGCGCTGATAGCTACATGCTCGTATCGGTCGTTCATGACCAAGACCGGAACGACGTCCGCATCATCGCCTCAAACTGGATCTATGACGCGATCCAGACCATTGGACATGATCTGATCGTAGCGATCGTGCTCAGCGCCGGTGCAACTGTCCCGGGCACCCGTCCACGCCTCGTGAGCTTTGGCAACATTGGGAATCGGCAATCGATGCTGAATTCCGATCAGACCGAAACTCTTACCTCAAATGGTCACCGCGAAATGTGTTGTCTGGTCCTCGGGATCGGCCGCGCTCGCGCCTATCTCATTCTGTCTGCCAGACGTACCGGACAAATTGATCAACAGGCAGCATGGCAAGCGCAGATGCACTGCGCCTACGCACTGTCACAAGCCCCCGATCTTATCGCTCCAGCCCTGCATCAGGACCCTCTCTCCGACCGCGAGCGCGAGTGCCTATTCTGGGTTTCCGAAGGCAAGACTACAGACGAAGTTTCAGTGATCCTCGGCGTGTCGTCCAACACCGTCAACAGCTACATCACTCATGCGATCCAGAAATTTGCCGCCAGCAATCGTGCAATGGCAATTGCGACCGCCATTCGAAACGGGATCATATAGCAGTGACACGAACTTCCTCACGGCCATCGGAGTGTGCAGGCATCGGCGTTGCTGACCGGGCATCAGAGCTTCTCTCCCAACAGGCTGAAAGTGGCCGACGTATCGCCGATAGCATCGGCGCCGTCGACTTCGCGGTCTATGTGATCGGTCAGGCCGGAGAACGCGGACGTCTTGTTCCTTGCCTAGATGGCGAAAAGGCCTCGCAGTTGGCGCCGCTTACAAAATTGCTTGCGGTCCGTTCAGGAGATGTGCTGGCACGCCATGCTCTTGCGTCGGCTGCGCCACTATGGTGGTCATCCAATCCGAAAGCGGTATCAGCACAAAACCTCGAGCAACTGTTCTGGGCCCTGAAAGCTGATCCCTGCCTGCCCGGCACATCGGGCTTGGCTTTCCCGGTCTATGAACAGGGCCAGACCGGCATGGTAGTGTTCATGGGCACGGCGCTGTCGCTGGATGAGCAATCACTCTGTGATGTTCACACGCGGTGCTTTTCGCTTTTTAGCGAGATCGCCAGCGTTCAGGTCCCCGCTCGTGGAACAATACCGTTCGTCTCGAAGCGCGAGACCGAATGTCTCAGACTAACGGCGAATGGTCAGACCAGCGAGGATATTGCACGCCTACTCGGCCTTTCTGTCCACACGGCTAACCAGTATCTTACCAATGCCACGCACAAGCTGAACGCGGTCAACCGCATGCATGCTGTAGCAAAAGCCCTTCGTTACGGCCTGATTGAATAGCGCCTACCCGGTCATCCTGAGGGCCGCCGTTTTGCGGATACGTGCCTCGTCCAGTGCGCGCGCAAGAAACTCAGTGTTTTCTTCCGGATTGGATGACGCGTCCGCGAAAGCCACATAGTTGACAACAACCGAGGCATGCAGCGCCGAAAGCGTGAGCTGGAAATAAACAGTTGCACCGCGTGGATGGAGTTCCAAGTCAAGCACGATGCGCGGATTTTCCGTCCATCCTACATGCGCCTCACCGCTATGGCCCAATCGCAATGTTCCCGGCATGAAATAAAGCTCAGCGGCCGAGTCCACGATGTCAGCCACACAGGCAAAACTTTCAAGACGGACGAACGCGATGTAATCGGCCACATCGACCAATCGCAGTTCGCTCACGACGGACTGTATGGCGTTGGCGACCACCGCTTCACGGCACAAGGAATGAGGTTGACGGTTCATGTCGTCTCTCTGCGTGGCGACGATGTCGCCTTGTTTGCGTAAACGATGCGCACCAATTCTGCGACCGCTTGGAAAAATTGAGCTGGTATCACGCTATCAATCGAAACTTGTTTGTACATGGAGCGCGCGAGAGCGACGTCCTCAAATACCGGTATCCCGTTTGCCTCCGCAATTTCCCTGATCTTCAGCGCAATCAGATCCTGGCCTTTGGCGATAACGACAGGTGCTGCATCTTCATCGCGATCATAGCGGAGAGCTATGGCAAAATGCGTCGGATTGGCGATCACCAGCGTTGCGCGCGGAACAGCCCCGATCATACGCTTCCGTGCACGGTCACGAGCCAGTGAGCGCATACGTGCCTTAATAATGGGATCGCCGTCACTCTGTTTCAGCTCATCTTTAACCTCCTGCTTGGTCATCTTCAGGTCCTCGAGCCACTGGAAGCGGGACCAGAATAGATCTGCGATGGCGATTACTGTCATGACCACCGTGATCGACACCAGAATTTGGACAATGACCTCGCGAATGACCTCGCCAAAGGCCACAGGGTTGGTGATCATTCCCGATAGCAGGCGAAAACGCGCCTCACCCACGGCGAAGGCAAGCACCGCCAGGACAAACCCCAGTTTGCAGACGGACTTAAAGAACTCTGCAAACCCCTGCTTGCCAAACAACCGTGACCAACCCTTGGTCAGCGAAAGGCGGGAAGCCTGCGGCCTGATCCGTTCGAACACGACACTTGGAGTATTTTGCAGCACTGAGGCGGCGATGCCAGCAGTTACGAGGAGGATCATCATTGCACTGACGGCGCGAACCACCTGAACGAGAACCACTTCATAGAGCTCCACGACGTCGCGTTCGGTTCCAAGCGGCCAGCTCTCCGGCTTTTCAAGGAACATTGAAAGAAACATGCCTAGCTGCACGACGCTATCGCGTCCAAAAAAGACAGCAAACAGCAAGATCGCAACGAAGGAAGCAAGAATGGGCGCTTCACGTGAGGAAGGAAGCTTGCCTTTCTCTATCGTATCCTGAATCTTCTTTTCTGTTGCATCTTCTGTTTTGCTGTCTTTGTCAGATGAATCGGACATGATTGAATGACCCGGTCAACGCGCTCAGGCAGCAACGTCTTGAGCGGTAGGCAGCTGTATTGAACCCTCGTCTGCCAACTTGATGGCGGTGGAGGCAATCGACTTTCGCGCCCGCATGATATCTTCCTGCGCGATCTCCGCTCCGCCGCTGCCAAGCTCGGATTCGACCATGCGACGCGAACGCTGGCTGATCGCCGACAGGATGCATTCTGCAAGCCCATTTGGGGCGCCGCGAAGCGCAAGTGTCACGATCTCGGTCGATATCCCGTCAAGCAGCGCAATACGCGCTTTCTGGGTGAGTATCTCGATATCCTCGAATGCAAACAGCCGCGCGCGCACGCCTTCCAGATCACCGGTACCTGCTTCCTCAAGATCGCGCATCACCTCGTCAAGTTGGCTCTTGTCGAGCTCGTTCAATACGTTGGCTACTCGCGCCTGCCCTACCGAAATATCCTTCGCGCCAGTTTCAACCAGAACTCGGCTGCGTATCTGATTTTCGATAATGCGTACTGCTGCATCAGGAATAGTGGTCATTGTCATCATCCGTTTGATAATGTCACCACGCAGGGGCTTGTCGAGCGTCACCAGAACAGCTGCCGAGGTCGAAGGTGAAAGTTTGGCAAGTACCATGGCCGCAATCTGCGGATGCTCACCAATCAGGAACGCCCCGAGCCTTGCAGGATCAAGAGTTTCAAGTTGCGGCCAGACGGGCAGTGGTCCTTCCACTTTGGACGCCGCCACGTCCGTACCCATCAGGGCGCTCATTTCCTCCGGCGACAGCGATTCATTGAGGATCGTGTCCATCTTGTCCGCGGAATCCAGGAGGCCGGCGCCTTCGGTGAATTCCGCTTCAAATTCTGCGACAATCTTTTCAAGATCACCTTGCGGGATCGTACGCAGCAGCCGCGCACCTTCGATCAGCGCTTTCAATTCTTCCTGCTTGAAAAATTTCAGTAAGCGGCTAGCGGCAGGTTTGCCCATCGCCACTAGGATTGCAGCTGCCTTTTGGGGGCGTGTTAACGTAGCGATCTGGCTCAAGCACACACCCCCGCGCTGTCATAGATGACCGGTCGCATCAGGATGCCTTTGCCGCCGTGATAATCTCGGTCAGCTTGATACCAAAGCGCGATGGATCATCTTCGAGCACTGTAATTTCACCTTTGGCAATTTTGCGGCCGTTCACCACCACATCGACCGGTTCGCCGATGCGCCGGTTGAGGGCAACCGTCGAACCCTTGTGTAATGCCATCAACTCCGAGACCGGCATCTCTGCGCTGCCTAGAACAATCTGCACGTCGACGGGGATGTTCATGATCAACGCGGCGTTGACCGAATTGTCGGCTGGTCCCTGAACTTCGGGGCGTTTTTCCTCGTCCTTCAAAACCCCGCGCAGCTCTTCTATAGCCTTGTTCAGCTGGTCGTCTTCCTGAAGCTCTTCATTGGCCGCTGCTTGTGTCATGCCGTTCTCCGTTCTGACGCTCGTCTGCTAATTTTCGCGGGGCAGAAGGCCGTCCATCAAATCTTTTCCCTCATCGAAGGGATTGTTGATCCGCACTGTATAATGATGGTCGAGCTTTCCGAACTCACATTCAAAAAGCACCTTCTTGCGCGCGGAAAGCCGTGCCTGAACGCGTGCGTTGGGTGCGAGTTCGATAATCTGACCCGCCTTCAGTCCTGCTAGGGCACCAAGTGTCATCGTCTGCAATGGCATTGTCGCTTCCAGCATCACCTTTGAGCGCATCACCTCGTCATTGAAGCGCTGAGACCATGCAGGGGATGCCACCTCTGGTTCGGCTGCGACCGCACCCGTTTTCTCCATCAGGACCCGCTGCGGAAGGTGCACGGCCAGAAGTCCGGTGGATGAACCGATCGACAAGGAAAACAGCAACCGTGCAGCTGGCCCGTTGCGCAACACCTTACGTTTCAGCTCAGCCCCACTGATCGGCGCTGGCAGAGGAAACAGGACGCCCAGCCCACGTTCACCTATTCCGTTTATCGCTGTTGCCGCTTCGTTAAAGATAATAGCCGCGACATCAAGCTCGGTGGGCGAGAGATCACGTGTTATTGGCGAAACTGGCAGTTGCGGGTCGGCTCCAAACAGCGCGCTCACCACAACAGCGAGCGCGTCGGCGTCAACCAGCATCACCAGCGCATCCGCCGAATGCCGGGCTGAGCCAATGGTCATGGCGTAGCTACTCACATCTTCTGGCTTCACGTCTGAAAAGCGTGTGATTTCCACACTTCTCAATTCAATGCCAATTGGAGAAGCCAACTGAGCATTTAGCCCCGACAGGAATGCCTCAAGCGCTTCGTTCCCAAGCGTCTGTCCTGCTCCGATCACATCGCTAGGGTCACCACGGTCACCAACAAGGCGCTCGATGATGAACGCTTGCATGTCAGCCGGGCTTTTGGGGCGGGCGCTCATGGTCGCTGAGTCTGGGTCGCGTGGCGCATCATTGATCAAGCGGCCTTCTTGCTGGCATCACCAGCTTCGCTACGACCTGCATTCAGCGTGCTCTGTTCGACTGCATCAATTGACGGACGATCATAGGCGGAAATGGTCTTTCGACCGAATTCGATGGCCACTTGCGGCAAGGCGCCGTTCATATAGGCGAGCAACGTTTGCTTCACGACGATATAGAGCCTGTTCTTCTTCTCCCGTACGACCTTGATCTTTGTTGCGATCGGCCCAACCACCGCATAGGAGAGGAAGATGCCAAGAAATGTGCCTACCAGTGCCGCACCGATCAGGCCACCAAGGATTTCTGGTGATTGGTCGAGTGCACCCATGGCTTTTACAACCCCAAGAACGGCAGCCACGATACCCAACGCCGGCAAGCCATCACCCATCGCGACCATGGCATGATAGGATTTGAGTTTGTCGGCGCGAATAACCTGGATCTCCTCGTCCATCAGTGCTTCGATCTCATGTGAACGGGCGTTGCCGATAATGATGAGGCGGCAGTAATCGCAAATGAAATGCGTCAGATCGTGATTCTTCAAAACGGTGGGGAATGCCTGAAAAATCACCGATTCCTCAGGGTTGTCTACATGTGCTTCCACCTCGCTGCGAGACTTTGATCGCAGCTCGCGCATCAGGCTGTGCAGCACGCCAAGCGTCTCCAGATAGTCACGCTCCTTGGGTACCGCTTGCTTCAGCGCCTCGACAATAGCCTTGCCTGTGTCTTTCACGGTCGTCATGGGATTTGCCACCAGAAAGGTGCCAAGAGCAGCGCCGCCGATGATGACCACTTCCCATGGCTGCATCAGCACGTCGATGTGGCCGCCCATCGCCATGAAGCCACCAAGCACACAGCCCAGCGTCACTACCAATCCGATCAGTATGCCCACGTCACGACCTTCCAGACTCTACTCATAGTCCGGACCTACAATGCGGGCCTTGTGTGAGGCTTGAAGCCTTGCTTCGAATTTGAACCAGTTTCGCACAAGCAAACCCTCCTAATGTAAAAAAATCGCTCCTGCCGGAGGCTTTGACGTGCTCAACACCTATACCAGCTATCAGCTGATCGCTCGCGACATCGCCAAGTCCATTGACCGCGTCGAGGCGCAGCCAGTGGTGAAACGGGATACGGAATATTATCTCGACAACATCACCAAGGTGAAATCGATTGAGGATTTCCTCAAGGACGATCGGCTCTTCAAATATGCTATGAAAGCGCATGGGCTGGAGGACATGTCCTACGCCAAGGCTTTCATCAAGAAAGCCTTGAAGGAAGGAATTGACGACAGCGACAGCTTCGCCAACAAGCTTTCAGACAAGCGGTATCGCGACTTCGTCACCACCTTCAATTTCGCACGCCACGGTAACACAGCAACAATCTTCGCCCGCGCCCAGAAGGGTACCGCCGAAAAATATCTTCGCCAGACGCTGGAGGAAAATGCCGGCAAGCAAAACGAAGGCGTTCGCCTGGCGCTCTACTTCGAGCGCAAAGGCCCGGCAATTACCAGCTTTTACGACGTCCTGGCCGATCCGGCGCTATCGCGTGTCGTGCGCACCGCGCTCGGCCTGCCGGACAGCTTCGCCGCCGCCGATATCGACCGGCAAGCAAAGCTGTTCGAGGAAAAGCTGAACATCGAGGACTTCAAGAATCCGCAGAAGCTCGGAACTTTCCTCAAGCGGTTCACCAGCCTATGGGAACTGTCCAATCCGACCTCTACCACCCAAGCTTCGCTGGGCATCCTTTTCGGGCAACCGGTTGAGTTCGGCGTCTCCACCAATGTCCTGCTGGCCATCCAGCAGATGAAGCGCTGACGGATCATCATGCAAGACGGCCTCTATGTATCTCTCTCCTCCCAGATCGCGCTGGAAAAGCGTATGACAACGATCGCCGACAATGTTGCAAACTCAGGCACCGTTGGCTTCCGCGCAACTGGCGTAAAGTTTGAGGATGTTGTGACGGGCCTCGGCCAAAAATCGGTGGCATTCACCAGCGCTGGCGAGACCTTTCTGTCGGGCACCCACGGCTCCATGCGCGAGACCGGAAATCCCTATGACTTCGCCGTGCAGGGCGATGCATGGTTCGGCATCAGCACACCAGCCGGCACCGTGATGACGCGCGACGGGCGCTTCACCATGTTGGAAACTGGTCAATTGGTGTCTACCGAAGGATATCCCGTTCTAGATTCAGGCGGCGCTCCAATACAGTTGGATCCCCGCAATGGCGCGCCGACAGCCGGACGCGATGGGATGCTGCATCAAAACGGTCAGGCCGCCGGCGCCATCGGGCTGTTCGACTTCGAACCGGGCCCAAATTTCACCCGGTTCAATAATTCGGGCGTCATCCCGACAGCCGCTCCGCAGCCCGTGGTAGATCGTTCCGACGTCGGCGTCATGCAGGGCTTCGTTGAAGATGCAAACGTCAATCCGATCCTGGAGATGACACGGCTGATAATGGTGCAGCGCGCGTTCGAAAACGCCGCCGCACTGATGCGGGATTCGGAATCAGCTTTCGAAGACGCAATTAAAACTCTCGGCTCCAAATAACCAACCATGGTGCTTGAACCCAAATCTGCAGGTACAGGCAGCGCACTTGCGGTGCTGCATCGCATCCAGAACCGGTTTTCCGACGAAAATGCGCTGCTGCGCTACGGTGGACGCATCACCGAAGTCTCCCCCACCCAATACCGAGTCCGCGGCCTGTCTAGGAGAGCGCGGCTCGGCGATATCGTCGACCATCGCAGCAAGGCAGGCGCTCGAATCGGCGAAATCGTCCAGATAGGCCCCGACGAAGTCATCGTGTCCCCCTATGGTAAGGCGGCAGATGCCGGCGTTGGCGACATGGTTTTCAACCGCGGACCCTTCGAAGTGGTTCCGGACCGATCATGGCGCGGTCGCGTCGTCGACGCACTAGCCCGCCCAATCGATGGCAAGCCCCCATTGCTCCCGGGTGATGCGGATACAGAACATCCGACCATACCCGGTGCACTCTCGCGCCAGCGGGTTGGCACACCGTTTCTCACCGGGGTAAAGGTGATCGATATTTTCACACCGCTCTGCTTTGGGCAGCGGCTTGGTGTCTTCGCAGGTTCTGGCGTTGGTAAGTCAACCCTCTTGGCCATGTTGGCATCAGCCGAAGCGTTTGACACGGTGGTTATCGCGCTGGTCGGGGAGCGCGGTCGAGAAGTCCGTGAATTTCTCGAAGACACCATTGGCCCCACCAACATGGCCAAAACCATCGCAGTAGTAGCCACCAGCGACGAAAGCCCGATGATGCGCAAACGGGCGCCCGGCACTGCCATGCGTGTGGCCGAGCACTTTCGTGACTGCGGAGATCGGGTGCTGCTGGTGCTCGATTCCATCACCCGCTTCGCCCATGCATTGCGCGAGGTAGCCACGGGCACCGGCGAACCTCCGGTAGCGCGCGGCTATCCCGCGTCAGTTTTCACCGACCTGCCCAAACTGCTGGAGCGTGCCGGCCCAGGTATTGACGGCACGGGTTCGATCACCGCCATCCTTTCCGTCCTTGTCGACGGAGACGATCACAATGATCCTGTGGCAGACTCCGTGCGTGGCATCCTGGATGGCCATGTGGTGCTTGACCGCGCTCTCGCCGAGCAAGGTCGCTACCCACCGGTCAATCCTCTTTCATCCATTTCGCGCCTTGCCGAAAAGGCGTGGAGTGCCGATCAGAAGACGTTGGTATCTCGCTTGCGCGCTATGATCTCACGGTTTGAAGACACGCGCGACATCCGCCTGCTCGGCGCCTATCAGCCCGGCGCGGACGTCGAACTGGATACTGCCGTGCGGCAGGTGCCAGCGATCTATGAAGGCCTGATGCAATCGCCAAAAGATGGCGCTTCCACCGACCCGTTTTCCGATCTCGCCCAACACTTGAGAAGCAAGGAGCAGGCGCATGCCGGACAACCGGGCTGACGTGCCGCGCCCTGGAGTTTCGAGGTTCTGGCGTCGTAAGCCCAAACCTCGCATTGCCTTTACGGCCGAAAGGCATTCGGACAAGGGCACCAGCGATATCGTGATTGCCGCGCTCGGCATCGGGCTCGGTCTCCTCTGCGCGCTGTTTCCCTGGTACATTTTCTTTAATCAGGACCAGTTTGGCATCCGCGCTTTAAAGTTTGAGGGAAACCGCGAGATAAAGGGGCCAATCGAGCTTACCCCGCAGCCTGATCGCGTCGGCGCGGGGATCGAGCCGCTTGAACTCGATCCGTCGAAAATCGACCTTTTTGCTACGGGAACCCTGCCTAAAAGTCCCGATGACAACGCCGAAAAGTCGCCCGGCGTTGAGGTTCAGCCTTTTCCCGGCGACCACGAATTTCGGCTCGTCTACGTCGCCAACGGGCGCGCCATGATCCAAGACGACACCGGCCTTTTTGTGGTTCAGCAAGGCTCCCGCTTGCCGGACCGTTCTAATGTGGCAAGGATTGAACAGCGCAGCGGCAAATGGGTAGTGGTTACTACTTCCAATCAGGTTCTGGAAACCAACCCCTGAAGGTGCACGCAGGATGGAAGCCATTCGTAAGGCCCACGCAAGACTGGCTTACTAGGTTGCATGCAAATCTGTCCGGGGATTTATCATGCAGCCCGTCTCTCTTTTTGATCTTGCCGCCCAGCAGGCGCGATGGCTTTCGGTGCGCCAGGCGTCCGTTGCCGGTAACATCGCGAACGTCAATACCCCGGGCTACCACGCGACTGACGTCGAGCCTTTCGAAAAAGTCCTCGATTCCAAGCATGTTGCGATGCGCTCCACCGACCCGCGCCATATTTCAATCGGCGCGGGCGAAGCAGGCCTCGCTGTCCGGACTGTCGACAAGGGCGGTACAGCGCTGCCTTCAGACAACAGCGTGGTGATGGAAAACGAGTTGATGAAGGCCGGCGAAGTACGCCGCACCTTCGAGCTCAATACTGCAATCGTCAAAGCGTTTCACCGCATGACGCTGATGAGCATGAAGACCTGATGGACCCCTTATCCACCGCCCTGAAAGTAGCAGCCTCTGGCATGACCGCCCAGTCGGAACGGCTACGCATCGTTTCCGAGAACCTTGCGAACGCCCAATCGACAGGCTCCACGCCGGGCGCCGATCCGTACCAGCGCAAGACCGTGACCTTCGCCGCTGAGATGGACCGCGCCAGCGGCAGCGCGATGGTCGATGTCGTTGCAATCTCGCGCGACACGAGCGATTTTCCCGTGGAATTCCAGCCCGGCAACGCTGCTGCTGATGAGAATGGCTACGTCAAGATGCCCAACGTCAACGCGTTGATCGAGATGGCCGACATGCGAGAGGCCAATCGCGGTTACGAAGCCAACCTTCAGGTCATCAAGCAGGCCCGAGAGCTCATTTCCATGACGATCGACCTAATGAGAGGCCAATAATATGATCGCATCAATCGGTATCATCGATGGGCTGGGGAAACTGGCTGAGCAGGCCGGGGCAGCAACCTCAGGCGCTGGCGCGAGTGCCGGTATCGGCAATGCGTTTTCAGTTGCTCTCTCCGACGCAGCATCCGCAACCGTTGACAAGCTTCATCACGCCGAACAGCTTTCGGTAAAGGCCTTGCAAGGCGGGGACATCCAGACACGCGATGTCGTGGATGCTGTGATGAATGCCGAGCAGTCACTTCAGGCAGCTGTCGCCATCCGCGACAAAATTATCTCCGCCTATCTCGAAGTCAGCCGTATGGCGATCTGAGGAACAATTATGAAAGCACTCGCCATCGCAGCCACGGGCATGAATGCTCAGCAGACCAATCTTGAGGTCATTGCAAACAACATCGCCAACATCAATACCACCGGTTTCAAGCGCGCCCGCGCTGAATTCACCGATCTGCTCTATCAGACGGAACGGCTACAGGGAGTCCCAAACCGCGCCAATCAGGCGATCGTACCTGAAGGTGCCAGCGTCGGGCTCGGCGTCAAGACGTCGGCAATTCGCAACGTCCACATGCAGGGTTCGTTGACCAGCACGGGCAACAAGTTTGATCTCGCTCTGACCGGGACAGGCTGGTTCCAAATCGAAGGCGCCGATGGCGAGACGCTCTATTCGCGTGCAGGCGCATTCAACACCAACGCCACTGGTCAGTTGGTAACCATCGACGGGCAGTCCGTGGTTCCCGCTATCAACGTGCCGGCAGAAGCGACCGAAGTTATCGTCAACAAATCTGGTCAGGTTTTCGCCCGTATCGATGGACAGGCCGACCTTCAGGATCTTGGCCAGCTCACCCTGGCAAGCTTCGCCAACGAGGCCGGTCTTGCGCCGCTTGGCGACAATCTCTTCAAGGAGACCGCCGCATCCGGCCCAGCCAATGTCGGGGTTCCGGGCGATCCCGGCTTTGCAACGATACAGCAGGGCTATCTGGAGAACTCCAACGTAGACCCGGTCAAAGAAATCACCGAGCTGATCTCTGCCCAGAGGGCCTACGAAATGAATTCGAAAGTCATTCAGGCAGCCGATGAGATGGCTGCGACCGTATCCAAGAACATGCGGTGAGCATGATGGCGCGCTTGACCAGCTATGCGGCGCTGATGACGGGAGGCATGCTCTTAGCCAGCTTCTGCGCGCCTGCATCGGCTGGTGGCGTGGCTATCGTCACCACCAAGGTGATTTACCCGGGAGAAATTATCAGCCCCCAGGCTTTGGAAGAAGTGCCCGTTACCAACAGGACACGCGACCTTTCTACCGTAGCCACATTTGTCGAGCAGGTTGACGGCAAGGTTGCGAAGCGCACCCTTCTGCCTGGCCATTTCATCGACATCAATGCCGTTCGCGACGCCTATCTGGTTGAGCAGGGCGCTGCCGTGCAGGTGATGTTTGTCCAAGGCCCTCTGACAATCTCTGCAACAGCAATGACGCTCCAGCCTGGATCAGCGGGCGATCAAATCAAGGTTCGCAATATCGACAGTGGTACAACATTCAGCGGAACTGTCATGGCCGACGGCACCATCCGGGTCGGCGCCACATGAAGCGCGCCCTTTTACTTGTTGCTATGCTTTTAGTTGGCCCTGCCCCTGGATACGCCGACGGTCCGCTGGGCGCCTCTAAGCTTGGCGAGGCACAAGTTGGTGGCGCTGATACCCAGATTGCGGCAGCATCCGCGGCGGGATATGTCGCTAATGGCATGCCGATCCGCGGCGCCACCGGTCCTGTTTCGCGCATCAAGGATATTGCCCAGCTCCAGGCCGCTCGCGATAACCAGCTCGTCGGCTACGGTCTTGTAATCGGCCTGCAGGGATCGGGCGACAGCCTGCGAAACTCCCCGTTCACAGAACAATCGATCCGCGCCATGCTGGAGAACCTCGGCATTGCGACCGAAGGTGGTCGCGCAAGAGCCAAGAATGTTGCCGCTGTTATTGTAACCGCAAACATGCCGCCGTTCGTCCAGTCCGGGGCGCGCATTGATGTTAGCGTCTCCTCGATGGGTGATGCGACCTCACTAGCCGGCGGCACACTGATCATGACGCCGCTCAAGGCGGCTGACGGAGAAATCTACGCCGTCGCTCAGGGGCCTATGGTGGTCTCCGGATTTAGCGCTCAGGGCGATGCTGAAAAACTGAGTCAAGGCGTACCGACTGGCGCGCGCGTGCCTAATGGCGCTATCGTCGAGCGCCAGGTTGAGGCGCAGTTTTCGGAGCTGTCGACATTGACCTTGCAGCTCCGAAATCCCGATTTCTCAACAGCTGT
The DNA here is from genome assembly GCF_015500055.1 of Mesorhizobium sp. NBSH29. Taxonomy (NCBI): domain Bacteria; kingdom Pseudomonadati; phylum Pseudomonadota; class Alphaproteobacteria; order Hyphomicrobiales; family Phyllobacteriaceae; genus Mesorhizobium; species Mesorhizobium sp. NBSH29. Next base: position 97,959 of record NZ_CP045492.1, read on the forward strand.
GATGATCGCGGACGTCATCAACGATTATACCCGCCAGCGTTTCGGCAAGCGGTTGGCAGCCGAGCAGGATGCCCGCACCGTAGTGATCAACAAACCAAAGGGCATTTCCGCAGCCCGCTTCTATGCTGAACTCGAAAATCTCTCCGTGGTCACTGACACGCCCGCTCGCGTCGTCATTGACGAGCGCACCGGCACTATCGTCATTGGACAGGACGTCAAGATCTCCAAGGTCGCGATAAGTCATGGCGCGCTGACTGTGCGAATTAAGGAAATGCCCCGCGTGGTACAGCCGGAACCCTTTTCGCGCGGTCAAACCGCGGTAGAGGATTTCACTGACATCAACGCCGAGCAGCCCGACGCCAAGGTAGCTCTGCTCGATGGTCCCGACTTGGAGACCCTAGTCGCCGGTCTCAACCGTCTCGGCGTGAAACCGGACGGTATCATCGCCATCCTTCAAGGCATTAAATCGGCTGGCGCACTTCAAGCCGATCTCTTGGTACAGTAGTGATGCAGGTGACCGCCCTTCCCCACAACCCACAAGCGACGACCTCGCATTCACGTACAGTGGTGTCGGCGGCCGCGCTCTGCGTTTTGCTAGGGTTCGTCAGCCGTTCGGCGGCAAATGAGACCCCCGCTGCCCCGGTGAATACCAACGTTGCCACTCGAACCGTCGGCGACAAACCAATCGTTGCGGCAACTTCCGCCACCCCCGCCGACCAGGGCTCCGAGATTGAACGCTTTTGCTCAAATATCGCAGATGCTGCGCGAGACCGCCGATATATGCTTCAGGCACAGGAACTCGAAACACTGCGTGCGGATATCGACAAACGAATGCAGGCACTTGATCAAAAACGCGTCGAATATGAAGAATGGCTGAAACGCAGGAATGATTTCCTCGCATCCGCCGAAGACGGCGTCGTGAAAATCTACGCGCGCATGAAGCCCGATGCAGCGGCTGAACGCCTGGCTGAAGTCAGTCCGGAACTCGCGGCGGCCATTTTAATGAAACTCGATTCTCGCCAGGCAGGTGTCATCTTGAACGAGATGGAGCGGACCTCTGCCGCAACCCTTACTGGCATCATGGCAAGCGCAGCACGCAAGGTGGACCCAACGTGAAACTTTATCTTGCAGTCGCGATCGTCACATTCGGCGCTCTCGGCGGTTGTGCAACTGCGCCTCGCGACGAAATCGGAATTCCACCAAAAATGTCCCCTGTTGGGTCGGGCGTGGCGACGCCTGAGTCTGTCTACACCTACCCGGAGCAGCCCGCCGCGCCGGTCAAACGCTTTTCGTTGTGGAACGACCGCCAGAGCCGGTTGTTTACCGACCGCCGCGCCTTGTCGCTGGGGGATATTCTGACGGTCCAGATTTCGATCAATGATCGTGCGAAATTCAAAAACGAGTCAGATCGCAGTCGCACTGCCAGCCGCAAGCTCGGATTCGGTGTCGACCTTGGCTGGGAGGGCTTGAGCACATCCGGCGCAGGAAAAGGTGACATTTCATCGGGAACAGAAACATCGGGTGCAGGCGCCACGCAACGCTCCGAAAACATCGATCTGATGGTCGCAGCAGTTGTTACTTCTGTGCTGCCCAACGGCAATTTGATGATCCAGGGTTCGCAGGAGGTGCGCGTGAACGCCGAACTGCGTATCCTGACCATCGCCGGCATCGTCCGACCCTCCGACATCGGTGGCGAAAATACCATTCCTTACGAACGCATCGCTGAAGCACGCATCTCCTATGGCGGCCGCGGGCGCCTGACTGAAGTTCAGCAGCCGGGGTACGGTCAGCAATATCTCGATAACGTTTTGCCGTTCTGAGGAAAGCATCTCAATGGCTGTTATCGAAGAAACTGAACCACTAAAAAAAGGTCCCTCGCTGATCATACAGCTTGTGATGTTGCTGGCGGTGACCGCGGCCGCTATCGGTATGGGCTGGTTTTCCGGGCGCTATCTCGACGGCAATGCGGGCGCGGATAAATCGGAGATTGCTTCTGCCCATGGCGAAGCTGGAGAGGCTGGAGCTTCGGCACATGGAGTTCCTTCTCCAACGGTTTCTCTTCCAGCCATCACCACCAATCTTGCAGCGCCCGATCAGATATGGGTTCGACTCGAGGTTGCGCTCGTGTTCGAGACCCCGCCAGAACAACCCATGCTCGACGAAATCCACCAAGACCTTCTCGGCTTCCTCCGCACCGTCAAGCTGCATCAGATCGAGGGTGCCAGTGGTTTTCAGCATCTGAAGGCTGACCTAGAGGAGCGCGCCCAGATCCGCAGCAACGGGGCGGCCAAGAAGCTGCTGATCCGGACTTTGATCTTCGAATGAAAAAATTCCTGCTTGCGGCATTTCAGCTGGTCGCACTCGGCACGTCGGCGTCACACGCGCAGACCATTGACCTTGGCGGTCTGGCCAACGCCGATGGCGCAACCATCGGCTACATGATTCAGATGTTCGGCCTGCTGACCGTGCTATCTATAGCGCCCGGCCTGCTGATCATGACCACAAGCTTCACTCGCTTCGTCATCGCATTTTCGATCTTGCGCTCCGGCATAGGTCTCCAGTCAACACCAGCCAACCTCATCCTGATCAGCCTATCGCTGTTCATGACCTTCTACGTCATGTCTCCGACATTCGACCAAGCGTGGAACAATGGCGTCAAACCGTTGATGGATAACCAGATCAGCGAGACGGTAGCAGTAGAGCGCATCGCGGAACCGTTTCGTGCATTCATGGTAAAAAACGTCCGAGAAAAAGACTTTGCACTCTTCGCTGACCTCGCTCGCGAGCGTGGCCAGACAGTCTCGACGGAAGCCGTCGATCTTCGTATCCTAGTGCCTGCCTTCATGATATCGGAAATCCGCCGGGGTTTTGAAATCGGGTTCCTCATCGTTCTGCCATTTCTCGTGATCGACCTGATTGTGGCGACCATAACGATGGCAATGGGCATGATGATGCTTCCCCCGACCGTCGTATCCCTACCCTTCAAGATCCTGTTCTTCGTGCTGATCGACGGATGGAACCTGCTCGTCGGCAGCTTAGTGCGATCTTTCACCTAAGAACTTTTCCGCAATTAGCGGTTTAGTAGGGAATACCCGTCATATTCATCGTCATGACGGGTTGGTTGCGTCCTAGCGACCATTGGCATGATGCCGCTCCGTTATACCGGCCGATCCGGTATGCCAAAAAAATCCCAGTATGAGTAAGGTGTATCATCCATGGCTAGTATCATGACGAACGCGTCGGCATTGACCGCGCTTCAGAGCCTCAATGCCACTAACAAGAACCTTGAGACGACACAGTCGCGCATTTCGACCGGCTACCGCGTTGCCGAAGCAAGTGATAACGCTGCTTACTGGTCAATCGCAACCACGATGCGCTCGGACAAGAGCTCTCTCTCGGTTGTTCAGGACACGCTCGGCCTCGGCGCTTCCAAGGTTGACACCGCCTACACCAATATCAACAAGACCATCGACACCGTAAACGCCATTAAAGACAAGCTCGTTGCTGCTTCGGGTGCGTCTACTGCCGATAAGGCCAAGATTCAGGTTGAAGTGTCGGCCCTGCAGGCTTCGCTGAAAATGACCTCTGACGGTGCTACGGCTGCTGGCTCGAACTGGTTGTCGGTTGACACCACGAGTGGCCAGACGGCTGCCGGCACCCATGACGACGCCAAGATCGTCGCTGCATATACCCGTAATTCGGCCGGTAAAGTTGCGCTACAGACGATCGATGTCGACGTCCAGAGCGTCAAGCTTTATGAAGCTTATGCGTCGGCAACCAACACCGAAAAAGGTATTCTCGACGGCACACGCCTTGCTTCATCCGGCGCGCGCGACAACACCGCCGTGGCGACTGTTGGCAACGCTGCCGCAGCTGCTACCGACGGTTACGCAGTATCGACACTGACTGTTGTCGGTTTCAACGACACACAGATCGCTGACATGATCAACGTTGTCGATACCGCGTCGAAGGAACTGACCGACGCTGCCACCAAGCTCGGCGCCGCCAAGGTCCGTATCGACTTGCAGAAGAACTCCACACAGTCGCTGATGGATTCCATCGACCGCGGCGTCGGACAGTTGGTCGATGCCGACATGAACAAGGAATCGACCCGCCTCCAAGCCCTGCAGGTTCAGCAGCAGCTCGGCATCCAAGCGCTGTCAATCGCCAACGGCAACTCACAGAGCATTCTCTCGCTCTTCCGCTAGGCCGACCGTCTCAGGCAACACTGATCGGGGGCCGGGTCGCGCTGCAAAGCGCGGCCCGTTTTTTTTTGTTTTCTAGCGACCTTAGCGACCCACCCCGTCCCCAGCACATCCAAATCCTTTACCCCGCGTTAACCATATCCTTCTAGTTATGGTTAACCAATCGCTTACGGCGCTTGGAAACCGCTGCCACCGAAGCGTGCAAAATGCAGCCCGGTGTTGGTTTGATAGAGGGGTGACTGCCTTGGCAAGTATTTTGACAAACGCTTCCGCGTTGACCGCATTACAGAGTCTCAGCGCAACCAACAAATCCCTGGAAATGACCCAGGCACGTATTTCAACCGGCTATCGCGTGGCGGAGGCCAGCGACAATGCCGCTTATTGGTCTATCGCCACCACCATGCGCTCCGACAAGAGTTCGCTCTCGGTCGTCAAGGATGCGCTCGGATTGGGTGCTGGCAAAGTTGACACAGCTTATTCGGTCACCAATGACACCGTGAAGATTGTCAACCTGATCAAAGACAAGCTTGTTGCCGCAGTCGGTGCAAGTGCTGCCGACAAGGCTAAAATCCAGGTTGAAATCACCGCGTTCCAACTACAGCTGAAAACCGCTGCCGATGGTGCAGTATTCAGCGGCGCCAACTGGCTTTCGGTCGATACCACAACTGGACAAACGACGCCGGGCACCCATGACGATGCCCAGATTGTCTCAGCATTCACGCGCAACGCCGCTGGGAAGATTGCGCTCCAGACCATCGACATCAATGTCCAGAGCGTAAAACTCTACGATGCTTTTGGCACAGCAACCAATGTCGAAAAAGGCATTCTAGACGGTCTGCGGCTAGCGACGTCCGGCGTTCGAGACAATACGGCTACTGCGGCAGCCGGCGGCACAGTCGCTGCCACTGACGGGTATGCGGTCTCAACACTCACCGTCGTCGGCTTCAACGACACACAGATCCAGCAGATGCTCAATGTGGTCGATGCCGCCGCCAGGGAACTTACCGACGCAGCAACCAACCTCGGCGCAGCGAAAACCCGCATCGATCTCCAGAAAAATGCCACTCAGGCGTTGATGGATTCAATCGACCGAGGCGTCGGTCAATTAGTTGATGCCGACATGAACCAGGAATCCACACGTCTCCAAGCACTTCAGGTTCAGCAGCAGCTTGGCATCCAGGCCCTCTCGATTGCGAACTCCAATTCGCAGAACATTCTTGCGCTCTTCAAATAGCGCCACGCTTCTCGCAATTAATTGGGCCGCAGCGTACCGCGCTGCGGCCCATTTCATTTTCGCACAAGGTTCGCGGTCTAGTTTTCACGCTGGCAGTCCTTGTCAGGGGGTAGTGCGTCCGTGCCGGAGCAAGTTCAGAACATCATTGCCAATCTCAAGGATTTCGGGCCGAGACGGTTGGGAATCCTTGCCGCTGTCGCCACACTCGTTTTCACTATTATCGGGCTAGGATCGGTCTATCTCAATAAGCCAGCCTATGAGACGCTCTATGTCGGTCTCGAGCGCTCCGACGTGAACCAGATAGGGCTGGTTCTCGGAGAGGCGGGAATTGGCTTTGATGTGGATTCGGATGGAACCTCGGTATTGGTCGCCGCCGGCAAGACAGCGCAGGCCAGAATGTTGCTTGCCGAGAAGGGCCTGCCCACCAGTGCAAATGCAGGCTATGAGCTGTTCGACAATGTAGGCTCGCTCGGGCTGACCTCCTTTATGCAGCAGATAACACGCGTACGTGCGTTGGAAGGCGAAATTGCCCGCACCATTCAGTCCATTGCAGGAATCCGCGCAGCGCGCGTCCATATAGTCCTGTCAGAGCGCGCCAGTTTCCGCCGCGACGAACAGCAACCGTCTGCTTCGGTAGTCATCCGCGCATCCGGTATGGACGCAACGCGAAACGCCATGTCGATTCGGCATTTGGTGGCAGCCGCCGTCCCAGGTCTGAGTGCCGACAAGGTTACGGTACTCGATTCCAATGGCACACTTCTGGCCTCAGGTGATGATCCTACCAATACCACCGCCAACCGATCGCTCACAGTTGAACGCACGGTGGAAGCTCAGTTCGAGGAAAACATCCGCCGCGCGCTGGCACCCTATCTTGGCCCCGACAATTTCCGTGCCAGCGTAAAGGCCGACGTCAACACCGACCAGCGGCAAACCGAGGAAACAATCTTCGATCCGGAATCTCGGGTCGAACGTTCAGTCCAAGTAGTGAGGTCCAATGCTGATACCAGCCAGCGCTCCACTGCATCACCGGCAACCGTCGAGCAAAACTTGCCAAACCCGACAACTGCAACGACTGCCGGTCCCGAATCTTCGGAAAAAAGCGAGCGCAAGGAAGAAACGACGAACTACGAGCTCAATTCCAAGCGTATCGCAACCACCAGCAACGGGTATACCGTTGAGAAAATGTCGATTGCAGTCGTCGTGAACCGGGAACGGCTTGTCGCGATACTTGGCAAGGATGCCACTCAGGAGCAAATTGATGCCCGGGTCGTCGATATCCAGAAGATGGTCGCATCAGCCACCGGCTTTAGTGAAACGCGTGGCGACGTGATCAATGTGTCGTCTGTCGAATTTATCGATGGCTTAGATGGTGAAGTAATCGAGGCCCCTGGATTTATGGATGCAGCCGGGCGCCAGATGGGCACTATCATAAACGCCTTGGCGTTTATCGTAGTTGTCTTCCTTGTCGCCTGGTTCGGTCTCAAGCCCCTCGCCGCCGCTTTGGCCAAACCTGCCGCCGCTCCTGCACAAAGCTTCGAAGACGTGCAGCGCTCCTTGCCTACTCCCGACCCGGCGCAAGCAGGAATAGGCGCACTGCCGGGAAATCAGTCCAACTCGCTGGATGATCTACGCAGCAAAATTCGGCCCGCGCCGCAGGAGCGACTAGCCCGTATGGTTGACCTTAACGAGGAGCGTACCGCTCACATCCTGCGCAAATGGGCAGCCCAGGAAGCAGCAGCCTGATGGGTTCTCCACAACTTGCCGATTTCCTGACGGATTTTGCGTCACTCAATAATAGAACAAACGCGGTCTCGCGTGAGCTGGACAGGCGGTTCGACGATAATACTCTGACATCTCCCCCTCTCAACGTCGAGAGCCTGGTCTCGACCGCAGTTATCAAGGCGGAGGCCGATGTCACCGACCGCCTGACAGCGATCTACGAGGCGACACTGCAGGCGGAGCGCGACAGTCACGCGCACGAACTTGAACGCATTGCCAAGGAATTTGGGGCCAGTTCGGGCACAGTTATCGCCGTGCGTCTGGCCGAGATGGAAACCGCTATCGGCGAGTTGGCGACATCGCTGGCGGCTCGCATCTTGGGCGGCATCCTTACGGATGATTTGCGAAAACGCAGCCTTGAAAAGCTGGCAGCGACCATCCGCGATGCGATACGCGACAATGAGGCTGTTCGCATCCAGGTGCGTGGTCCGCAATCGCTGTTTGAAACCCTCGCGGACTCATTGGGCGATCGCTCGCCTAGCGTCACTTACGTTGAATCTCCAGGCTTTGACCTAACCGTCGCGATTGATGGCAACGTTGTTGAAACGAGACTTTCTGAGTGGTCGGAAGCTCTTGCAGGTGCCTTGTCATGACACTCCATTCGCCAGACGAACACAGGCAGGAGATCATTATTGTGCGCCGACACATGGGGGACCATGACGAGGCTCACCACGGTGGTGTCTGGAAGATCGCATTTGCCGATTTCATGACGGCGATGATGTGCTTCTTTCTTGTGATGTGGTTGATAAATGCTGCCAATGATCAGACCAAGGCTTCGGTCGCTAGCTACTTCAATCCTGTAAAACTTGTAGACCGCAGTTCCGGTGGCAAGGGCTTGGATGAAATCAATGAAGGGCCCAGTTCCCTCGGCTCATCCTCCAAGTCCACCGACCAAACAGAAGGGAAAGCAGGGGTTCAGGGAAATTCCAGTTCGGGACCAACTGAAGCTCAGAATTCCTCCGACCAGTCCCCAACCGAAGAGCATTCCGACAAACATCTGTTTGCCGATCCGTACGCAGTTCTTGCCGAAATCGCCGCAGATACCAGCACAAGGCAAAATGTCAGCAGCAAGGGCGAAGGCGGCGCACAAGATGCTGGCCCGGCAACGGGTGCCTCAGGTGGAACCTCCTTCCGCGACCCATTTGCACCCGATTTCTGGTCGCAACAGATCGACACCTTACAGACAAAAGCGCCTGCAGAAGCGGTTTCCGCTGAGGAGCCAAACTCCGCCGCGCACATCGAAGGAAAGCCCGGCGACGCCCCAAAAGATCATTCGCCGCTGGAAACCGTATTGGCCCATGACCCAGCAGCTGAAAAGTCGGGGGCCCCATCAGGCAAAAAGAATATTGAGCCGGATGCCGCCACAAAGGAAGCTGCTGCGGCTATCAAACAGGAACTTGCGCAAGCCTTCGAGCCCGGCGACAAACTGTATGATGGCTTGTCAGTAACCGTGACTGATAAGGGAGTAACAATTTCCGTGACCGACCAGCTCGACTTCGGCATGTTCGAAATAGGATCGGCAGTGCCACATCGTGAGCTGGTGCTTGCTATGGAAAAGATCAGCCGCACTTTAAGCAACAAACCCGGCAAGATCACCATCAGCGGCCATACAGATGGCCGACAATTTCACAGCGAGAACTATGATAACTGGCGGCTATCCACGGCGCGCGCTCATTCTGCGTACTATATGTTGGTAAGAGGCGGCCTCGACGAGGCACGCATCAAAGAAGTGGCAGGCTATGCTGATCGCGAACTCAAGGTAGCGGGTGATCCGTTCGACGCCCATAATCGTCGCATCGAAATTGTTCTTGAGCCGGCCGAATGAGAGCCGCAGTCGTTGGCCTTGTCGCGCTTGCCGCCGTTGTTAAACCTGTTGCTGCAAGCTCTGTGCCTCTGCAGCCGTATCAAATGGTACGTTCTTTACAGCTTCTGCAGGATAAGATTGCATCGGGGGACCACGCTGCACTGCCGATGCAGACTAAGCTCCTAGAAATGATCGATGGACGTCTACGTCAGTCGAATCCGCAGGACTTTTCCGACAAGCGGAACTTTCGCGCCATGCTCATCTACGCCATGAGCGGTGGCAATCCAGCCACCATCGAGGGTGTGCTTCGCAGGCTCCCGCCGGAGCCCGCAGATAGGAAAGTGGCGGAGGGCGTTCTGAACTACCTTCGTGGCAAGCCAGGTGAAGCCCGCACCGCGCTCAATGACGTCAACCCGATGGCCGAAGTGCCTGAACTTGGCGCGTTTCTGGCACTCGTCAAAGCGTCGGTAGCTACCAACGAAGATGCCGTTTCTGCCTCGAGATTATTTGACCAGGCCCGTTTGCTAGGACCTGGCACCCTGATTGAGGAGGCTGCCCTGCGGCGTTCACTCAGTCTTGCCGTTTCACTGTCCGACGCGGAAAGATTTCTGACACTATCCAGCCAGTATGTTCGTCGCTTCCTCAACTCCCCCTATGCCAGCCAGTTTGCAGATGGCTTTGTTGACGGCGTCGTTACATTACACGTAACCGCGGACCTATCGGCTGTTCGAAAGATCATTTCTGCCATGGAACCAGAGCAGCAGAAATTCATCTATCTTCGCATCGCTAGGCGAGGCGCGATCGATGGTTACACCACACTTTCCGCTTTCGCTTCCGAGCGTATCGAAGCCGCTTCCCAGAAAGCGGATACGGAAGCTGACCCGAGGGCTGAACTCTATTCCAGCCTTGCCGCAATCACCGGCACCGAAAATGGCGAAGTGCTGACACGGTTGCGGGGCATTGATCGCGAACGTCTATCTGAGAATGACAGGCGTTTGCTTGACGCCGCGCAGGCCGTCGCCTTCGAAATGATCGCCCAGCCAGTTGCGGCGCCAAAAGCTCTGATGCCCGAAAGGGTTGAGGCCGCCACCGTCTCTGAAGAATTGTCGCCACGTATACCACCATCGGCGACGCATGTCGTCGCGACGAGTCCTTCGCCACCATATCAGAATGCTCCGGTCGATGCAGCCACCACTACCGCACAAGCTGCGCGAGCCAAACTTGATGCCGTTGATAAACTTCTCGGAGCATCCGCAGAATGACCCCTTTATTAGCCCAGGCAGGTCTAGCACTCACTTCCGTGGGAGGCAGCAATCAACGTCGCGGGGATGATAAAGGAGCAAATGTCTTCGGAGATCTGGTCAAGGCCGGCGAAAAGAGCGCCGTCGCAACGCGGCGCACCACAACGAAGGAGAACGCCGACAGGCAGCAGCTTACAGGCGAAGCATATTTATCCAATTGGGATCCTCAGACGGCGGCGGAAATAAGTTCCGTCGATCCGGCCGGAGCAGCGGAAGAGGTAGAGCACCACCCTGATCCGTCTATGCACAGCCGACCCATAAGGGCCACCGATATCGATTGGCGAGTTCCCTACAGCCCCCAAAAAAGGCCGGAAGAAATCGCGGTAGAAGACAAAGGTCTGGCGTTGGTAGCAACGGCCCCGACGAGAGAGAAACTACTACCTCATCCGCCCGGCCAAGCAGCGGCAAGGGCCCTCCCCGCCAAAGGAGATTCCGCCGAACTGGCAGCTCTCAGCGGTAAATCCGAGGCGGTGATTTCGCCACCGGCAGCGCCGTCCCTGATGAGAGCAAGCGAGCATCATCGTACGCAAGTCACTGCAGCAATGACTGCCGCACCAGAAAAGCAGCGCGCTGCGGCGGCTGAGAAACCGGCAAAAATGGAAAGCCGTAAGGGAATTAATGCCGCCCCGACCGCATCCCCTACGACAACATCTGGCCTGGCAGCCGCTCCGCTTCCAGGCGACCGCACTACTCCCATCGATAGTTCCCACAGTCCGCGGATCGCCAACCAAGAAAAGCGGCAGCCCGACGAAGACGGCCAGCCAGCCACCTCAAAGGTTACAGTGGTCGCGACCCAGACTTTGCCTGCACCCGCAGCATCTTCGCCTGCCACCACTACGGCGGCATTCCTTGACATGTTGACCACCGATCCAAGTTGGAAAGCCCAGGCTCATACAGCCTCTGCCACACCAACAACCCATGCCCCGTCACAACCTGTAGCATTGACAAAGATAAAAATACAACTCACTCCTGTTGAGCTGGGGATGGTAACCGCAGAACTACGCATCGCAGGAGATCAACTTTCGGTTGAGTTGACCGCTGAGACCGCCGAAGCTCATCACCGTTTGTCGAGCGATTCCGAAACCATCCTGAAGTCGCTCCGCGCCCTCGGATACGACATCGACAAAGTGTCGATCCAGCCTCTACAACCGGGCAGCCAGGCTGTCAGATCAGACACCGCGACCTCCTCGCAACGCGACCTCACATCTGGATTTGCGGGCAGCTCAGCCGGCGACAGGGAACAATCCGGTGCTCGTGGTAATAGTTCAGGAGGTGGAAATGAAACCAAAATGGGTGAAAATTCTGGCGCATCTTCCCGCGATCGGGCTTCTCGCGACCTCTATATTTAGCACGCCTCCACTCAGCGCCAATGCTGCAGCCAACCCCTGCGAGCGCGAGATCTTGCGTGCTGCGGATCGCTATAGCGTGCCGGTCGGTATCCTTTACGCCGTAGGTCTTACGGAGACTGGAAACAAAGGCAGTTTGCAACCTAATGCGTTGAATATAGACGGTAAACCCGTCTTTGCCCGCTCTCCGCGCGAGGCAGTTTCAACTTTCGAAGAGGCTAAGCGTAACGGTGCTAAATTCATTGATCTCGGTTGCATGCAGATCAACCACCACTTCCATTCCCAACACTTTCGCAACGTCGCCGATATGCTCGATCCGCGTCGGAACGTCGACTATGCGGCGCGATTTCTGATCACACTGAAGGGCAAGCACGAAAGCTGGTCGATGGCCGTCGCCCGATATCATGCCGGCCCCAACAATGACCCGGCGCAGAAGCGCTACGTGTGCCAGGTCATCACCAACATGGTGGCCACAGGTTTTGGCAACTGGACGCCCAACGCGAGGGCGTTCTGCAACCAATAGCTGTACAGCCGGTAACCCGCTCACCATGAATTTGCTTTGCTAAGGAAAGGCATTATGGCTTTTTCTAGACTCCCAAGAAACAAGCTACAAGAAATCGCAATTGCTCCTGATTCGGCCCAAAGGTTACCCCTTCGTCACCTTATAAATTGGACTGATTCGGGGGCGGGCCGATGATTGTGATCGTGGATGAGCGTGAGCTCGTTAAAGAAGGTTATTGTTCACTTTTTGATCGTGAAGGGGTTGCAAGTGCAAGCTTCGATACGAGCGAATTCGGTGAATGGGTAACGAGCGTCGCTGACGATGATCTGAGGTCGGTTCGTGCCTTCCTGATTGGCGAATGCTTAAGCGATATTGTATCACCCAATCGGCTGCGTGACCGCACCCGGGCACCGGTGATTGCGTTGAGCGAACAGCACACCCTTGAAAACACTCTGCGGCTATTTGAGTCCGGCGTCGACGACGTCATTCGCAAACCTGTTCACATCCGCGAGATCCTGGCGCGCATTGCAGCCATCCGTCGGCGTGCCTCGCAAGAGGAAGCTCCGTTCGTCAAGGTCGGGGCGATGTCAATCTTCATGGATGGCCGCGACCCCGAGATCAACGGCGAGCCGCTACCTCTTCCCCGCCGCGAACGTCGGATCCTCGAATATTTAGCGAACAACAGCGGGCGACGGGTCACCAAGACGCAGGTATTCAACGCGATCTATGGCATTTTCGACGAAGAAGTCGAAGAGAATGTAGTTGAGAGCCACATTTCCAAGCTGCGCAAAAAACTGCGCGAAAAGATCGGCTTCGATCCCATCGATTCCAAAAGGTTTCTCGGTTATCGGCTCATCATCTGATGAAGACGCACGGCCATGCCGTCTGCTCAAAGATCAGCCTCGCGCAAGTCAAAACATCTACCCTCATGATCTGGCGCAAGGGGCCTGAGGAGATTTTTCGATGAGCTTGTATGGAATGATGCGCACCGGCGTATCCGGTATGAATGCGCAGGCCAACCGCCTGTCGACCACCGCAGATAACATCGCGAATTCCGGCACCACCGGCTACAAGCGCGCCAGCACTGAGTTTTCCTCGCTGATCATCCCGAATTCTACCGGGAACTACACATCGGGCGGCGTCACCACAGACATCCGCTATTCGACATCACAGCAGGGCGACCTGCGCTATACCACATCGTCGAGCGACCTTGCCGTCAACGGCGACGGCTTCTTCGTCGTCCAGAACCCGAGTGGTTCGCCGTTCCTTACTCGGGCAGGCTCGTTCGTTCCGGATGCGCAGGGACGCCTAGTCAACGCCGCCGGCTTTTACCTGATGGGTTATAACTTCGCCAATGGCACGCCCAGCGCTGTAGCCAACGGTTTTGGCGGTCTTGAGGCTGTAAAGATATCGCAGAACGAACTCACGGCCACCGCATCAACCAACGGCGTGTTCACGGCAAATCTGCCGTCAAATGCACCTATTGTGCCGGCTGCCGACCTGCCGTCTTCCAACGCGGCTTCTGCCACCCATTCAGCCAAATCGTCACTCGTCGTCTACGATAATCTCGGCGGTGAGGTCATTCTGGATATCTATTTCACCAAGACCGCTGCCAATAGCTGGGAAGTCGCCGTTTACAACCAGGCCGACGCGGCGCCGTCAACATCATTCCCTTACACCGGTGCAGCACTTTCGACCCAGGCTATGACATTCGACCCGACTACCGGCCAGTTGACTGGCGGCGGCACCTTGACGATCCCTGTCCCAGGCGGCGCATCTATGAGCCTCGATCTCAGCAAGACGACACAGCTTGCAACCACTTATACGGTTCTGGAGCCCAAGGTGAACGGCAACGCGCCAAGCGGCATCGACAAAATCGAGATAAGCGGCGACGGCACCATTTACGCGCAATACGAAAACGGCTCGTTCAAGGCGCTCTATCGCATCCCTATCGCCACCGTTCAAAGCCCCGACCAATTGGCGGTTCTGCCCGGCAACGTCTTCTCGCAAAGCAGTGACTCCGGTTCCATCCGGGTCGGCTTTGCCAATGAAGGCGGAATGGGCTCTGTAGTTTCGGGTGCGCTCGAAAACTCCAATGTCGATATCGCTGAGGAACTCACCAATATGATCGAGTCCCAGCGCACCTACACCGCCAATTCGAAAGTGTTCCAGACCGGTGCCGATCTCATGGACATTCTCGTCAACCTCAAAAGGTAGGCCGTCAGTTGAATGAGTCAGCCCGGGAAAGTTAAACAATGTCGCTGACATCAGCCCTGAGTATCGCACAATCGGCGTTGTTGAACACATCGCGGCAGACAAGTGTCGTCTCGCGCAACATCGCCGATGCGTCGAACCCGGACTACTCACGGCGCATCGCGGTCGTTTCGTCTTCCGCGCCGGGCGCACGCGTTGTCGAGATTCAGCGAGCCGTCAACGATCAGCTCTTTCGTCGCAATCTAGCAGCGACATCCTCTTGGCAGGGTCAAAGCACGCTGCTTGCGGGACTGGATACGCTCAAGACGTCGGTCAATGGCGTCGACAGCGCTTCGTCCCCTGCAACCCTCATTGGTAAATTGCAGGAGGCTTTGCATCTCTATTCCTCAACGCCTTCAAACCGTACATTGGCAGAAAACGCCATTGAGGCAGCACGACAGGTTGTCCGCGGGCTAAACGACGGTTCTGAAGCGCTCCAGACTTTTCGCACGCAGGCTGATCAGCAGATCGCCGCGTCTGTCGCAGACCTCAACCAGTTACTCGCCCAGTTTCATGATGCAAACAAGGAAGTCGTCGCCGGAACGCGCGCCGGTCGCGACGTCTCGGAATCCCTCGACAAGCGCGATTCACTTCTAAAGAAAATCTCCGAACACGTCCCCGTCTCAACCGTCACGCGCGGCGACAACGACATGGTCGTTATGTCCAAGGACGGCGCCATGCTTTACGAAGCGGTGCCGCGAACGGTCACCTTCCAGCCGCTCGCCGGATATTCCGCGGGCTCGACCGGCAACGGTGTGTACGTCGACGGCGTCCGGATCGCTGGCGGCAATGGCGCCAACACCGACGCGGCTGGTGATATCGCCGGGCTTATCCAGTTGCGCGACACTGTTGCTCCGACAATGCAGCGGCAGCTTGATGAGATCGCGCGCGGTCTGGTTACCGCTTTTGCTGAATCCGATCCTTCGGGTGTCCAGTCGCCTATGGCCGGCCTCTTTACCTGGCCTGGCGCTCCAGCCGTCCCGGCTGCCGGCGCGCTCGTAAACGGGCTTGGGGGATCAATCACTGTTAATGCGGCGATGGACAGTTCTCAGGCTGGCAATCCTGAACTGTTGCGCGATGGCGGCGCCAATGGAGCAGCCTATGTTTGGAATACCACCGGTGGCGCTTCCTATTCCGAACTGCTGATCTCCTTCGGTGGCAAGCTCGACACGCCAATGACCTTCGATCCCGCAGCCGCAATCGGCAGCAATGCGACCATCGGGACCTACTCCACCAACTCCATCAGCTGGCTTGAAGGTCTCCGCAAAGAAGCGTCTAGCGCTGCTAACACCAAGAGTGCCATGCTGATGCACACAGCCGAAGCGCTTTCCAACGAAACCGGTGTGAACATCGATTACGAAATGTCCCTGCTTCTTGACTTGGAACACTCCTACCAAGCTTCAGCGCGTCTGATGAAGGCGGTCGACGACATGCTCTCTGCGCTCTTGGCAGCGGTGAGATAGCTTCATGAAAGCTTCCTTCGTCTCATCTTCCGCCGTCTCCAACGCGATGCGTTACCAGATCGGTCGCTTGCAGGCAGATCTGGTAAAGGGTCAGAAGGAAGTCTCCACGGGGCGCGTAGCCGACACTGGTCTGGCACTTGGCACCCGCACAGGTCAGGCGGTTTCTTTAAATCGTGACCTCGACCGTCTCCAGGGCATCATCGATTCCAACGGTTTGGTGAAATCGCGCCTTTCAGCCACCCAGAATTCCCTTTCCCAGATCGCCAGCGCGGCCCAATCTTTCCTCGGCACCCTGACAGCAAGCACATCCGGCGATGCCGGCTCGACAGTCACACTGACCGACGCCAAGGGCACGTTGAACGCCCTCACGTCGATCATTAATACCAGCCTCAACGGTGAGTATCTTTTCGCCGGCATCAATACGGATGTTAAGCCGCTCGACGATTTCAGCGCACCGGGATCAATTGCCAAGGCAGCGTTCAATACCGCCTTCCAGGGGCATTTCGGCTTCACCCAGTCCGATCCGTTGGCCGGCGGCATCACCACTGCTCAGATGGACAATTTTCTGACAACCGTAGTCGAGCCGCAATTTCTCGGCGCCGGCTGGCAGGGATCCTGGTCCAATGCCACAGATCAGAAGATCGTAAGCCGAATTGCACTCAATGAGACCGCCGACACTTCTGTCAGCGCCAACAATGCTGGCGTCCGCAAGCTTGCGATGGCTGCGGCATCAATCAGCGCCCTCTTTACCGCCGAAATGTCAGACGCTGCCAAGAAGGCGATCATCGGTCGCTCCCTGGGTCTGGTTGGCGAAGCCATCGCCAATCTCTCTACCGAACAGTCGCAAGCCGGCATTGCCGAGAACCGAGTAAAGAACGCCAGTGACCGCATTGAAATGCAGGTCAATCTGTTCAAGCGCAACATTCTAGACATGGAAGGCGTGGACCCCTACGAGACCTCCAACCGTGTTTCCACCTTGCTGACCCAGATCGAAACTTCCTACGCGCTTACAGCGCGTATTCGGCAACTGAGCCTGCTCAAATTCCTGCCCTGACGGCGCCAAACAGCGGAACCGACATGTACCAGTTTTCATATGCCGACATTCAGACCGACTCCGTCGCTGACGCACGCGATCGCGAGCGACAGTTGCTGACCCGATCCATCGACCTTCTGATCGCTGCGCGCGAAGTGGGGCCAGACTCCATGCAGGCCATCGAGGCGGTGCATTTCATGAACAAGGTCTGGACAGCGTTCGTCGAAGACCTCGGAAGCTCCGACAATGAATTCCCAACTGAACTGCGCGCCAATCTCATCTCGATCGCCCTTTGGCTTCTGCGTGAATGCGAGGAAGTACGCCAGGGGCGCTCCAATAACTTCGAGGGTCTGATTGAAGTGTCACAGATCATTCGCGATGGCATCCAATGAAAAACACGCTGAAAATCACGCTGAAACCAAACGAGAAAGTATACGTCAACGGGGCTGTCATCCGGGCGGACCGGAAGGTGTCGCTCGAATTTCTCAACGATGTGCAGTTTCTGCTGGAAAACCATGTTCTGCAGCCCGAAGACGCCGACACGCCGCTCCGCCAGCTTTACTTCATCGTTCAGGTGATGCTGATGAACCCCGGTGACGCCGACAGCGCGCGCGCCATGTTCCGCAAATCGCTACCGCTGCTTCTGGCCAGCTTTAATGACCACCAGATCCGAGCGTCGTTGAAAGATGTCGACAGGCTGGTCAGCGAGGGTCAGGTTTTTGAAGCATTGAAATCGATCCGCACGCTTTATCGCATCGAAGAAGCAGTTCTTGCCAAAAGCGCCGAAAACTATCAGCCGCCCTATGCAATTGCGGTAGGAGAATAAATCTCATGAACGTTCCAAACATTTCATTCCAGAAGCCACTTCCGGTAGGTGTGAACGCGACTGACCAGAAGTCCAAGACCTCAGTCGACTACGATTCGTTTCTTAAACTCTTGGTTGCCGAAATGAAAAACCAAGACCCTACCAGTCCGATGGAATCGACCGATTACGTCGCTCAGCTCGCCACGTTTTCGCAGGTTGAACAATCGGTTCAGGTCAACCGGAAGCTCGACCAGATCCTGCAGGCCTCGTCACTAGCTCAGGCCGACGCTCTGATTGGCCGCGACATAACCTCAGCCGATGGCAAAATGTCTGGCACTGTGATGGAAGTGAAACTCAAGGCAGACGGCATCGTTGCCATCCTCGCTGGCGGAAAGGAAGTTCCCATCACGCCAGGTGTGTCGATCCGCTCAGCCAATCTATGAACGAGGCCGACGCGCTGGACATCGTCCAATATGCTATTTGGACCGTACTGACAGCCGCAGGCCCAGCGGTCGCGGCTGCCATGCTCGTCGGCATCATAATTGCACTCATTCAGGCACTGACCCAAATTCAGGAAATCACGCTTACTTTCGTGCCCAAAATCGTCGCCATCCTACTGGTCGTCGCCTTCACCGGGCCGTTCATGGGCGCCCAGATCTCCGCCTTTACCAACGTCATATTCGAGCGGATTGAGACTGGCTTCTAACGCTAGCGACCCGTTCCATATCACCCTCGCACAAGCTTGGATGTTTATCGTCCGCCGAACCGGATAGCGACGAAACGCTTTCCGGCGTGAGAAAGCATTGTGTGAATGGCGATTCCAGAAACCCTGACAGCAGGCGTCAATCCTGGCACGCGCCATGGCCGTGATGTGGGGTTTGCAATCGGCATCATCGGCATCCTGTCGGTGTTGTTCCTTCCCATTCCGCCCTTTCTGATCGACATCGGCCTAGCGTTTTCAATCGCGCTTTCCGTGCTGATCCTGATGGTAGCGCTGTGGATCCAGCGCCCGCTCGACTTCTCCTCGTTTCCAACAATCTTGCTGATTGCAACAATGCTGCGGTTGTCGCTTAACATCGCGACAACACGGGTAATTCTCTCGCACGGCAATGAGGGTACCACGGCTGCCGGCAATGTTATCGGTGGCTTTGCCAAACTCGTTATGAGTGGCGATTTCGTCATTGGACTCATTGTCTTTTTCATCTTGGTCATCGTTAACTTCATCGTCATAACCAAGGGCGCAACGCGGATTGCCGAGGTCGGAGCGCGCTTTACCCTCGACGCCATTCCCGGCAAGCAGATGTCAATCGATGCTGACCTTTCAGCCGGTATGATCGACGACAAGCAGGCTCAGCACCGCCGCCGCGAACTGGAAGAAGAAAGCTCTTTCTTCGGTTCCATGGATGGCGCATCCAAATTCGTCCGTGGCGATGCCATCGCCGGACTGATGATCACCGCCATCAACATCTTTGGCGGCATCATCATTGGTTATTTCCGCCATGACATGACTATGGGCGAAGCAGCTGATGTCTTCGTCAAGCTCTCGGTTGGAGATGGTCTGGTCACCCAGATCCCGGCGCTCATCGTTTCACTGGCTGCGGGCCTGCTGGTTTCCAAAGGCGGCACCCGCGGTTCAGCCGACCAGGCAATATTCGGGCAGCTTGGTGCCTACCCGCGTGCGCTTTATGTAGCAGCACTCCTGCTCGTTGTTCTGGCTGTAATGCCTGGCCTGCCCTTCTTTCCATTTATGGCGCTCGCAATGATGATGTCGGCAATCGGCTACATCATTCCGATGCGCCAGAACCGTCGCGTCGCGGAGGCGGTGGAGGCAGAAAAGCAGACGCAGGCTACCAAGGACGAGGAAGAAAAGAACTCGGTCAAATCTTCGCTGCGGACTGCTGAAATCGAACTTCTCATCGGCAAACAGCTTTCAGCCCGGCTCATCATAGCGCACCAGGAACTGGCGTTTCGCATGAGCAAGATGCGCAAGAAGTTCGCTACCCAATATGGCTTCGTGGTTCCGGAAGTGCGCCTTACCGACGATTTCAATATTGGCAGTAAAAGCTATCAGATTAAGGTCCATGGCACCGTAGTTTCCGAGCACCAGATGCGCGTTGGCGAGGTGATGGTTCTGCTGGGCAGCCGTGACGCGCCCGATATTCCAGGCGAAGAAGTGCGCGAACCAGCATTCGGCATGCGAGCCTATTCCGTACCAGAGATGTTTGCCGAGGACCTCAAACGCGAACAGTTTACCTATGCTGACAACATGTCAGTGCTGCTCACACACCTGTCCGAGGTGATCCGCAATAACCTGCCGCAACTTTTGTCTTACAAGGATATGAAGGCGCTTCTCGAACGGCAGGACCCTGAATACCGCAAGCTCGCCGACGAAATCTGCACAACGCATCTTTCGTATCCCGGCCTGCAGGCAGTGCTGAAACTGTTGCTCGCTGAGCGCGTTTCCATCCGCAATCTCCATTTGATCATCGAAGCAATCGCCGAAATCGCTCCACATATCCGGCGCACCGAGCAGATCGTTGAGCATGTGCGCATCCGTATGGCGCAGCAAATTTGCGGTGACCTGTCGGACGGCGGCGTGCTCAAGGTCCTCCGCCTCGGCAACCGGTGGGACCTCGCCTTCCATCAGAGCCTTAAACGTGATGGCAAAGGTGAAATCCGCGAGTTCGACATTGATCCGCGCCAGCTAGAAGAATTTGGTCAGGAAGCGGCAAAGGCCATCCGCACGCATCTCGATGCTGGCGAGCGCTTCGTTCTTGTCACCGCACCCGACGCGCGGCCTTATGTGCGCATGATCATAGAGCGCCTGTTCCCCACCCTGCCGGTGCTGAGCCATGTGGAAATCGCCAAGGGCGTTGAGATAAGTGTGCTCGGCACCATCTCATGAATGCCATCGCCGAAAGCTATGTGCTTGCGGCGTTCATTGCCTTTTGCCGCATCGGCGGCTGCTTCATGCTGATGCCGGGGCTTTCAAGCGTTCGCGTTCCGGTTCAGGTCCGGCTGTTCATCGCAGTCGCGGCTACTGGTGCGTTGCTTATCCACCTGTGGGACCAGATCCTGCCCTTCGCCAGCAAGCAGCCGGGCATTCTCCTGCCCACAATCGTGTCAGAAGTCCTAATTGGTGCAATGATCGGCTTGGTCACACGTATTTATGTTCTGGCGCTACAATTCATAGGCGCAGGCATCGCTATGATGATCGGCTTTGGCGGAGCGCTGGCGCCGGGTATTGACGACAGCGAACCACAGGCGCCACTCGCCACCATGATATCATTCTCGGCGCTACTGCTCCTGTTCGTCTTCGACTTCCATCATGAGGTTATCAAGGCTTTGGTCGAATCTTATCAGGTGGCTCCTTTGAACGGCTTCTTTAACGCTCAGGCTGCCTTGGTGGACATTACGGACACTCTGTCGGAAGCTTTTCTGATGATGCTGCGTCTGGGCAGCCCCTTCATCGCCTACGCCATCCTGGTCAACCTCGCGATCGGCTTCGTCAACAAGCTGACACCGCAAATTCCGGTCTACTTCATCTCGCTTCCCTTCGTCATCGCTGGTGGGCTCATCTTGCTCTATTTTGCAGCGCCGACCCTACTGAGCCTATTTGCCGACGGCTTTCTTGCCACCACGTTGGGAAGGTAGACATGACAACACGCACCCAACGCCTGAAAAAACTGGTGAAAGTGCAGGAACAGTTGAAGGCCCTGCATGAAACGCGCCATGCATCGTTTCTGGCCGCAGCCACACGTGCCGAAGCTGAGGCGCGCGACCTTGCCGAGCGATCGGATTCGGAGGGCTCTTTGGCCAGCCTGTTTCCCGAGCTTTATACCCGAAAAATCTCCGAAGCCCTGAACCGCCAACAAGCCGAGCTCGCCAGCGCGCGCGCGGAGGCTGGGCGCGTGGCAACGGCGACCGCGCGCACAAAAATGGTGGAGCGCGCATGGCGAGAAGTTCGCCGAAGCGACGAACGCGACCGCGCCGAGCTGGAGCGTCTGGAGCTTGTCCAGCGCAAATCCATGAAGAATCCCACGTAAGGCTGCCGCAAGATTGATCGGCAATAATCCGCCGAGACCAAGAAAGGGCTTCCGTGGCAATTTCCCCACCCAGCGATATCGTGCTTGATGTTGCCCGAGCGGCAGCACCTGCCAGCATCGAGGAAGCGCGTGCCGCACTGCTACGGCGCGGTGGAGCACCGTATTCATCGGCTTCGGCGTCCTTCGACGCCGGCAATATGCGCGGTACCTCAGGCAACGCAAACGCGGCCGTTCCCAAAACCTTCGTCAAGTTCGAAGCCATGGTGCTGCAAACATTCGTTCAGGAAATGTTGCCAAAACAAACCGAGGCAGTTTACGGCAAAGGTATGGCTGGTGATATGTGGCAATCCTTGCTTGCCCAGCAGCTAGGCGATGTCATTGCCGAACGTGGTGGCATCGGTATCGCCAAAAGCCTCCTCAAAGACCACTACCGGAATGGCGAGATGACAGTCGCTCTCAGCGACATCTCATCCGGACCGCAAAAGGCCGAAAGCGACCGCCAGAATATGCTCTCGACGGCACTTGTTCAGGAAATGCAACGCAAACTCGCCGCCTCACTCGCCGAGGATGCATCAGCCAGCATGAAGAAATAGGCATTCCATGTCAGATTATTCGCTTTCCACGCTGCAAAACGCACCGGCGCGCGCACCGGTCGACGCCGCCTTGGTTCAGTTTCGTCCAGCTTCGCTCTCCTCGATCATCGGGCGCATCGAGGAGGCTGTCGACGACGAAACGGCGTCCATCAACACAGATGTGAATTTTGACGTAAAAGCGTCAAACGCCCGCAAGAGCCGATACCTCTACGAACTCACCCGCGCCATGAAGGGGTTCGGCGATGCATCCGATCTTGCCGTTCACCGCGATGGCATCATCCGCCTGCATGACAAGCTAGCAGCCAACGAAGCCGCTATCAAAGCGCATTTGAGCGCCGTCGGCGAAGTTGCAGCCCTGCTGCAAGACGCGATCCGCGCCTCGGAAACTGACGGTACCTACTCCGCCGGACAATTCGGCGGTGCCGGATGATAAAATTCCTCGTCGCGGCGATCTGGATTTGCGCCGTCACCATCGGCGCTATGGTCTATTCGTTTCAGTCGTCTGCAGCCAGACCCGAGGCAGGAGCCGAGGCAGGCGTCGAGCCGGCCTATTTTGGCGGCCTCGATTACGTAAAGACCGATGTCATTTCGGTCCCCGTGGTCAAGGACAACGCCATCAACGGCTATTTCATCGCTCGGCTCGTCTACACGGTCGATCCAGAAAAGATGAAAAAACTGTCGATCCCCGCACAGTCACTCATCGTCGACGAGGTCTACACCTATCTTTTCTCGCATCCGGGAATCGATTTTTCTGCCGCCGACATGCTCGACATGGATGTCTTCAAGACGGGCATCAAGGACAGCTTGAACAAACGCGTTGGCGACACCTTGGTACATGAAGTGATTGTGGAACAACTGGACTACCTGTCCAAAGCCGACATCCGCGATAATACCGAGCGCCAGCAGAAGGCTGCTGACAACGCCCGCAGTACCGGTCCGCTACCCGCCAAAAAAGCACACTGAGCTTCAAATCACGTTGACGTAAACGTAAATCGTCCCTTATGGTTTGGGGAACCGCCTGGTCGTGAATTCGGCTTGGCTGGGGTTCCCACCAACGCGGCTTTTGAGGCCCGCTCACCATCAGCGAACGAGGTATATCATGTCTATTCAGGACATCGCCAACCAGATGAAGGCGAAAGTAGAAGCTTCCGGTTTCGAAAGATCCGTTAAATTCGATACCGGCCCAGATGGCGTTATCGTCATTGATGGCACGACGATTTCAACCACAGAAGCGCCGACCGACTGCACGGTGAAACTGTCTATGGACGATTTCGAATCCTTGCTCGCCGGCGATTTGAACCCGACAATGGCTTTCATGAGCGGCAAGATCAAAGTTGAGGGCGACATGAGCGTTGCAATGTCGCTGAGCAAACTCGTCTGATCAGATCTTGAGTAAGAAAAAGCCCGGCAGAAATGCCGGGCCTTTTTTTAAACAGCCACAGAAGACTGGGAAAATTTGCACTTGCGACCAGAAGCTTTAAGCGTACCGCAAGCCCCGTCCAAGGATTGTGTCACCAACTCCAAGGCAAGCAGCCGGTGCCGTTCATAGGGTCCTGGCATCGCCAAAGCCGCGGTCTTCTCCGATGAAAATCCAAACCGCGCATAATAAGGCTCATCACCAACCAGAATGATGGACCCGTGCCCAAGCTCAGTTGCAGCTTCAATCGCGCGCTGCATCAAAAGGCTCCCGATCCCTGCCCCCTTCAGCGACGGATCGACAGCCAACGGCCCAAGCAGCAAAGCGTGCGTGCCGCTTTCACTCAGGCGCACATCCCACAGACGAACGGTGCCGACCAAAGACCCGTCCGCATCATGTGCGGCAAAGGCCAGTCCCGCTGAAGGCAAACGGCCACGGCGCAGCTTCTCCGAAGACTTACGGCGGCGCTTTGGGCCCATAGCCCTGTCGAGCAGCGCTTCGCGCGCAGCAATGTCAGCCGGCAATTCGCAGGCAATGGTAATTTGCGGCTCAAAGGCCGGCTGAAAATAAGCGCGTTCCATGATGCGCGATCCTTCACGTGCAGAATTGGTCCACAGGCGAGCCCAAGGCCAACGCACACGCTGGCTTGGGGGTGATCTGACCTAAAGTCAGATCACGTAGGATCGGAGCGGTTCAAACCCGTTAAACGCAACCGCCGAATAGGTCGTGGTGTAGGCACCCGTGCCTTCGATCAGCACATCATCACCAATCGTCAGTGATAAAGGCAGCGGATACGGCGTCTTCTCATACATTACATCAGCAGAGTCACAGGTCGGCCCCGCAAGCACGCAAGGTGCTGTCTCGGAACCATCATGAATGGTCGTGATCGGATAGCGGATTGCCTCATCCATCGTCTCGGCCAAGCCGCCAAACTTGCCAATGTCGAGGAAGACCCAGCGCACATTGTCATTGTCGGACTTCTTGGAAATCAACACGACCTCCGACTTGATGACACCAGCATTGCCAACCATGCCACGACCTGGCTCAATGATGGTTTCTGGCAAACGATTTCCGAAATGCTTGCGCAACGACGAGAAAATCGCCTGACCATAGGCCTGTGCAGCTGGAACATCTTTCAGATAGCGCGTTGGAAAACCACCGCCCATATTGACCATTTTCAGCACAATGCCTTCATTCGCCAATGTCGCGAACACGGTCTGCGCATCGCCCAGCGCACGATCCCACGCGGTCAGATCGGTCTGCTGCGAGCCAACATGGAACGACACGCCATAAGCGTCGAGGCCAAGAACCTTTGCACGACGAAGCACATCAA
The DNA here is from genome assembly GCF_015500055.1 of Mesorhizobium sp. NBSH29. Lineage (NCBI taxonomy): Bacteria > Pseudomonadati > Pseudomonadota > Alphaproteobacteria > Hyphomicrobiales > Phyllobacteriaceae > Mesorhizobium > Mesorhizobium sp. NBSH29. The sequence goes on from NZ_CP045492.1 coordinate 123,073, forward strand.
CTGCCATCTCTGGCACGCAACCAAATTTGCGCGACAAAGGCCATTCAGCGCCCTCACCATCGGTCAGAACGCGGCAGAACACCCGTGCCTCAGGTGCGACACGCGCGATCTTCTCGACCTCTTCAACGCAATCAACTGCAAACAGACGAATGCCAAGCTCGTAGGCGCGCTCAATGTCGCGTTCCTTCTTGATCGTGTTGCCGAAGGAGATGCGCTCTGCTGGCGCACCAGCATCCATCGCCATTTCGATTTCGGCAACCGAAGCAGTGTCAAAGGAAGAGCCCATGGAAGCAAGCAAACGCAAGATCTCCGGCGCAGGATTGGCCTTCACGGCATAAAAGATTTTCGAATCCGGCAAAGCCTTTTCGAATGCACAGAAATTATCGCGCACGACATCAAGGTCAACAACCAGGCAAGGGCCGGCTGGACGACGGGTGGCGAGGAAATCAAGAACGCGCTGTGTTGCCATCGGTTTCTCCATAGCGCACCGCTTTCGCGAACACGCAAAATCAAGCTGCGGCACGGCAGTCTCGCCGTGTTGATCCGCGGTGGACAAAGGCGTGATCGCTTTTCCTGAAGCCAGCCGGTGGAGGGTCTGGAATCATGAACGCGTTTCGCGCGGCGGTGAACCTAGGCCTGCCCGGCTTCGGTTCGCTTTGTCTGCCATGGCTTGGATTGGGAGAACCCGTTCCGCACTGCCGGCAATGATGGTGTGCCTCTTCAGTAACCCCGGCTTTTGGACAGCCGGCAGAGAACCAGAAAGGCCCGCACCGTCGTTGCTTCAAGATGTCCTCGATTTTGCGGTTGGGCCGCGAAACCGACTGGAGGGGTTAGCTCCAGTTACCTTACCGATTTATCTCACCATTTTGAGGATCGGCGGACACCCACAGGCACGTGCGACTTTGGGCAAGGCGTACATAGGGGCGACTTGCGTCACAATCAATAAAAATCGAAGGGATGGTTGAAAATAATATGCCATCGAACAATGGTGATGGACTGTATCCGGATCTTGAACATGCTGCCTACCTGCGATCCCTTGAATGCTTTTCTCGACTTGCCTTCTGTGCCGGTCACCAGTGCGCCATCCGGTCCGCTGTCGGGCATGCAACTCGCGGTGAAAGATATCTACGATGTCGCCGGATATCCCACTGGATGTGGCAACTCCTCAAAAGCCCGAGTCGCAGATCCCGTCACCTTAACAGCACCAGCGATTCAGCAACTTCTTGACGCGGGCGCAACGTTCATTGGCAAGACGCAGACCGACGAACTCGCCTTCTCGCTGATCGGCCACAATGCTCATTATCCCCAACCGGTTAACCCCGCTGCCCCCGACAGGGTCACCGGCGGTTCATCCTCCGGGTCGGCAGCAGCCGTAGCCGGAGCGCTGGCCGATATCGGCACCGGATCAGACACCGGCGGTTCGATCCGCGCCCCTGCCAGCTTTTGCGGATTGGTCGGCCTGCGCACCACCCATGGCGCAATATCGCTGAAAGGCACCATGCCTCTGGCCCCTAGCCTCGACACCTTCGGGTGGTTTGCGAAAGACATGTTGTGCTATCGCAAAGTGGCGGAAGTTCTGCTTACTGGTACTGCGTTTCAAACTTGGCGTCCCATGCGTCTCAGCGGCCTTGAAGCACTTCTATTGGGCGACGCGGACCGTCACGAATACCAACGTCTGGAACGGATTGTTGCAAAGGCACTGGGCGACCCGGTAGTCTTGGCGCCGCTCTCACATGATCTGGAAGATCTCTACTGGTGCTTCCGCCGCATCCAATCCCACGAAGCCTGGTCGGTTCACGGCGAATGGATAGGCGATCAGGATCGCAACTTAGGGCCGGGCGTGAAAGAACGTTTTGAATACGGCGCTACGATCAGCAACGAAACGGTTGCTGAAGAAACTGTCCGCCGCAAGGATTTTACTGCAGAACTAACCGCGCGTCTGGGCAACGACGGCATTTTGGTTATGCCGACCGTGCCCGGTGCTGCACCCCTGCGTTCTCTGAGTTTCGGCGACACGCAGGCCTATCGCGAGCGAGCGTTGCATCTTTTATGCCTCTCCGGTCTGGCCGGGCTGCCTCAGCTCACGCTGCCGCTTGGGACGGTGAATGGCGCGCCCTTCGGCATTTCATTGCTTGGCCCGAAAAACAGCGATCTAACGCTTCTTGACCTTGGCACTCGCATCATGGCGTCGGCACACTGAGGATGCCATGGACACTCTGACCCGCATACGCGCCTTTCTGGCAGTGGTCGAAGCCGAGGGTTTTTCCTCAGCGGCGCGCAAGATCGGCCGTTCCAAGGCGCTGCTGTCGAAATATGTGCGCGAGCTGGAAGACGAGCTGGGCGCCCTGCTCCTCAATCGCACCACGCGCCAGTTTTCCCTAACGGAAGCCGGCCATACCTACTACAAGCGCGCGACTGAAATCATCAGCGAGATCGATAGCCTGCAGGAAGAAGTACGCGGAACATCCGGCGATGTGCGTGGCCGCATCAAGCTTTCAGCGCCGCGCACCTTTGCCGACGCCCCGATCGGACAGTCAATAATTGACTTCGCGAAACAGCATCCAGACATTACCTTGGAGATCCATCTCGACGATCGCTTCGTCGATCTGGTCGAGGAAGGTTTCGATCTAGCGATCCGCATCTCAAGGCTGGAAAATTCCTCCCTCATCGCGCGCCGCCTTGCGCCCTTCGCCACTGTCGTTTGCGCTTCCCCGGAGCTTATCGCCAAGCATGGAACGCCGCATCGTCCGCAGGAGCTTTCAAAACTGCCCTGTATCATCGACACCAATGGTCGCAGTCTCGCCAACTGGCAGTTTCTCGGCGACAATGGCGAGGTGGTAGGGGTACCGGTAACAGGCCCAATCGAGGCCAACAGCCCGCTCATGGCAAGAGCGGGAGCACTGTCAGGTCTCGGATTTGCTACGCTGCCAGATTTTATAGCCGAGCCAGAAATCGCAGCCGGTCGCCTCATGGCAGTATTAAAGGATCGTACCGTATCAGGCGGCGGAATCTTCGCAGTTTACCCGCACCGACGATATCTACCTGCTAAGGTTCGGCTATTGGTCGATTTTCTGGCTCAATGGTTCAAAATGCACGAATTGCCACATTGAACGGTTGCGCCTCGTCTCAATTTTGTCCGTTTTAAAGTAACTTTGGCACATTCAATTGTTGAGGATTTTCTGATGCCTACTAACGCTACGGCGGCGATACTGGCGACCGCCGCACTATCGCTTCTTGCGTCCACTCAACCGGCACGGGTGCACCCACATGTGTTCGCTGAGGCGCGCCTTGACGTGGTGCTCAATCCCGACAGGTCGTTGAAATCCCTTCGGCACCTTTGGCGGTTTGACGACCTCTTCTCCAGCACTGTGTTGCTGGAGTTCGACAAAAATGCGGATTTGAAGCTCGACGATTCGGAACTCCAGGAGGTTTCCAAAACCGTATTCGAGTCTCTCGCCGAATATGACTATTTTCAGCTGGTGACCGCCGACGGCAAGGAGATTTCGATGAAGCCGCCGGCGCAGCTGATTGCCAATTACGAGCAGGATCAATTGATTATACTGTTTGAATCCGAGCCCAAGAAGCCGCTAAAACTTACCGGAAAAGTAGATTTCGGCGTCTACGACCCAACCTTCTACACTGCCATCGATTTCGTTGAGGACAAGAATATGGCCGTCGATGGCGGCTTGCCTTCCGGTTGCAGCAGCACGGTCATCCGCCCGGATCCGGACGAAGCAATCGCGCAGAACCAGTCTAAGCTCACGGACGCGTTCTTCAGCGACCCGACCGGGACCGATCTTTCAAAAATTTTCGCCACCCGTTTTGAACTCACCTGCACAGGCTGACCATGAATAAAGTTGAAACCCGGCTAGTGATAGTTTGGCTTGCCTTGGCCATTGCCAGCACGCATTTGATCGGTTCTGGAAACGCGCAAAGCTCACTCGGCATCGGCACCAACGAAGCCATGCTGCCCTCCACCGGGTTTTTTTTCAAATTGGCTAAACTGGATCAACGTGCAGCAGCAGGGGTTTTATCGGGCGCTCACTGGCGCGTTGAAAGCAATGCGCGATGATGGCTCGAAACTATGGCTGCTTGTCGGGCTCTCGTTCGCGTATGGTGTTTTTCATGCGGCAGGCCCGGGCCATGGCAAGGCTGTCATTTCATCATACATGGTAGCCAACGAAGTGGCGCTCCGGCGCGGCATCATGCTGTCCTTCGTTTCCGCCTTCCTGCAGGCCGCGACAGCTATCATTCTGATGACGCTCGTGTTCATGGTGTTGCGCGGCACTTCTATCTCGATGACGGACGCCACCTGGTTTCTGGAAGTGGTGAGTTATGCGTCGATTACTGCCTTCGGTGCCTGGCTCCTATGGCGAAAAGCCGGTCCTCATCTGCGCAGGGTGTTTGGCCACGCTCCCGCACAAAGCCTCTCTGCGCTCGCGCACAGCCATAGTGGCCAAGACCAGAGCGCCGCCACACACACGCACGCCTCCCACAGCCACCATGAACATACCACCCACGCCCATACGCACGCCCATTCGCATTCCCATGGCGCAGCAGATATCTGCGACACCTGCGGCCACTCTCATGCGCCAGATCCGACCCTGCTTTCCGGCGACCGTTTCGACTGGCGCACCGCATGGTCTGCCGTGGCTGCGGTCGGTATCCGCCCCTGCTCCGGCGCGCTTATTGTGCTGAGCTTCGCATTCCTGAATGGACTGTGGGTTGGTGGAATTTTGTCGGTGCTCGCAATGGCGCTCGGCACAGCTATTACCGTCTCGGCGATAGCAACGCTGGCGGTAACCGCCAAGAACTGGGCGGTACTGTTTGCAGGCGATGGCCGCATCGGCAATTATGTTCACGCAGCCTTCGAAGTTGGCGGCGCGGCAATGGTATTCATTCTCGGCCTGCTTTTGCTGAGCGCCAGCCTCTCTGCATAAGGCTGGGGTGCTCAGGCGCGCAGCAGGCCGCCTTGGAGTTCGTCCTCGATATAAACGCGAATAATATCGTCAAAGCTGCTCTCGGCTGTGAAACCCAACTCTAGCGCCCGCTTTGCTTCAAAGCGGGTCGGCCAGCCTTGCACGATCCGCCAGATCGTTTGGTCAGGTTCTTCGCGAATGTGCTTGACAACATCGCTACCGGCAATCCGTTCCAGGGACTCGATCTGTTCCCCGACAGTAACGCCGACACCCGGCATTGAAAGATTGCGCCGCGGTCCGACTTTATTGCCGTCTATGCCGGCAGCGTGGATCAAAAACCCGACTGCCGACCGCGGGCTGGCATGGGTGTGTACCACCGAACGCGGCACCGGAAGTATGGCTTCCCGTCCGTTAAGTGGCTCACGGATAATCCCTGAAAAGAAGCCAGACGCTGCCTTGTTGGGTTTACCCGGGCGCACGCAGATGGTGGGCAAGCGGATGCCGATGCCATCGAAAAAGCCACGCCTTGTATAATCAGCCAGAAGCGCCTCGCCCATCAGCTTCTGCGTACCGTAGGAAGTCAGCGGCGTGGGGTGGAACTCATCCGGGATCACATCAGGAAACGGCGCACCAAAGACGGCGATGGATGAGGTGAACACAATGCGTGGCTGATAATTTTCAAGCCGCACGGCATCAAACAGCGCGCGCGTACTATCCAGGTTTACCCCGTAGCCGAGGTCAAAATTGGCTTCGGCTTCACCCGAAACGATGCCGGCCAGGTGGAAGATGACGTCTGGCCGCGCAGCGATAAGCCCCGCCACGGCTGCCGTATCTGAAAGATCCCCGACATGAATCGAAACATGAGCGCTCGGCATCGAAAATGCGTCTGATGGAACAATGTCGTGCAGGTCGAGCGCGGTGATTTTCTGACCGGCAAGGGTACCGTCTTTTGCCAGCCTCGCGGTGAGCTTTCGCCCCACCATCCCGGCGGCACCCGTTATGAGAATACGCATTTCACTTGTCCCGCTGATGGCGCGCCCGCAGCCAAAACACCAGAAAAAATGCCGCAACGAAGAGCATGCCGACAGCGCCGGCTGCTATGGACGAGAAGGAACCTACCGCAAGCATGATGGTCGGCAGATAAAAGGCTGCCAACCCAAAGCCTAGAACGATCACCGCTGCGGCTATGGCAGAGTTCCGGTTGCTTGTAGCCATCAGAGTGTCCATCCGCCGTCGATGGGAATGGCCGTTCCCGTTGTGAACGCGGATTCGTCTGCCGCCAGATAGAGCGCCAACGCAGCAATTTCCGAAGCCTGGCCTAATCGGCCCATTGGCTGTCTAGAGATAAACAGTTCCATTGCTTTGTCCTTTCCGCCCACCGTTTTTGCCAAATCATCCATGCGTCCGTCCAGGGAAGGCGACTGCACCGTTCCGGGGCAGATGGCGTTGCAACGGATACCCTGCCGGATAAAGTCAATTGCCACCGATTTGGTGAGCCCTATCACGGCGGCCTTGGTCGCTCCGTATGTGTAGCGGTTCGGCGCGCCTTTGATAGAAGACGCCCCGGAGGAAAGGTTGATGATCGAACCGGAACCGGACATATCCTTGGCACGCTCGAGCATCCCAGGCAAAAACGCCCGTATCATCCGGTGCATCGATTTTACATTGAGATCAAAAGAAAAATCCCAGTCCTTCTCGTTGCAATCGAGCACGGTACCATGGTGCACATAACCCGCGACATTGACCAAAACATCGATCGGACCAATCTTCTGCGCATAGGCTTCCACTGCCCGTGTCGACAGGACGTCTAGCTTGGCTTTCTTGGCGCGCGTCAATCCATCAAGCTTGGAGCGGTCGAGATCGGAAGCGTGCACCGTCGCACCCTCTGCGATGAATGCCTCGGCGATTGCGCGACCAATCCCCTGCCCTGCAGCAGTGACGACTGCAACTTTCCCCTTCAATCTGCCTGCCATGGTTTCCCCAAATCCTGTCTAGTAATCAATGTTGGTGCGCAGTGCTGGCGTCAGCACATTTCCCGAATTCCGGTTCAACCGTTGCATGGTCGATACCATGATTGGATGCAAGCCGCTCCTTTATGATGCGGATTGTGCCCGGCGCGTCCGTACCCTCTTCAAGACACGCATGCAGCGTTGCCATGTTGCGCGCGCCATCCATCGACCAGACATGCATGTGGTGAACCTCCCGCACACCAGCGACATGATCTTCAATGTCACGGGCGATGCTGTCGCGATCCAGCGAGACCGGAACGCCCTCGAGTAGCAAATGCCCAGCCTCCTTCATCAAGCCCCAGGCACTGCGGAACAATAGCACCGCCACCAGAACGGAAAGGATAGGGTCGATCAGCGTCCATCCGGTAGTTAGGATCACCACTGCTGCAACCAGTGCCGCGACCGAGCCTAAAAGATCACCCAGAACGTGCAATACCGCGCCACGCATATTCAGGTTCTCGCGGTCACCTCCATGGAGAACGAAGAAGGCGGCAATATTGACCAGCAAGCCCAGGAGAGCCACAACCAGCATGGGGCCGCCGAGCACGAGCGCGGGCTCTGCCATCCGCTGCCACGCCTCGTAAACAATCCACAACGCGATCGCGAAAACCGTAAGCCCGTTGGTGTAGGCAATCAGCGTTTTCACGCGGTCAAAGCCATAGGTCAGACGGGCTGTCGCTGCCCGGCCGGCAAGATGGAAAGCATACCACGCCAGCACCAGCGCGACCGAATCCGTCAGCATGTGCCCAGCGTCGGCCAAAAGTGCCAGCGATCCCGTCAAGACGCCACCAACAGCCTCTGCCACCATGAAGACAGAGGTGAGCAAGGCTGCAATCAGGACCCGTGTTTTATCGCTGGCCCCATGGCTATGCCCGGCATGGCTGTGGCCCGAATGGCCGTGATCGCCGTCGCTATGCGTTTGTCCCATAATGTCCTGATTAGTTGAGCGCGGCGCGAATCTCCTCCAGCCGTCGCCTCTGCTGGCCTCCGGCATCGAAATTAGCCGGATTGAGCCATTCCTCATAGGCCCGATTTAGTCGCGGCCATTCTTTGTCGATGATCGAGTACCACGCCGTGTCGCGGTTTTCGCCCTTCACCACCATATGCTGTCGGAATATCCCCTCAAAGCTGAAGCCGAACCGCTCTGCAGCCCGCTTTGACGGTGCATTGTCGTTATTGCACTTCCACTCATAACGGCGGTAGCCAAGGGCGAACACATATTTGGTGAATAGATACTGTGCCTCCGTGGCGGCAGGTGTACGTGCAATCCCAGGACCCCAATAGATGTTGCCTATCTCGATCACGCCGAAGGCAGGATCGATGCGCATCAGAGTTTGCCGCCCTGCTGCCTTCCCGGTCTTCTTATCGATGACGGCGAAAAACAGCGGGTCCTCACTTGCCTCTACTTTTTCCAGCCAGGCCTGAAATTCCGCGCGGCTATGGGGTGGGAGGTCAAACAGGTAGCGAAAGCGCTGGTCAACATCCGCAACGGTAGAGGCCTCGTAAAGGTCATCGCCGTGGCTGACTGCTGAAAGCGGCTCAAGCCGGATATAGCGACCCTCCAGAATGGTGCGCTGCGGCCTTGGTCGCGCCTGCCAGTTTGCTAATTCATCCACCATGGTCCACCCGTTTTATTTGACATTCACCGGAGACGCTCACAAAAACGCTGCTCTGGCAACAGAACCAACCAGGGTGCTTACCATGCTCCAAACTGTTTCTGCATTCGGCCGGCTCGGCGAGGAGAACGCCTTTGCCGTTCTCGCCCGCGCCACCACGCTCGCCAGTGAGGGGCGCGATATTGTCAACCTTGGCATCGGCCAGCCCGACTTCAAAACGCCTGCCCACATCGTCGAGGCCGCCATCAAGGCGCTGCGCGACGGCCATCACGGTTACACGCCGGCAACTGGTCTGCTGGCAACACGCGAGGCAGTGGTGCGGCGAACCCTGACCACCACCGGCGTCGAGGTTTCACCTGAAAACGTTATGATCCTGCCTGGCGGCAAGCCGACGATGTTTGCCTCAATCATCATGTTTGGCGAGCCGGGCGTCGATATCCTTTACCCAGATCCGGGTTTCCCAATTTACCGATCGATGATCGAATTTACTGGCGCCAACCCTGTCCCGGTCCCAATCCGTGAGGAAAATGGCTTTGCGTTTTCCGCTGAAGAAACACTGGCGCTTATCACTCCGCGCACGCGCCTTTTGATCCTTAACTCACCGGCAAACCCAACGGGAGGCGTTACGCCGCCCGAAGAAATCTCCAAACTGGTCAAGGGGCTTGAGGCCCACCCCAATGTCGCGATCCTTTCCGACGAAATCTATGACGTCATGACCTACGACGGCGGACGCCACTGCTCTCTCCTGAGTTTCCCTGAAATCCGCGACCGGCTGATCGTCTTGAACGGTTGGTCGAAAACTTGGGCAATGACTGGCTGGCGCATGGGTTGGTCGATCTGGCCGAACGGCCCTCAAAGCGCTAATCTCTACGACAAGGTGCGCAAGCTAGCGGTCAATTGCTGGTCCTGCGTGAACGCACCGAGCCAGTACGCTGGCATCGCTGCCATCGACGGCCCCCAAGGCGAAGTCAATAACATGATGAGTGCCTTCGACCACCGCCGCAAAGTCGTGGTCGAGGGGTTAAACAGCCTTAACGGCGTGTCCTGCATCGCCCCCAAAGGCGCATTCTATGCCTTCCCCAATGTGTCTGCGACTGGCTGGAAGGCCAAAAAACTAGCGGGTGCTCTTCTGGAAACATCCGGCGTGGCGCTAATCGGAGGTCCGGACTTCGGCATTCTGGGAGAAGGTTATCTGCGCCTTTCCTACGCCAATTCCGAGGAGAATATTCTGCGCGCCATTGATCGCATAGCGGCGTTCCTTGATGAGAACAGCCCTTCAGGCTAGCGCCCCTCGGGGACGGGCCCTAACCACGCCCGACATAGGGCATCTTGGTGGCCATAACCGTCATAAATAGCACATTGGCATCGAGTGGCAGCCCGGCCATGTGCAGAACGGCGTTCGCCACGTGGTCAACATCCATGACCGCTTCCGCCGCCATCGTACCATTGGCCTGCGGCACCCCAACCGTCATGGGGTGGGCCATCTCGGTCAGCGCGTTGCCGATGTCGATCTGGCCACAGGCAATATCGAATGGACGACCGTCGAGTGCCAGCGTTTTGGTGAGGCCGGTAATGGCATGTTTGGTGGCCGTATAAGGCACCGAACCGGGGCGGGGCGTATAGGCCGAAACGGACCCGTTATTGATGATGCGCCCGCCCAAAGGCGACTGATGGCGCATCACGCCAAAGGCCTTGCGGGCACACAAAAATGCACCTGTGAGATTGACGCTGACAACTTGCTCCCACACTTCGACGGGAATCTCGTCGATGGGGGTCGATTTGTAACCCATGCCGGCATTGTTGAAGAGGAGATCGACACGGCCGAAATTTTCCACAGCCATCGCAAACAACCGGTCGACTTCTTCAGCCTTGCCAACGTCGCAGGAAACAGCAATGCCGATGCCGCCGCCCATACCGGCTTCCCGGACTGCTTCTTCCAGCGGCTTCAGACGGCGTCCGCAAAACACCGTATTCCAGCCTTCGCGCACAAGCGCCTGCGCAACCGCCTTGCCGACACCAGTTCCCGCACCGGTTACAATTGCTGTTTTTGCCATGCAAAAATCCTCCCGCTTATCCTGCATTCCAGAACTGCCCTGACATGGCAAGACATGAAAAGAGGGCGGTCACCGGTGACCGCCCTCAATAAAGGACCGTGCTTGGGAGGAGAAAGCCGATCCGAACAAGGAACAGGATGCGCCTCGATTCTTAACGAGAGATTAACAGGTTTTTACATCGTAAAGATTGCTCAAACATTTGCAATTGCTTATAAATAGCCCGTTCGCGCAAAGCTGTCTTCGGAGGTTAGAGTGTGACTAGAAAAAATTACCACCATGGAGATTTGCGGATAGCACTTCTCGATGCCGCCGAGACTGAACTCACCGAGAAGGGTGTTGAAGGATTCACGTTGCGCGGCTGTGCACGGCGCGCAGGTGTTTCGCATGCAGCGCCCGCTCACCACTTCCGGAGCGCCGATACGCTTTTGACCGCACTTGCGGTACGCGGCTTTGACGGTTTCGTTGTCATGATGCGGCAGCGCCGGCAGCGGAGGCCGGCAGGCATGTCAACGCATGTCGCGGCGGGTCTCGGCTACATCGACTTCGCTTTAGCTAAACCGGCGCTTTTTCGACTGATGTTTTCTTCAGCGCGCCCGGATCGCTCCGATCTAGCACTGAACCAGTCTGCCGATGCCGCCTATGGCTTGCTGGTTGATGCCGTGCGTGAGCGACAGGGGCAGTCGGGCCGCGAAGATATTGCCCCTTTTCTCGCCGCTTCGTGGGCACTTGTCCACGGACTGTCTGAACTGATGCTTGCGGGGCGTATGCCGCAACTCGAACAGCTCACCGGCGTTGAACGGGATCAGGCACTGATCGAGATCATTGAACGGGGCATGAACTGAAGCCCAAAGGTGTGTGCCACCCGCGTCTACGAGCAGCACGCAACCCGTATCACCAGGGCGAGTTTGTCGCGCTTGCATCCGCCGATTTGACTGACGAAATCGTTGCCTCGACATGGTCAACCAGTGCGTCAGGCAGTTCCAGCCGACCGGCCAGCATGTCGAGATATCCTCTCTCCACACGCGTGTTCGGGTCAATCGTCAGGCGCGCGGCAGTAAACAATTCAATACGTTGTGCCTCGCTACGCGCAGCTGCCACCAGTTCGTCTATGGTTGCCGGCTTCCTGAGCTCCTGATCAAAGAACTGTTGAGCTTCATCGCCAAGCCCTGATAGAGCGAGGCGGTCGCCAATCTTTTTGCGCTCCTCATCATCGACATGTCCGTCGGCATTGGCTGCCGAAATCATGGCGCGGATCAGTGTCAGCGCGAACTCGTCTTCGCCCTGTGGCGCGTCGGTCGGATGGAAGCCGCTATCCTGCGGGGGTGGCAGAAGTGTGCCATCGGCAGAAGCAGTTTCCTGCACGGGCGCGCCACCGTTCTGGTAGTTTTTGTAAGCATTGTAGGCGACGCCTGCGACTGCCGCGAGCCCGCCGAGCTTGATCGCCGAGCCAGTGACAGCACGGCCAGTACCGGTACCAAGAAGCACCGCCAGAAGCGCGCCGGCAGCCAGTGGATTGTCCTTGGCCATCTGTGTCGCCTGACCGGCCTTGTCGCGTAAAGTGGTTTCGGAACCGGGGATTTTGGTGCCGAGCAATTCGTCGAGCATGCGTTTTGGATCAAGCATTGCGGGCCTCCGTAAGGGCTGCCGCCGCGGCAGCCGAATGGTTTGCGTATGCCTGGACGTAGGCACTGCGAGGCGACATTACTATGAGGGCGCGGGATAAACGATTGGAAAAATTCAGCCTTTGCTGGTGTCGTTAATCCTTAGCTTCCGATGTGCGGACCCAATCCGCGCGCCGCCGCAATTGCCACCTGCTTCTGGCGTTCGGCATAGCGCTGGCGATCTTCCTCGCTGCGTGCATTGTGGCAATACTGACACGAGACCCCTTCGCTATAGAGCGGCGACTGCCGCTCGGTAGGCGACAGCGGGTGGCGGCAGGCCCGGCACAGCTCGGCTTCGCCGACCGCTAGGCCATGCGTGACCGATACCCGCTCGTCGAAAACGAAGCATTCGCCTTCCCATAGGCTCTCCTCGGCAGGCACCTCTTCGAGATATTTCAAGATACCGCCCTTGAGATGGAAAACCTCCTCCAGCCCAAGAGAGCGGACATAGGCCGTCGCCTTTTCGCAGCGTATCCCGCCGGTGCAGAACATCGCGACTTTGCGCCCCTCGAGACTGGCGCGATTTTCTTCGACCCAGCCGGGAAATTCGCGAAAGCTCTTTGTTTTCGGGTCGATAGCGTTTTGGAACGTGCCGATTGCCGCCTCGTAATCATTGCGCGTATCGATGACCACCGTGTTGGGATCGGCAATCAGCGCGTTCCACTGCGCGGCTTCAACATAAGCGCCGGCGTCCTGCAGCGGATCAATATTCTCCACCCCCATGGTGACTATTTCACGCTTCAATCGCACTTTCATGCGGTGGAAGGGCATGGTTTGAGCGTGGCTAAACTTCAACTCGAGGCCGGAAAACTCAGGCATGGCCTCGAGATACGCGACCAGAGCCGCGATCGCCTCAACACGTCCGGCAACAGTTCCGTTAATGCCCTCATGCGCCAAAAGGATGGTGCCCTTGATGCCATGCTCACCACAAAATGCGACCAGCGGCGCACGCAATGTCTCAAAATGCGCCAGCCGGCAAAACCGGTAGAGCGCAGCAACGCGGATTGCGGGCAACGGAGCTTCCATGCGGGTTGCGGTATCGATTTTGACGACCGGTTTCAAGTGAGTTCAAAAATACCTTTTAGAATCAGAACTATGGCTGAAAACGGAAGTGGTTGTTGGCCGCGTTTTTGTCCACTACCGGCGGCGCAGCGACAAAATGATGGCAGAAACAAAAGGAACGCCATGTTTTCCGCCAGTACAGCCACCGAAATCAGACAAGTCGCCCGTGAGCTCAAAATCGAGCCGGCAACCCTGCTCGCAGTCGCCGAAATCGAGAGCGGCGGCAAGGCATTTGCCAGCGTCGATGGTCGGCGCGAACCTGTGATCCGTTTCGAGGGTCACTACTTCGATCGTCGGCTCTCACCTGACAACCGATCACGGGCGCGCTTGGCAAAACTTGCCTCCCCGCTCGCAGGCCGGGTCCGCAACCCCGCCCTGCAGGTTGATCGATGGGCGATGCTGGAACGGGCAGCCGCCATTGACCGCAAAGCCGCCTATGAATCTGTCTCCTGGGGTCTCGGCCAGGTGATGGGTGCCCACTGGGCCTGGCTTGGTTACGCGAGTGTCGATGCACTGGCAAACGAGGCCCGTTCGGGCGTTGCCGGCCAGGTGAGGCTGATGGCGCGCTATATCGAAAAGGCAGGGCTGGCACCGGCCTTGCGAGCCAGAGACTGGAAAGCATTCGCCCTTGGCTACAACGGACCCGGTTTTGCCAAAAACCGCTACGACGAGCGCATGGCCGAAGCCTATCACCGCTACGACACCATCGCGACTGAACCAGAGCCCGAACCCGCCCCTGAACCACAAAGCGTGTTGGGCATTCGCATCATACCCGCATGGCTAGGGGCGCTGAAGCTGCGACGGCGATAGCTTCATGGACACGTTTTCCAGCTTCTGTTAATCGGTTGAAATTCGTCAACAGAGATCGAGATGGGTATGTCGGTAAAGACTGAAAAACTTCTTGCGCTGCTGGACGGCCAGCCTGTCATTCCAGTGCTGAAGATTGAGCGTGCCGCAGATGCAGTGCCGCTGGCGCGCGCCTTGGCAAGGGGTGGGCTGCGGGTGATCGAGATCACCATGCGCACCAGCGCAGCGCTTGAGGCGATCCGGCTTGCCGCCAGCGAGGTTGAAGACGCAGTTGTGGGCGCTGGCACGATCCTGTCTCCAGCCCAGTTTGATCAGGCATCAGAAGCCGGCTCAAAATTCATCGTCAGCCCCGGCATCACCCATGAGCTTCTGGCAGCTGCCAATGAAAGCGAGGTGCCACTGCTCCCCGGCGCCATCACGCCCGGCGAGATCATGACCGCCCATGAAGCCGGTCTCGATTTCCTGAAATTCTTCCCCGCCGAACAGGCCGGCGGCGTCAGCTTCCTGAAGGCACTTGCCTCACCCTTCGCCGGAATTCGCTTTTGCCCGACCGGCGGCGTCAGCCCCAAAAACGCGATCGACTATCTCAGCCTTCCCAACGTCATCTGCGTCGGCGGTTCATGGGTAGCGCCTGACGAATTGGTTCGCGATGGCAAATGGGACGCAATCGAGGAACTCGCGCGCGAGGCATCCCGCATCGGTCGCTGAAAGTGGATGGCACACGGCCAGCTTGAATGAGCCCGCAACACTGAGCAGTAGCGGGCTTTTCTAGTTCGTCTTGAAGCGCGCCACGGGTAGGAAGCCCACGGCCTTGCCGGAGAACTTGTTGGCATCCGCCATCTTGGTCTCGGCCTGGAAGCCAGCAGTATAAACCTCACGCGGCGCTGTCCGAACGATGTTGTACGCGAAGGAAGGCGCGGTGGTGCCCTTGGTGTTCTGCTTCACATAGTTTGAATCCAGTGCCCAGCGTGCGGCCTGTGGCTGCGCTACGACAACCACTGCTTTCGGTTCGGCCTTTGCAGGCACTCCTGTCGGTCGCGCCGATTTTGCAGTCGTTTTAACACCGGAGGAAAGGGAAGCCACCGCGGTGGTTCCCGGCTTCTTGGCAGCGGCTACAGCGCGCGGTGTTGCGGCAACGGCCACAGGCGCGCGGGCGCCTTTGGACACAGGGTCCATGGGTCGTGGCTGCGCCACAGCGTCAGCAGGCGCGATGCCGAACGGGTTGGTTTCCGCCGGCGCGGCGGCATTGGCAACTGCGGCAGGCGCCACGGCCACCGGAGTGGCTTCGGATGGCGGCGCAAGCTCTGGCCGCGGCGCAGGCAGCGCTGCAACGGTATACTCAGCGCCAGCAGGGCGCGTTGCCGGCAGAGGAATGGCGGGCTTGGTGTCGGCCTCAAGTGGTTCTGAAAGCGCCAGAAGCGCTGACATCTCGCTATCCTGCGGAGCTAACTCGACGGGCAGCTGGTAGTTCGGACGTCTCGTAGGCAGCGGCACAAGCGCTGCCACTTCAACCGGCAGTTCGGCAGCAGGCTCAGCCGGCATGTTGTCGGTCGACACAACCTCGAACGGTACGTCAACCGGGGCCGCTGCAACATCAACTGATGGGCGCGGTGCCAGTCCGGGAACCGGGATCGAGCGGCGCGGCAGCGCAGCAATGATCTGTTCTGGCGTCTGCTGAACGGGCTCATCAGGCTTAGCCGTCTCGACTGGCTGGATCGCAGCCGGGCGTGCCTGGTCCGGTGGGATGATAAGTATCTCAGATTTGGCAGCCTCGGCAGCTTTCGAAGAGGCCTTGGGCGCGGCTTTGGCAACTGGCCTTTCCGGCGCTACGGAAGCTACGGCTACACCGCCTTCTTCAGCCTCATCGGCACCGCCGCCGCCGCCAAACAGGGCCGCGAGAAGACCACCGCCGCGGCTGCTTCCGCCACTGCTGCGTGCGCTGGCAATTGCCAGTTCACCCTTGCCGCGCCGTTGGCTGTAGGAGGCGAGCGCCTGTTCGAAGCCAGGTAGTGGCTTGCCGTCGCTCGGCACATGCAGCGTATTGCCGTTGGGAAATACTGCGACCAGTTCCTTGCGGCTCATACGCGGCCAATGGCGCACATTGCCGACATCCATATGCACGAAAGGCGAGCCGGATCGTGGATAATATCCAACGCCGCCGCCCTGCATTTTCAAGCCAATGTCACGCAGCTTTTTCAAGTTCACGTCGGGAAGATAGAAATCCATGGCCTTGCCAAGTGTATGCTGGCTCTGCTTGGCAACGCCCTTGGAGCGGCTGCGCAGCATAGAATTTGTGGCGGGCGACCGGTAGGCGGAGATGACGTTGATGTAACCGCGAGATCCAGAAGCGCGGTAAGCTTCCCATACCAGATCCAGCAACCGCGGGTCCATCTTGGTGGGTTCATTGCGGCGGAAATCGCGCAAAATACGGTTGAGTTTGGTGAGCCCGTCGGAATCATAGCGGCCATTGCGCTTGAAAACGATCTCGGCCTTCTCACCGGTATGAACGAAATGGATCTTGAGGCTGCGGGTTTGCGCCTGCGCCTCAGCGGGTGCAAGACCCAAAAAGCCAAGAGCCAGCACCATCGACGCCAGCCATCCGGCCCAAACGGAAATTCTGAAACGCCGCCCGAGATTGTTTTGTACGCTCTGTATCAAATCAAAAGGCCTTGCAGGCTGCCATTCTGTCCCCGGATTTGACACCCGGACGCGAAAATTTCCCGTCCGACTATCGCCCGTAATGGTTAATCACTGCTTATTGACGGCGAAATGCGGTAACAGGATGGCAGAGACAGGTCAGGAACAGACCCCGTTCCAACGTGGTAAACACAAAGTTTAGAGCTTATTCGCTCCCACGGGTCAATCCTGCACCTTCCGCCGGGCTGACACTTGCGCGACCGGTTTCCGGGTCGAGCCCGTATTCCTTCAACTTGCGATAGAGCGTCGATCGGCCGATACCGAGTCGCCTCGCCACTTCGCTCATGTGCCCGTGATAGTGTTCGATGGCGAGTTTGATCATCTCCAGCTCAATATCGGCAAGCGGACGCACATTGCCGCGCTCATCCAGCGCCCGAACAATGCCAAATTGCGGTCGCGCTGCCTCGCCATTGCGCATGTCGACAGCCATTTCGGCAAATCCAGATCCCGGGCGCAGCTGCGTTGCTTCAGGCATGGTGACGGCAATCGGCCGATCAGGCGTGTCGGAGATCGCGACGCTATCAACCTGCGCCCTGATCTGTGGAAAGTCGCCGGGCATCAGCGTATCGCCCTCGCACAGCACCATGGCCCGAAACACTGCGTTTTCCAGCTGCCGAATATTGCCGGGCCAATCATAGGCTGTAAGCATGGCAAGCGCTGCCGGCGCAATTGCGGTCACCCGTGCGCGCGTCTCGACCGGGCCGATCTTGCCCATGAAATGGCCGACCAGCGCCGGAATATCCTCACGCCGGGCCCGCAGCGGCGGTACGAAAATCGGGAATACATGCAGCCTGTAAAACAGGTCCTCACGAAACTGCCCGTCTTTCACCTGTTGCAGGAGGTCGCGGTGGGTGGCCGATATGAGACGAATATCGACCTTTATCGTCTGGCGGCCGCCGACGGGGTCGATCTCACCATCCTGGACTGCCCTCAGCAGCTTGACCTGAACATCGGGTGGCAAATCCCCGATTTCGTCCAGAAACAGCGTTCCTGAATGCGCCTCGACGAATTTTCCGGCATGCTTTTCAGTAGCACCGGTGAACGAACCTTTTTCGTGGCCGAACAGGATGCTTTCGACAAGATTTTCTGGAATGGCGCCACAGTTGACGGTAACGAACGGTTTTGACCGCCGCTCGCCGCTTCCGCGAATGGCGCGCGCGACCAATTCCTTGCCGACACCCGATTCGCCCTCGATCAGGATTGGAATATTGGACGAGGCGGCCTTTTGCCCAAGCCGTATGACCCGCTCCATCACGGCGCTGCCCGTGACCATGTCTTTAAAGGTCAGCGTGCCGGCAGCCTTGCGCCCCGACCGCCGCGCGGCACCTTCGAGCGCCTCGACCTTCAGCGCACTACCAATAGCGGCTGCAACCCGCTCGGGTGATGCGGGCTTGACCACAAAGTCAAAGGCGCCTGCGCGCATGGCTCTGACCACGGTCTCGATGCCGCCCTGCGCAGTCTGGACAATGACCGGGGTGGAGATTCCTCTTTCGCGCATCTTTTCCAAAACACCGTTGCCATCGAGGCCCGGCATCATCAAATCGAGAATGACCACCGCAATGTCGCGGCCCTGCGGCCCGTCCAGCATGGCCAGCCCGGCCACGCCGTTGTCGACCGGCAGCGCGCGATAGCCGGCCTTGACCACCGCAGCCTCAAGCAGCCGCCGCTGGACAGGATCGTCATCGACGATGAGGATAGGTCCGGTCATCCCGCCTTCGTTAAATTGCGCATGGATTGAAACTATGCTGGCCCAACTTCGCACGGGGTTCTAAATAAGACTTCAAAAAACCCGGTGAACGAAATCTTATTCACGCCGTTTTAACCGGCCACCCTTGCATTTGCGACTATCAGAAATTGAGAAAAAGCATGTTTAACGCGCCTGCCCGCAATGAATCACCTGCCGATAATGCTACTGTTTTAAAGGCCCCGGAACTCGGTAACCTGCCGGAATGGGATTTGTCGGCGCTTTATTACGGCATGGAAGCGCAGGAGCTGCACCGCGACCTCGATCGCGCATTGGCCGACGCCATTCAATTTGAAGATGAGTGGAAAGGCAGGCTCGCCGAAGCACTCGCCAACCCTGCAAAGGGCGACATGGGCCGGGCCCTGGCGCGCTATGAGGTGATCGAGGAACTGATCGGGCGTATCGCCTCCTATGCCGGTCTGCTCTATGCCGGCAATACCGCAGACCCCAAACGCGCCAAATTTTACGGCGATGTACAGGAGAAGATGACGGATGCGAGCTCGCATCTGCTTTTCTTCACGCTGGAACTCAATCTTGTCGACGACGCGCTCATTCTCGCCGCGCTCGAGATTGATGCTGGCTTCGGCCACTACCGGCCATGGGTGCTCGACCTCAGGCTGGACAAGCCCTACCAGCTGGAAGACCGGGTAGAACAGCTTTTCCACGAAAAATCCGTCACCGGTCGCGGCGCCTGGAACCGTCTGTTCGACGAGACCATGACCGATTTGCGCTTCGACGTAGACGGCGAGGAACTGGCGCTCGAACAGACCCTCACCCGCTTGCAGGACGCCGATGGCGAGGTGCGCCGCAAGGCAAGCCAGGCACTGGCCAAAACCTTCAAGGAAAACCTGCGTACCTTCACGCTCATCACCAACACGCTGGCCAAGGACAAGGAAATTTCCGACCGCTGGCGCGGCTTCAAGGACATTGCTGATTCACGCCATCTGGCCAACCGCGTCGAGCGCGAAGTGGTCGATGCGCTGGCAAAAGCCGTGCGCGAAGCCTATCCGCGCCTGTCGCACCGCTATTACGCCATGAAGGCAAAATGGCTGGGCATGGAAAAAATGAACCATTGGGACCGCAACGCGCCTTTGCCTGAAACGCCTCAGGCCGTGATTGGCTGGGACACAGCGCGCGACACCGTATTGTCAGCCTACACCCAGTTCTCGCCGGAAATGGGCGACATTGCCAAAACCTTCTTCGACCGCAACTGGATCGACGCGCCCGCCCGCCCCGGCAAGGCACCCGGCGCCTTTGCCCACCCGACGGTACCTTCAGCCCATCCCTTTGTGCTGCTCAACTATATGGGCAAGCCGCGCGATGTGATGACGCTGGCCCATGAACTTGGCCACGGCGTGCACCAGGTGATGGCCGGTGCGCAAGGCGCGCTCATGGCCTCCACCCCGCTCACACTGGCCGAAACGGCATCCGTCTTTGGCGAAATGCTGACCTTCCGAATGCTGCTGGACCGAACCCGCGACAAGGCCGAGCGCAAAGCCATGCTCGCCCAGAAGGTCGAGGACATGATCAACACCGTGGTGCGCCAGATCGCGTTCTACGAATTCGAGCGCAAGGTACACACCGAGCGCCGCAAGGGCGAACTGACCTCCGACAAGCTTGGCGAATTATGGCTGGAAGTACAGGTTGAGAGCCTTGGACCGGCAATCACCATCCGCGAAGGCTATGAGACATTCTGGGCCTATATTCCGCACTTCATCCACTCGCCCTTCTACGTCTATGCCTATGCCTTCGGCGACTGCCTGGTGAACTCACTCTATGCCGTTTACCAGAACGCCGAGAGCGGCTTTCAGCAGAAATATTTCGACATGCTGAAAGCTGGCGGCACCAAGCATCACTCCGAGCTGCTAAAACCCTTCGGCCTTGACGCCTCGGACCCGCAATTTTGGCAGAGCGGCCTTTCAGTGATCAGCGGGTTGATTGATGAACTGGAAGCTCTGGATTAATGCGCACAGAAGTGCAAAGCCCGAACATGTCGTTTAAGTTGCGCCACTAACCCGATCAACGTGTTTCGTGGCGCAACAACCACTCGCGCTCAGGTCTTCCATGTCCGCCTCGCCAACCGGCCCATTCGTCCTCTTCCGCGATGATCCGGGCGGGCACGAAACGCTGTTTACAAAGCCCCTTGAAATTTTAGCGCCCACCAATGCGCTGGAATTTGAGGCAGCACTTGTAAAGGCGCAGGCCGCGCGCCGTGCCGGCAAATGGCTGGCCGGAACCATTGCCTATGAAGCGGGCTATGTGCTTGAGCCCAAGCTTGCCCCCCTGCTGCCCGCGCAATCAGAGCGCCGCGTGCCGTTGATGTGCCTCGGCATTTTTGAGGCACCGTTGCAACGCGCTGTCGCTCCTGATGCCGGGCACGCCAACAGCAACGGCCCGATTTTCAACGCGCGCGCTACTTGGAACTATGATGATTACCGCCCACGCTTCGAGCGTGTGCACCGCCATCTGCGCGAGGGGGATTGCTATCAGGCAAACCTGACCTTTGGCATTGAGACCGAATGGTCTGGCACACCGCTGGACGCCTTCAACGCGCTGACCGCACGCCAGCCGGTGAAATATGGTGCGCTGGTCGATCTTGGCGGACCAATCATCCTGTCACGCTCGCCCGAACTCTTCTTCGAGATTGATCGTCAAGGCTGGATCGAAACCCATCCGATGAAAGGGACCATGCGGCGTGGCGACACCCCGCAGGAGGATGAGACACTGCGCGAAACGCTGCGCAACGATCCGAAAAACCAGGCCGAAAACCGCATGATCGTTGATCTTCTGCGCAACGACATCTCGCTCATTTCTGAGGTGGGCACGCTGGATGTGCCAGAACTTTTCCGCATCGAGACCTACCCGACAGTCCACCAGATGGTCAGCCGCGTGCGCGCAAAACTGTTGCCCGATCTCACCATCCGCACCATTCTTGCAGCACTCTTTCCCTGCGGCTCGATCACCGGCGCGCCAAAAATCCGCGCCATGGAAATCCTGCGCGGGCTGGAAACCCAACCCCGCGACGCCTATTGCGGGGCCATTGGCTGGATAGCGCCCGAGGGCCCGATGCGCTTTTCCGTCGCCATCCGCACCATCACGCTCTTTCCCGAAGGCGAAGCAGTCTACAATGTCGGCGGCGGGCTGGTATTCGATTCCACTGCCGAGGAGGAATATCAGGAATGTCTTCTCAAGGCCCGCTTCGCGACGGGGACGGTTCCGGCCCATTCGGCCTGATCGAGACACTGCGCTATGAACCCGATGGTGGTTTCCAGCGCCTCGACCGGCATCTGGCGCGGCTGGAGCTATCGGCGCGGGAACTGGGCATCCCCTGCAATCTGCAACAGGTGCAGCAGGCGCTGGAAGCGGCAACACTTCATGCGACGAGCGCCCTGCGTATGCGCCTCTTTTTAAGCCGCGACGGTCTGGCAGAGATCACCGCGCAACCATTCGCACCCGTGGCTCCCGAAACAATCTGGACCCTGCGCATCGCCACCCGGGCACAGCTCGATTCGGCCGATCCACTGCTGCGCCACAAAACCAGCCGCCGCGACGCCTATGCGGCCGCCCGTGCCGAATTTACCGGCGAGGAGGCAGACGAGGTTCTCCTGCTCAACGAGCACGGCGACCTGTGCGAAGGCACCATCACCACCCTGTTTGCTGACATGGGCGACGGCATATTGGCCACCCCGCCATTGTCCTGCGGCCTTCTCGCCGGCATCCTGCGCGCCGAACTTCTGGCATCCGGGCAGGCACGCGAAGCGGTGCTGACCCCGGACACTCTCGCCAGCGCCAAAACACTCCATGTCGGCAACGCGCTACGTGGCCTGATCCCGGCGCGGATGGCCTAAGCGGCGGGCTACTGGCCCACGCGCCTCGCCTTGCCCCGGCAACCCGAACTGGCTAGCTTGGAGGTGAACGCGAGCCTGCACCAACGTGCCTGTCCACACGCCCTATGATGGCTCGTCGAAGCCATTCACCATCGGTCTTCTGCCGCTTGACCTGAAAGAATGGATCGAGCCGGACCGGCATTTTGATGCCTACCGCGCTGAAAAGCTGCGTCTTTATCGCGACATCCCTGACAAGGTTTTTGTCGAAGAGTTTGCCACCCGTGCCGCGCAGCAGGAGGTGCTTGATCTTCTCGCGGCCCATCCCGGCATCGCCGAAAACCGGCAATCCGATATCCTTCCGCCCAACCTTGCAGAGGCGCCCCTCGCCGTCGCATCCCTCATGGTACAGGAAGATCTTATCCTCATGCGGCGCGGAGAAAATGGCTGGCGGCTGGCGGCCGGCTCGCTGTGCTTTCCCTCGTCATGGTCGCTCACCGAAAAGTTTGGACGTCCGCTGCATGAAATCCATCAACCTGTTCCGGGTTTCGGTCAGGGCACCCGCATGGACGAACTCATTGCGCGCATGTTCGACAGGTTGCACCAGCCCGTCCTGCGCTGGAACTGGTCGCTGCAGGCGGGCGATGCGCTCTATCATCCGCTTTCGGGCCGCCAGCGCATCCAGCGCGCAGCAGAACGCCCCGACCTCTTTGCCGGCGACAATTTTGCCGCAGCCTTCATCCGTGTCGAGCGCCAAACACTGCGCAAGCTTCCCGCATCGGGAGACATTCTCTTCACCATCCGCATCTATCTCGACCCGCTCGATCTTCTTGCTCGCCATCCAGATCGGCAAAACATCGCCTCAGGCTTCGCCGCCCAGCTGACGGCACTCGACATCGCCCAACTCGACTATAAGGGCCTCACCGCCGACCGCGACCGGTTGGTAATGCATTTGGCGGGGCTGGCTGCTTAGTGAGGCAAGCGCACTCGGCTGGCGCTCCGCTCGCGTGGAAGGTTCGCCCCGTGGCGCTCGGCCGGCCCACTCAGTACTCATTCGCCCCTTTGCCGGCCAAAACCTTGTCGCGCAGCTTGGTGATGCGGGCGATCCGTGTGGCCGCCGTCTTGGCCGATCCCAGCACGATCGCATAGCTGCGCTGCCGCCCGGGCGTGAGCGCGTGGAACGCCTCGGCCATTTCTGGGTCGGCATCGAGCGCTTCCACCAGTTCCTCGGGAAGCTCGAATTCGGACAGCTCCTTGACCGGCCTGATGCCCGCCTCTGCATAGCCCATCGCTTCCCTGAGATAGGCAGAGATGACCCTTTCCATGCCCGCCGGCCCGCTACTATCGCTGAATGAAATCATGTCGGGATGGCGCGTGTTGGGGCCCTGTTTCTCAAGCACGCCTTCCGGGTTCTTCAGCAGCGCGGAATTGAAGAAGGTAAGCCGGAAATCGCCGCGCATCGCGCCGATGATCGCGATGTTGCGGCCCGCATGCATGTAGCAGGGATGGCCCCATTTGACGGTCTCGACCAGCCCGGCATCGAGGCAGATGCGCCTGAGCTCCGCCAGACCGGAGGCCCACAGCATCGCCGAGCAGTCCGGCGTCTGAAACCGGGCGCAGCGCCCGCACCCCTCGGCGAAGAAATCCTCGATGTCGGTGATCATAGCATGCGTCATGTTCAGGCCTCGCAGAATGGGCGTCAGCGGTCGGGTTCAACGGCGCTGTGGGTCAGCACGTTGACGAGGCGACCGAAAGGATCACGCACATAGAAGCGGAGAACGCCCCAGGCCTCCTGCACTGGCCCGTATTCTATGGCGTGCCCCGCCGCCCTGGCGCGGGCAAGGACATCGGCGAAATCGTCGACCTCAATCGACAGGTCGGGGACTGGCGTGCCCGAGCCCCCTTCGCTGGCGATGCTGATTTGCGGTGCGGTCTCAACGGGTGCAGCCGCGAAGGTCTTGATCCAGCCGTGATCCATGACGATTTCGAGCCCCAGCACGTCGCCGTAAAACGCGGTCGCCGCTGCAGGGTCCTCGGCCGCGATGTTGGCCACTATGCGTTTCACTGCCATCTCGTCCCTCCAGGTTGCGCCTCAGCCGCGGCTTGATCGTAACACGCCACGCAAGGCGACAGCGGTGAGGAGCGGCTCGTCAGGATGCCACAGCACCGGTATACGGATTCGCTTTATTGTCACAAGGATGTATGGTCAGGCTGAAATGACCGGGCATCTGTGCCCGGTTGTTTTGCGAAAAGGCCAATGCGCATCCTTTGCGTCATGAGCGCGTTGGAACTTTCGCGTTAAAATTCCCGGACGACCCAGGATCAACAGCAAAAGGAGTGCCCCCGAAAATGGCAAATGAAAAATGGCCCGTATACGGTGAAATCACCGGCCCAGTGGTGATGATCGGTTTCGGCTCAATTGGACGCGGCACACTGCCGCTCATCGAGCGCCATTTCAAATTTGACCGGGATCGGATGACCATCATCGACCCACGCGAAGAAGCCGGCAAGCAGGTCGCTGAGCGCGGCGTCAACTTCGTGCAGGAAGCGGTGACGGCCAAGAACTACAAAAAGCTGTTGAAGCCCCTGCTCACCAAGGGCGGCGGACAAGGTTTCTGCGTCAACCTTTCTGTTGATACCGGCTCGGTGGACCTGATGCGCATGTGCCGCGACATGGGCGTGCTCTATATTGATACCGTGATCGAGCCATGGCTCGGCTTCTACTTCGATGCCAAGGCCGACAATGCTGCGCGCACCAATTATGCGCTGCGCGAAACACTGCTGGAAGAAAAGGCCAAGAGCCCCGGCGGCACAACTGCTGTCTCCACCTGCGGGGCAAATCCGGGCATGGTATCCTGGTTTGTCAAACAGGCATTGGTAAACCTCGCCAACGACCTCGACATAAAATTCAAAATTCCTGCCGTCGATGATCGCGAGGCCTGGGCCAAGCTGATGAAAAAGACCGGCGTGAAAGGCATCCACATTGCCGAACGCGACACCCAGCGCGCCGCAAAGCCAAAGCCGCTGAACGTGTTCTGGAACACCTGGTCGGTGGAAGGTTTCATTTCCGAAGGCTTGCAGCCCGCCGAACTGGGCTGGGGCACCCATGAAAAGTGGATGCCCAAAAACGCCCAGAAACAGAAGCACGGTTCAAAGGCAGCCATCTTCCTGGAACAGCCAGGTGGCAACACGCGCGTGCGCAGCTGGTGCCCGACACCTGGGCCGCAATATGGCTTGCTGGTCACCCATAACGAGGCGATCTCGATTGCCGATTTCTTCTCGGTAACGAACAAGAAGGGCGAAGTTTCCTACCGCCCGACCTGCCACTACGCCTACCATCCCTGCAATGACGCCATCCTGTCCATGAACGAGATGTTCGGCGCCGCCGGCAAAGCCCAGCCCGTGCTGCACGTTCTGGAAGAAGACGAATTGGTGGATGGCGTGGATGAACTTGGCGTACTGCTCTATGGCCACGAGAAAAACGCTTACTGGTTCGGCTCGCAGCTTTCCCTGGCAGAGGCTCGCAAGCTTGCCCCCTATCAGAACGCAACTGGCCTTCAGGTCACATCTGCCGTTCTGGCTGGCATGGTATGGGCACTCGAAAATCCGGAAGCCGGCATTGTGGAAGCCGACGAGGTGGATTTTGCCCGTTGCCTTGAGGTGCAGACGCCTTATCTCGGAACGGTCAAGGGATACTACACAGATTGGACACCGCTTGAGGGCCGTCCGGGCCTGTTTAAAGAGGATCTGGACACCCGCGACCCGTGGCAATTCCGCAACATCCTGGTCCGATGACGCATGGTGCAAGGGGTTGCACCCCTTGCGTTCATGACCAAATGGGGCGATTGAACGGGTGCGGAATGAGAAGAGGAACAAGGTGATGGCAACAGCACGCACAATGATTGCGGCAAGCTCAATCGTAGCCACCGCGCTTCTGGCCGGCTGCATGAGCAGCGGTCCTGATGGTGGCGGCAGCGGTCGCGTCATGTCCAGGGCAGTCAGCGTCGAAGGCGAGTGGATGAGCAGCGACGGCGTCGCCATCTCGCGCTTTTCCGGCGGGGCCTTCGAAACCGTAGCGACCGATACCGGCAACAAGCTGGCCGATGGTAACTACCGCATGGCCAATGAGCGCGCCGTTGATATCACCGTGATATCGTTGATCCGCCAGACCACGACGAATGTGACTTGCGCAATCGCCACCGCTGACCAGCTCAACTGCACCTCATCGGGCGGCCAGACATTTGTCTTGAACCGGCGCAAAACTGCCGGCGCTTGACCGGTGTGGCCCGTCGCACGGGCCGCACCCCCTTCTGAACATCAGGTTTGAGCGACACATTCCGCTTGCATCGCGTATATCCCGATGGGAACATGCCGGGGGATAAACAACCGCGCCTTGCATTTAGTGCCGCTGTTGCAACAAAACTGACAATGAGTGGCGGTAAACGCCACCGGTGGCATCAATCGGGAGATCAAGCATGAAAAAGTTCACACGCGCTGCCGTGACGGTATCGGCCCTTGCACTGTCTTCAGCGCTGTCGGTGGCACCGTCCTTTGCTGACTACACATTGAACATCCTGCACATCAATGACTGGCACAGCCGCATTGAGAGCAACAACAAGTATGAATCGACCTGTTCGGCCGAGGAGGAAGGCAAGGGCGAGTGCATCGGCGGTGCCGCACGCCTGGTGACCGCCATTGCAGCCGAGCGCGACAAGCTGAAAGACGCAAACGTGCTGTTGCTGAACGGCGGCGACAATTTTCAGGGGTCGCTTTTCTACTCCACCTACAAGGGTGCAGTGGAAGCAGAGTTCCTGAACCTGATGAAATTCGACGCGATGACCGTCGGCAACCACGAATTCGACGATGGCGAGGACGCGCTGGTGCCGTTCCTCGACGTGGTCAAGTTTCCGGTCCTATCGGCCAATGTGGCAGCGAGCGCGGCCTCGAAGGTAGGCGACCGCATCAAGCCATCCATCGTGGTGGAACTGGGTGGCCAGAAGATCGGCATCATCGGCGCGGTCACCAACGATACGCCGGAACTGGCATCACCCGGCCCCAACATTACTGTCAGCGAGGACATCAAGACGATCACCGCCGAAGTTGAAAAACTGAGGGCCGAAGGCGTCAACAAGATCATCGCGCTGACCCATGTCGGCTATCCGCGCGACAAGGAAATGATCGCCAGGATCCCCGGCATCGATGTGGTGGTGGGCGGCCACTCGCACTCGCTCCTGTCGAATACCGACGACAAGGCCGAAGGCCCCTACCCCACGATGATCGACAATCCGGACGGCTACAAGGTTCCGGTGACCCAGGCCGCCTCCTATTCGAAATATCTCGGCGCCTTCAAGGTTGTGTTTGATGACAATGGCGTGGTCAAGGAAGCCTCGGGCGACCCGATCTTTCTCGACAATTCGGTCGTGCCCGACGAAGCCGTGCTGGCACGCATCAAGGAACTTGGCGCGCCAATCGAGGAACTGAAAACCAAGGAGGTATCGGAAGCCGCAGATATGATCGACGGTAGCCGCGATACCTGCCGCGCGCAGGAATGCGCCATGGGCAACCTCATCGCTGACGCGATGGTCGACCGCGTGAAGGACCAGGGCGTGACGATTGCCGTGCAGAACGGCGGCGGCATCCGTGCCTCCATCGACAAGGGCGTCATCACCATGGGCGAAGTGCTGACCGTGCTGCCCTTCCAGAACACGCTCGCCACCTTCCAGATTTCGGGCAAGGATATTGTGACTTCGCTTGAAGCCGGCGTCAGCGCGATCGAAGAAGGCAAAGGCAAGTTCCCTCAGGTTTCCGGCCTCAAATTCACGCTCGACAAATCCGTCGCTCCCAATGCAGGCCGCGTCTCCGGTGTCGAAGTGATGGATGCTGGCGCATGGAAGCCGATTGACCCGGCCAAGGATTATGTGGTGGCCACCAACAATTTCGTCAGAGGTGGCGGTGATGGCTACAAACTCTTCGCCGACAATGCCAAGAACGCCTATGATTTCGGCCCCGGACTGGAGCAGGTGGTTGCCGATTATCTCGCCGCCAACCGCCCCTATATGCCGAAGGTTGAAGGTCGCATCACCGAAGTGGTCGCTGCCGCCGACCCCGCCAAGCCGGCTGAACCGGCTGCCGCTGCCGTAGAGCCCGCAAAGCCCGCGGAAGCAGCACCGGCAGAGCCCGCAAAGCCTGCTGAACCGGCACCGGCTACAGCCGAGCCGGCAAAGCCTGCCGAACCGGCGCCCATGGCGGCAGAACCTGCAATCACGCTGCCCGACATGCCCGCTGCATCGAGCGATATCGCCAATTCAGCGCCCAAGGTCGACGCCGCACCGGCCATGGCAGCCGAGCCCGCCAAACCAGCAGAAGCTGTAGCACCCGCTGCCGAACCGGCAGCCGCCGAGCCCGCCAAGCCGGCTGAACCGGCTGCCGCAGCCGTAGAGCCCGCAAAGCCTGCCGAACCTGCACCAATGGCGGCAGAACCTGCAATCACGCTGCCCGACATGCCCGCTGCATCGAGCGATATCGCCAATTCAGCGCCCAAGGTCGACGCCGCACCGGCCATGGCAGCCGAACCCGCCATACCGGCAGAAGCTGCTGCCCCGACAGCCGAGCCCGCCAAGCCGGCAGAAGCTGCAGCCTCACCGGCAGAAGCTGAGCCTGCCAAGGCTATGAACCCCAGCGAGCATGTGATCGCCAGCGGCGATACGCTTTGGGATATTGCCGAAAAGACCTATGGCAGCGGCTCGAAATGGAAGCGCATTGCCCGCGCCAATCCAAAGTTTGGACCGCATCACCTGCCAGTTGGCGGCACGCTGAAGCTTCCGGCACAATAACGCACCAATGCGTGAACTCGGCCTTCCCGACGACAAACGGGAAGGCCGTCACCTTACCCTGTCAGGATTGCCTTTAGCGCCTCTTTCTCGTTCGCGACGAAATCAAAGAACGCCGAGACGCGCGGGGTGCGGCGCACATCCGGATGGGCAAGTAGTCGCCACGCGCGCGCCAGTTCGGGGATGGGGCCGAGAACGCGCACCAGATCCGCCTCGGCATCGCCAATAGCCGTTGGCAGCGGGCCTATGCCAATGCCTGATCTCACCGAATAGACCAGCCCAAGCACGCTGTTGTTGCGCGCCGCCATCCGCGCGCCGGGTGCCACTATCGAAAGCCATTGCAGCGCACGGTGGGCCGAAAGCGTTTCGTCAAATGCGACTAACGGATGCCGCACAAGGTCGCCGATCTCTGCCGGCTGCCCATGCGCTTCAATGTAGGCGCGGCTGGCATAAACCGCCCAAAGCGAATCCGCGACCTTACGACCGACCAGTTCTTCGTCCGTATCGCCCGAGCGGAAGGCAACGTCAGCGTCGCCCTTGCTCAGGTCGAGGTAGCGGTCACTGGTGACAAACTCGACGCGCAGCCCCGGATAGCGCGCGTGAAACCGCTCGATGAACGCCGTCATGCGAAAGACGATGGGTTCGGGACAAGTGAGCCGAATGACGCCGCTTATGTCGTTGGACCGGTCTGCGATATGCCGTTCCAAGTCCAGCACCGACGCTTCCACCCTCTCGGCATCGACGAGGAGGCTGTGTCCGAACTCGTTGAGCCGGTAGCCCCCTGCACTGCGCACAGTGGCCGGCCGACCGATTTTTCGTTCGAATTCGGCCACGCGCCGCTGAACCGTTGACTGATTGACCCCCAGCGCCTTGGCCGCAGCGATGGTGCTGCCGTTACGCGCCAGAGCAAGCAGATATTTGAGGTCGTCCCAATCGAACATGCACCATCATGCATGTTTGCGGCCCCTCGTGGCAATCCTGCGGCTCCCGCGCATTCGGCACATTGCCTAGAGTGCGTCATGCCTTGAACAGCCGACCGGCCACTTCGGGTAAAACGTCCAATAATGGAGAATAAAAATGCGCAGCGCTTTTGCGGCATGCCTGCTGTCTGCCATGGCCCTCACACCGGCTTCCGCAGGTGAAGGCGGTTTCGCCAAACCCACTCTCGTCATTGAGCAACCTGTTGCCGGCATGCCCTCCGGCTCAGCCCAATCGGTGCGCGTATTGACGGCAACCTTCAAGCCCGGCGACCGCACGGTTCCCCACACGCATCGATATCCAGTCACTGTCTACGTCCTGGAAGGCGCATTCACGCTCGAAGTGAAGGGGGAGCAACCTGTCATCGTGAAGGCCGGCGAAGCAATGGTTGAGCCGGCCGATTCCGAAATGATCGGCTACAATCGCACTGACGGCGAAACCCGCGTGGTGATATTCTACCTCAGCAAGCCGGCAGAGCCTTTCCTTGACGCAATGAAATAGGAATAGTCCTGATGACCGAAACGCCGCGCTCCACACCCACCGCTGCCACCGACTGGGATCGGGTCGCAAAGGGCTGGCACGACAGCGCCGCCGTCATCCGCCCCTGGCTGGCAGAGGTAACCGCCGCGATGATCTCGATGGCAGGCATTAACCCCGGCAGCCGGGTTATCGACATCGCTGCCGGTGCCGGCGACCAAACCATGGATATTGCCGCCCGTGTGGGGAGCCAAGGACACGTCCTGGCAACCGACATCTCGGGCGATATCCTGCGCTTCGCCGCAGAACGTGCAACGTCTGAAGGCCACCCCACTGTCGAAACCAGGGTCTGCGACGGGCAGGCACTGGCAGTGGAAGATACCCAGTTCGACGCTGCGGTATGCAGGCTTGGCCTCATGTTCTTTCCCGATCCGGCACGCGGACTGGCGGAAATGGCGCGCGTGCTGAAACCCGGTGGCGGCGTGTGCACCATGGTGTTCGCGGGTCCCGCTGAGAACCCCTGCGTGGTGATCCTGATGCAGACGGCGCTCAAACATGCTGGCCTGCCACCACGAGATCCGTTTCAGCCCGGGGGCCTTCTGAGCCTTGGGCGCCCCGGTCATCTCGACACTTTGTTTCGTTCGGCAGACTTTGCTGAAGTGGCAACCACCGCCGTTGCGGCGCCCTTTCGCCTGCCCTCAGCCCGGCACTACCTCGACTTCGTGCGCGCCGGCGGGGGCCCCATCGTGGCACTGTTAGCGAGGCTTTCCCCTGCAGCACAGGCGGCAGGCTGGAACGAGATGGAGGAACGCCTGACGGTGTTCCAGACGGCGGACGGCTGGGAGGGACCAAACGAACTGCTTTTAACGGCGGGCCGTAAAGCGTCATAGCCGATGGACCAAGGCGGATCAGGGGAAAGGCCGGATACCCCGCACGGGCCAGAAAAACCAGACGATCCAGACAGCGGCTACCACCCAGGTTGCGGCGATGAACACGAGGCCAACGCGACTCGTAGGGCGCGCTTGCCTTCGCACTGCCTCAGCTCGAAAATCTACCATCAACGCGACCGGGACGAGTTTTACAGCCAATACAATACCCAGCGGCACGATGATAATATCGTCGACATATCCAAGCACGGGTATGAAATCGGGTATCAGGTCTATCGGGCTGAGCGCATAGGCCGCCACTGCACCTGCCACGACTTTCGCATACCACGGCACGCGCGGATCGCGTGCAGCGATCCAGAGGGCAACGACGTCGCGCTTTATGGTTTTCGCCCATGTTTTAAGCGTCGAAAAAATTGTCACACCGCCACCCGTTTGCAAGGCCCGCGAACCATCGGAGTTTCATAGCGCACAGCCTGTCAGGATGAAATCCATGCGGACTGTACGAAAGCCGCATCGCCACGATAGTGTCACCAAGATTTCGGCGCGAGACATTCTATGGCTCCTTTTACCGTCAACTCCGACAGGGTGCACGTATTCGAGGATGCCCGATCGTTTGAGGACTGGCTGCGCCAGAACCATGCAGGCGAGCCGGAAATCTGGATCAAAATGCACAAAAAGGCATCGGGCCTCGTCTCCATCGATTGGGCAGATGCCGTCGATGTGGCTCTGTGCTGGGGCTGGATCGACGCCATCCGCAAAAGCTTCGACAAGGACAGCTTCCTCCAGCGCCTGACCCCGCGGGGCAAAAAAAGCATTTGGAGCAAGGTGAATGTCGCTCATGTGGCGCGCCTCATCGAAGAAGGCCGCATGACCGAACATGGCCTGCGCCATGTGGAGGCCGCCCAAGCTGATGGCCGCTGGGACAACGCCTATGCCGGCAGCAAGGAGATGAAAATCCCGCCCGAGTTGCAGTCCGCTATCGACGCCGTGCCGCAAGCACGCGCTACCTTCGATAAGCTGAACGCCCAAAACCGCTTCGCGCTGGCATTCCAGATCGGCCATCTGAAAACTGAGGCAGGCCGCAGGAAGAAGATCGCCACCTTTGTCGAAATGCTGAAGCGCGGCGACACGATCCACCCGCAAAAGATGACGTAATTCTCTCGCCACGCTCCCCTGCGGCCACACGCTGCATTTGCAATCGCGCCTCCTGCCGCTAGATATCCTGCGGCAAGGAACCAAGATGAAAAAACCAACTGCCTCCCGCGATGCCAACAAGGCAACAGGCCCCCTGCCCGCTGGGCATCCCTCCGTGCCACGGCGCAAGGTGGGTGTGATGCTGGTCAATCTGGGTACGCCAGACGGCACCACTTACGCACCCATGTGGCGTTATTTGCGCGAGTTCCTGTCGGACCCACGCGTGATCGAGCTGAACCGCGCCATCTGGTATCCGATCCTCTATGGCCTCGTGCTGAC
The DNA here is from genome assembly GCF_015500055.1 of Mesorhizobium sp. NBSH29. NCBI lineage: Bacteria > Pseudomonadati > Pseudomonadota > Alphaproteobacteria > Hyphomicrobiales > Phyllobacteriaceae > Mesorhizobium > Mesorhizobium sp. NBSH29. Next base: position 156,111 of record NZ_CP045492.1, read on the forward strand.
AACGCGCCCGCAAAAGTCTGGCGCGAATTATGCCCGCATCTGGAACCGTAAAAAAGATGAGTCACCGCTGCGCACCATCACCCGCAGTCAAAGCGAAAAGCTGGCAGACATTTTTGCCGGTGATCCCGAAATCATCGTCGATTGGGGCATGCGCTATGGCACGCCATCCATCGCCGAAACGGTCGAGCGACTGCACGCTCAAGGGTGCGACCGCATCCTGTCTTTCCCGCTCTACCCACAATATTCGGCAACCACCACTGCCACCGCCAATGACCAGCTGTTCCGCGCTCTGATGAAAATGCGCGCCGCCCCTGCCGTGCGCACAGTGCCGCCCTATCATGATGAGCCAGTCTATATCGAAGCGCTTGCCCAGTCGGTCGAGCAGCATCTGGCGACGCTCGATTTCAAGCCGGAAATCATCCTGGCCTCGTTTCACGGCATCCCGAAAGCCTACTTCGATAAAGGCGACATGTATCATTGCCACTGCCAGAAGACGACGCGCCTGCTGCGCGAACGGCTGGGGCTGGACGCAAGGCAGTTGATGACAACCTTCCAGTCCCGCTTCGGCGCGCAGGAATGGCTGCAGCCCTATACGGACAAGACCGTTGAAAAGCTGGCGCATGACGGCGTGAAGAACATCGCCATTATCAATCCCGGCTTCTCGGCGGATTGCATCGAGACGCTGGATGAAATCGGCCGCGAAGTGGCTGAGGAATTCTTCGCAGCCGGCGGCGAAAAGTTCAGCCACATTCCCTGCCTCAATGACAGCGTGCAAGGAATGGCCGTCATCGAAGAAGTGGTGCGCCGCGAGCTTGAAGGCTGGTTCTAGCCAGCACGGAACCGGAGCCTGCTCGACGCGTTGAATGTCCATTCCATCATGCGCGCAGGACGACAATGGCCCGGAAACTTGATCTGAGAACGGGCCGCACGGTCTGGAGCGCCTATAAGGTTCCCAAGATCGAGACCACTGCGCTGAAGCGCGATATCGAGACGGATGTCATCATCATCGGCATCGGCATCAGCGGCGCAATGGCAGCCGAGCGCCTCACCGCATCGGGCCACAAGGTCGTGATGATCGACAGGCGCGATGGCGCAATGCTTGGCTCAACGCCTGCCACAACCGCTCTGGTGCAATTCGAGATCGACCAGCCACTCACCGTCCTGACAAAGAAGATCGGCAAGGCAAAGGCGCAGGCTGCATATCGTCGCTCGCGGCTGGCTGTCGCAAACCTCACCGGCCGCATCGAGGAACTGGGCATTGAATGCAATGCCACACCCAAGCCCTCACTCTATCTCTCCGGCGATGAAATGAGCGCCGATGACCTTGCAGAGGAGGCCGAAGCGCGTCGCTCTGCCGGCATTAATGCGCTGTTTCTGAAACGCAAGGAGATCAAATCGCGCTTCGGCATCAGCCGCGATGGCGCTATTCTGGGCCATGGCAATCTGGCCCTTGATCCGCGCAAGCTGACGGCAGGACTGCTGTTAAAAGCCGCCGAACGGGGTGCCAGCCTCTACACGCCTGTTGAGGCCAAGACATTCAGCGAGACGAAGGACGGCGTCACCGTCACCACCAGCCAGGGCATCACCATTTCGGCAAAGTTCGTCGTCATCGCGACCGGCTATGAACTGATGGACAAGGTACCGGCCGGCGGCCATTCGATCATCTCCACCTGGGCAATTGCCACCGCGCCGCAAAAGGATTTCGACTGGAAAAGCCTGCCATTGATCTGGGAAGCCTCAGACCCCTATCTCTACCTGCGCGCCACCAAGGACGGCCGTATTATCTGCGGCGGCGAGGATGAGGAATTCACTGACACCGAAAAACGGGATGCGCTGCTTGATGCAAAAACCAAAACCATCGCCAGGAAATTGAAGGCGTTGCTGCCCGCGCTCGATGTCACGCCGGAATTCGCCTGGGCCGGCTCCTTCGGCACCACCAGCACCGGCCTGCCGCTGATAGACCGGCTGAAAGGCAAGAAGCGCATTTTCAGCCTGATGGGCTATGGCGGCAATGGCATCACCTACTCACAGATCGCCTCCGAAATAATCGGCACCGCGATTGAAGGCGGCACCGATAGCGATGCAGGACTTTATGCGCTGTGAGCAGAGCACCCTAATAGGTGACTGTAATGATCACCCGGTCCGAATATTCGCCAGCGGGCGGATTTTTTGACAGGTCTGCAAGACCGTAGACCGGAACGTTCACATCCGCTGCATTCATGCCGGTTCCTGCGCGCTGACTGCCCCGTACGCCATCGCCAAATATGCTGCTGCGGCCAGGATCGGTATAGAGCTGGTAGCTGATCATGTCGCTGCCCTTGCTCATGCGGCGGTCTAGAATATTGTTCTGCGCGCCGCCGCCCAAAGACACCGAGAAATCTGTCGCTTCGGTACAGCGCACGGAAATATTGCCCTGCGCCTCCACAATTCCACTTCCAACGCCGCGTCGGCCAAAGTCGACGGCATCGCTGCCGGTGATGGTGCAACTGTCTATGACCGTTCCCAACACCTCAATTTCTCCACCTCCAGTGCTGGAACTGGTGTAACTGCATTGATCGCTTGAAGAATTGATATCGAAAAACAGCTGCTGGTCACCTGAACCCGGCACGGTTGAGCCCCGATACATTCCCGAGTGCCCGCTATGTGTGTTGGGCCAGACACGTGAGTGAATGCCGAACTCGGCCTCAGCAGTACCATCTTCCCGGATATGCGCTCTGACAGAGGGAACATCTCCTGGCGCACCCCATGCAGGATGCGTCCAGACCCGCGTGCGCGCCGCATCTGTAAACAGGTTGTAAGCAACGAAACGCTCTTCAGATCCGGCTCCGCTCAACGGGATCATTTTTCGTGCGCTCTTGTCGTGTGTCGAATGCAGCGCACCGATAGCAGGACACAGGAGAACAGTGTCGCCTGGGTTTCCATCCCGGCACCGGATCTGGATACGGCCCGAATTGTCGAGTGGAACAGTTGAGGTTGGGTCAATCTGGCCCACATCCATCGCCCATCCGCTCATCTCGCATGAAAATGCTGCGGCGTCCTGGGATGATGAAAAGAACAGAACAACCGCTGCCGAAGCAGCGACCAAGCCAGGATTCCGGCAGCGCATCATAGATCCGCTTACATAGTGCCCTCTGATCAAAGACATGTGACAGGTCCAATCGTTTGCTGTGCACCGCCCTTTGGGTCGTATTCGAACGAAGTCTGGCAGGTTTCATTGCCAGGCATGGTGACCTGAATATCGTTTCGGCCAGCCACAAGACCGGTGAGATAAATCAGACCGTCATAGCCCACCACAGTATTGTCTATGGTGCCTGACCGCGCGGCGACACTGCCGATAGGAACGACAGACCCATCGGCCAGTTGAACTGTTACTGAAGCTGCTTGAACCTTGCGTACCCCAAGGTCCACCACGACTCCGGAACGGTAATTCGGCACAACGGTTGCGTTGGTCGTTTCCGTTTGGAGCTCCAACGGCAGATTGGCGGCATCGATGCCGATGCGGTTCTGTCGGAAGGATTCCAGATTGGTGATCAGGGCACGACCGTTACGCCCACTGGTGGCAATTCGGCGCCCGTTGCGCGTGACATCGACGCCGGGAACCCCCACATTGACGACCGCAAACGAGTCATTTGCACGGTTTGCGACGAACACGCCTCCCCCGGCCGCTATGATGGACCCCTCGGCGCTGCCAGTCACACGAGCCTTGCTTGAATCGGATTGGTCGACCCCAGCCGCCAGGAAAACCGGTGCGGTTCGATAGGTGCCCGAAGCGCTGCGGGTTCCGCCGCCATCGCTATGCTGACGCGCCGCGATGGTCCAGCCGACGGCACCTTCTTCTGACCCGCTCGATTTGCTCGCTCGCGCCGACAGCCCAACACCATTCTTATCCGCAACGACGTTTGCGCTTGCTGACTTGTTATCTCCGAACCTCATCGTAAGACCGGCAAAAACACCATAATTGTCGCTGCTGTCGAACTTGCCGTACGCGTTGGCATAAAACGATATGTTGTCGGTGATTGGGTTTGTCCACGAGCCGTTGATATAGTGCCCATCGTCACCCTCTCCTGCGCCACGTATTTGGGTCCAGCCGAAGCTCAGTCGAGACTTGTCGAACAGACCAGGGAACGACACCCCAGCACGATCAATCGTGCGTGCGCGTGCCGAAACAGGAATCTTTTCATCATCTTGGCGTGCCAGCAGCGTTGAGACGTCCAGATAGTCCCCAAAACCGCGCTCTGTGCCTGCGTAGTAGCTGAGCTCACGTCCGCCGCCCTGATATCGCGCATAGACCCGACCACCGGTGAGCCCTTCGAAATGGCTCCCGGCCACACCGAGATGGATGCCGCCCAGGCCGCCTGCTGCAACGAAGCCGATACCCCCATTGACCAGGCCGTCGAAGGTCTTCACATGCGCTTCGCCAGTGAACTGATTAGTGAACCCGTAACGCAGTGTCGCTGATGCGACCGGTGTTTGCTCGTAATCAAAAGACTCCCTGCCGTAGGAGAGCCGCGGAAAACCAGCCTCCAGCGAGAAGTCAGCCAGACCCGGCGTGAGAAGACCTGGCATGAGGTAGTAACGAACATCCCTTGTGACTTCGCGTCCCAACTCGTCGCGCATAACCAGGCGTGCAGTTCCCCCACCTCCCAAATTTCCGGGCGAGTACGCAAAAGGCCCAGCAGGCACTTCACCGGAATAAACCCTGACGTTGTTGAGATAGACGTCGAGCTCGGTAGGCACGGCCGAACTGCCCGAGAAGTCGGGCGTGGCTGCGGTGATCAAATCGGGCCGGATATCAAAGTTACGGCTAATCTGGATGCCACCCAAACGGTACGAGGTTCCCCACTGTGGTGCGCTGGATAAACTGTCACCCAGGCGGTAAGCCATAGCCCGTTGCGGATGCATGTACTCCCAGGCAGAGTCCAGACGCACGACACTGTCGGCATCTTGGGCATGATATTCAGTCTCGCTCAAACGGGCCAGCAAACTGCTCGAAACCACTCCAAATCTTGACGACAGTCGCGTATCGAAAGAGCCGGACAGAAACTGGGTATTGATGTCTTTGTCCCAATCAAACTCGGCGCCGCCGTAGAATGCGTAATTGATGATGGCGGTGGGACTGGTCTGCAACGCGCTCCAGTCCACGGGTGCAGCTTGATTCTGCTTGTTCAGTTGAAGGGGCATTCGAGCCGCATCAATCGCTTCGAAATCGATCCGCTGAGCGGGCTCATCAACGCTAAAGGTTATCCCAGGCAAATCCTGCAGGCACACCTGTCCCGATCTGGAGATGGCGGCACGCTTAACTTTCAGCCCAATCTGTTCGAGGCTTTCTGCCGTCGCGCAAATCGCACCGTCCGCCATTTGCCGGACAACAATCAGATCTTTGACACTGCGATTGTTAACGCTCACGGAGAGGACAAGTTCTACACCGGCCTCTGCATCCTCGTCTGAAATCGATGACGCGAATGCAGGCCCGGTGCTGGCCAGAACAAGGACAGCAACACCAAGGTACGCCCGCATGGTCATCCACCGACCGTGACATCAGTTTTGACCCCATAGTCGCTTCCGGATGCCGTAACGGTGACGGTGGAGCCTGGCTTCAGCTTGGAAAAACTGCTGCCGGCCATCGGCCAGGTGCGCGTGGTGCCTGGGAGTAGATAGCCAGCCATTCCACGCTTGACGAGCTTATTATTGATCTTGATATCGGCGATCTTCGAATGACGGTTGCCGCTATTGGTTGCCGAAAGCTGATAGCCATTCTTTGTTTTCTTTATATCCCACGTCAGTTTTGCCAAAGTATCGGGATTATTGAAAAACACAGGGATGGACTGCTGCACCAGCATGGAAATGGAAGTCGAGGGGCGCCCGACATTGACGCTGGGCAACTCATCGATCAACAGGCGATAGGTCTCCTCACCGCTTGTGGGCTTCCCCTTATGCAAGATCCGAAAGGTATAGGTCACTCCTGGCTCTATAGACGCAAGCGGCGGGCTGACCACGACGTTTTGCGTCGGCTGGAGAACGTTTTTGCCGTCTACCTGCGTCCATTTCATCATCCGTGCCTGGAGGCTGGCCTTGGACCGCCCCAAATTCTCCACCCGGACAGTCGCCGAGCGACGGTTCGCTGCCAGATCCAGTGAAACTGGAGATACGCCAAGTGAAGCTGCATAAGCAGCCGGCATGAACTGGAAAGACAACAAAATGGAGAATATCATAAAAGAGCGGATCATAATTCTTCCAAATTCTGAACAAAACAAAGTCGATATAGAAACTAAAGTCGTCATAAATATTTTGTAATATAAATTTTCGTTCTTACGTGAATTCTAAATATTATAAGATTATTTTCATATGAGCGAAATAATAGTCACTATAGCGGGGCCTCTATTGGCCCCGCTGGTATATATTGAAATTATATTCTAATAATCAATAGAAAATCGAAATCTTCACAGTATCCGCGTAATCACCAGGCGCATATGGATTTTCCCTCTGGGCGAGTTTCGCTATCGGAAGAAGCTCAACTGCCTGTCCATCACCGACGCCATCATACGTATTCACTCCCTCCTCATTACCCCAGTCCACCAAATCTGGACCGGAGATGAGGTAAGGTATTATAAAACCCTCTGGCGAAACCAAGCTCCGGGTGACAAGTTCTTCCGAGCCCAGACCTCCATCGAGTCCAATATGATAGGCTAGACCTGCCGAACAGATAAACGAAATGCCCGAACCCGGTGCCGGCGATGCTTCAGTGGTTTCACTGATCAATTCAGGTATCAATCCGAAATCGATCATGACCTCGTCGCCGCCCGTGCGGAACTGACAACCTGAACCAACGGTCGCCCTCACCTGAAGATTTCCGGTCGGCTGAGCAAAAGCAGATGCCGCAGGCAAAGAAAGTGACATCGAAAGAGCAGCTAATAGAGCAAGTTTTTTCATTTATATCTCCAGTAATATTTTATTGAATTTATATTCAAATAATCAATAGAAAATCGAAATCTTCACAGTATCCGCGTAATCTCCAGGCGCATATGGGACGGGAGAGACCTTTAAAGACGCAATCGGAAGAAGCTCAACTGGCTGTCCATCACCGACGCCATCATACGTATTCACTCCCTCCTCATTGCCCCATCCAATCAAACCTGGAGCTTTGAGCACGTACCGAATCTCATCGCCCGCTGGCGAAACCAATCTCCGGGTCAGTGGAGATACCGGATTCAGACCTCCATCGAGTCCAATATGATAGGCTAGACCTGCCGAACAAATAAACGAAATGCCCGAACCCGGTGCCGGCGATGCTTCAGTGGTTTCACTGATCACTTCAGGTATCAATCCGAAATCGATCATGACCTCGTCGCCGCCCGTGCGGAACTGACAACCTGAACCAACGGTCGCCCTCACCTGAAGATTTCCGGTCGGCTGAGCAAAAGCAGATGCCGCAGGCAAAGAAAGTGACATCGAAAGAGCAGCTAATAGAGCAAGTTTTTTCATTTATATCTCCAGTAATATTTTTATTGAGTTTATATTCTAATAATCAATAGAAAATCGAAATCTTCACAGTATCCGAGTAATCTCCGGACGGATATGGGACGGGAGAGACCATTAAAGACGCAATCGGAAGAAGTTCAACTGCCTGTCCATCACCGACGCCATCATACGTATTCACTCCCTCCTCATTGCCCCATGCAGGCAAACCTGGAGCGTTGATCGCGTACACAATCTTATCGCCCGCTGGCGAAACCAAGTTCCGTAACAGTGGAGATTCCGGATTCAGACCTCCATCAAGTCCAATATGATAGGCTAGACCTGCCGAACAGATAAACGAAATGCCCGAACCCGGTGCCGGCGATGCTTCAGTGGTTTCACTGATCACTTCAGGTATCAATCCGAAATCGATCATGACCTCGTCGCCGCCCGTGCGGAACTGACAACCTGAACCAACGGTCGCCCTCACCTGGAGATTTCCGGTCGGCTGAGCCATGGCCGGCGCAACACCCAACAGCAGCGACGCTGAAAACAATCCGCAGATAAAGCTCTTTTTCATCTTAAATCCTTTGTTTTCTCAATCAGAAGTTCATTTTCTACGCAAAAATATACAAGCCGCTTCAATACCAACAAAGAAAGCGCCACCGCCTGGATTGAACACACACCCGACCCGACGTTAGCCTTTACCCCAAGATATACAAACGCCTGAGCAAAAGCAGATACTAAAGAAAGAAAAGAATGCAATAATAGAATTACTTAGGCTCTTTTTAGTTGGCTCCAACCCGTTCATTTATATCATCAATTTATTGTGTGTTTACTTGTTTGAAACTATTACCGATGTACTAATTCCGTAATCACTACTTTTAGCGGTAATGCTTACTGATTCGCCCATCCGAAGTTCCGCAAATTCGTTCTCAACAAACCATGTTCTCCGGTTTCCAGGAAGCACATATCCTGCCAATCCGCGTTTTACGAGGTAACTGTCCAACTTCAAGTTTGAGATCTTTGCATGTCGGTTCCCAGTATTCATCGCAGAAACTTCGTAACCTTCGTCGACCTTCACAATATTCCAGATGAGCTCTGCAGCAGCATCTGGACTGCTGAAAAATATAGGGATCGATTGCTGGACGAGCATGGACACCGACGTAGCGGGGCGCTTCACATTCACATTCGGTAGTTCGTCAATTAACAACCGATACGTCTCCTCCCCACTGGAAGGCCGCCCCTTGTGTAAAATGCGAAATGTGTACGCAACACCGGGGTCGATCGAAGCTACAGGTGGACTGACGACGACACTCTGAGTGGATGTTAAGACATCTTTTCCATCAACTTGGGCCCAATTCATGACGCGCGCCTGAAAGCTGACTTTGGCGCCTCCGCGATTTTCCACTTGTACCGTTGCGGTGCGGAGATTTGCAGAGAGATCCAAAGACACCGGCGACACACTAAGCGACGCAGCATGAGCGAAAGGAATAGAGATCGACAAAAGGGTGAATGCAAGAATGGAAAGCAGAGTCATTATCTAATAGCCTAGATCTCAAATACAGTTGTGCAGTCTAAATTCTAAGCAAACTAAAAATAGAGGGACATAACCACTGTATCAGAATAGTCCCCAGGCTCTACAACCTGCTTTCTGTCAATAAATCCTCTTGGCAGAAGCTCTATCGGTTGACCGGTTCCGACCCCGTCTACGGTATCATTACCTTGATCGTCGCCCCAATCAAAAAAGGTGCCCGGTCGATAGATCCGGTAGAGGATTTGTCTGGACGGACTAGGATCTCCCGGCGTTTGCATGGTCCGAAAGGGAAGCTGCGGAAACGAACCAAGGTCCAAACCGACCTGATATGGCGTCCCCTCGGTGCACGTAAACCTGATTCCCGACCCGGCAGGCACCGTCGCCTCGCCCACCTGGCCGTTGTAGATACCGAAATCAATCAAGACATCATCACCGCCAGCCTCATACGCACAGGCGCTCAACACCGTTGATTTGACCCTGACGACCCCGGACGCAGTTTCCGCCAAAGCTGCCGAACTGGGCGCCGCAACAAAAAATGCGACCGAAATTGTAAGAGCAATGTTTTTCATGATGAAGCTCAACTTTGAAAAATAATCAAGATATATACAGCATATTATATATATACTTTAAAAGTATATTGAAATCGTAACAGTGTCTGAATAGTTTCCTGAAGCTATTGGACCATCTTGCCACTGATATGGCGCTATAAAACCATTCACTGCATATTCAACGGCCTCACCTGTCCCAACACCGTCGACAGTATTGGACCCGCGGTCATTTCCCCAATATGATGTGCCATCCGGTTGATACAAATAATAAAAGATTTTTGATGTCGAAGATGCTGAGGTCATCCGCCGTTGTATAAGGTACGGATCCAAACCACCATCGAGCCCGACACTGTATTCTTGCCCGCTGGTGCATATCAGCCTGATTCCAGACCCTGGCGCCGTGACGGCTCGATGGGCCTCCTCAAAATGCGTTAGCAAACCGAAATCAAGGAGAGCATCTCCGCCTCCAGATTCGAAATCACAACCGGATACCACAGTCGCCTTTATTTCAAGGTTCCCGTTTACTATTTGCGAGTGCGATTGGGTTGCGAAAAGTAACAACGGAGTCAAGCACAGCGAAATTTTCAACATTAAAGCTCTCGATTTACGCAAAAAAATAAGTTCTATATATAAATAGATCAACTTAATATTGCTATGTTGCAAGTTTTACTTCGGCACTGTAGCCCGCCATTAGGATTGCAATCAGCCAGATTTATTCATCTTCTTTTCCCGAAACGATATGCTTTTGCAAGCCAATTTACCTCCAGTTTGGTCCTTTTATAATCCCACATTGGGAGCAGCTTTCTCGAGAACAGTCGTCCACTCGAGCGTGAGCGCACACTTAGCGGTGCTCGGCCTTTTTTGCCCGCGGTGATTGTGTCGGGCGGCATTCCCGCCTAAGCATTTGGGATATCGTCGCTGATTGCGCGCGGCGCGGCATGATTTCGGCAATCAATTAAAGCAATTTAATAGGGAGAGCAGAATGTTTTTCGGCTTCGACATTGTCATCGCGGTGCTGGTGATACTGGTTCTGGCGCTGCTGTTTGCAGGCATCAAGACCGTCCCGCAGGGGTTTAATTACACCGTCGAGCGCTTCGGTCGCTACACCACCACGCTGACGCCCGGCCTCAACTTTATCATCCCCTTCTTCGACCAGATCGGTGCGAAGATGAACATGATGGAACAGGTGCTGGATGTTCCGACTCAGGAAGTCATCACCAAGGACAACGCCATTGTGGCCGTCGACGGGGTGGCCTTTTATCAGGTGCTCAACGCCCCACAGGCGGCCTATCAGGTTGCCGGGCTGCAAAATGCCATCCTGAACCTGACGATGACCAACATCCGAACCGTCATGGGGTCGATGGACCTCGACGAGCTTCTGTCCAACCGCGACACCATCAATGAGCGGCTGTTGCGCGTTGTCGATGAAGCCGCGCACCCTTGGGGCATCAAGGTTACCCGCGTCGAGATCAAGGATATCAACCCGCCGGCCAACCTGGTCGAATCCATGGGACGCCAGATGATGGCCGAGCGCAACAAACGCGCCCAGATCCTTGAAGCCGAAGGCATGAAGCAGGCGCAGGTTCTGGAGGCCGAAGGCCGCCGCGAGGCCGCATTCCGCGATGCCGAGGCGCGCGAACGCTCCGCCGAGGCGGAAGCAAAGGCTACCCAGGTCGTCTCCGAGGCCATTTCCAAAGGCGATGTCCAGGCTCTGAACTATTTCGTCGCGCTGAAATACACCGAGGCGCTGGCCAAGATCGGCTCTGCCACCAATTCCAAGATCATCATGATGCCGATGGAAGCATCATCGCTGATCGGAACTCTGGGCGGCATTGGCGAGATTGCCAAGGAAGTGTTCCGTTCCGAGGGCACCGCCGGAGCCCAACGTAACACCGTCTCGACGGCCCGCACCCCGCGCACCGGCCCTTCAAGCTGAGGCAGTGGCGATGATCGAACGCATTGTCATGGAGCTCGGCCCCTGGAACTGGATGGTTCTGGGGTTCGTGCTTCTGGCGCTGGAAATCATCGTGCCGGGCATTTTCCTGATGTGGATCGGCCTCGGGGCGCTTGCAGTCGGCGCGCTGTCACTGGCGATCTGGGACGCCGCGTTCTGGAGCTGGCAGGTGCAAACAATCGTTTTTCTGGCAGCCTCTCTAGGCATCGCCTATGCTGGAAACCGCCTGATGGGCGGCGGCCGTGAAAGCGACACCGACCAACCGCTGCTGAACCGCCGCGGTGCCCAACTCATCGGCCGCACCGCAACGCTGAGCGAACCCATCGTCAACGGCCATGGCCGCGTGAAAATCGGCGACACTCTCTGGCGCATCTCCGGCCCCGATTTGCCGACAGGCGCTACCGTGCGGGTGACCTCCGTCGACAAGACAGATCTGGATCTGACCGTCGAAGCGGTCGGCTAAAGCGCCTCAGGCGACGCCGATCCGCAAAAGGTCGTGGAAATGCACCACGCCAACCGGGCGCTGGTCTTCATCCACGACAATCAGGGCGCTGATATTGTGCTCGTTGAGCAGACCAAGTGCTGCGCTGGCCAGAGTTTGCGCTTTGACTGTCTTGGGCTGACGGCTCATCAGTTCGTCGACCGTGGCCTCGGCGAGGTTACGGTTAAGATTGCGAGCCAGGTCGCCGTCGGTCACGATACCGGCTACCCGGCCATCGGCGTCGACAACGCAGACACATCCCAGGCGCTTTTTTGAAAGCACGGTCACCGCCTCCGGCATCCGGGTTCCAAGCCCGACCAGCGGCATCTCTTCGCCGCGATGCATGACTTCACTCAAATGGGTCAGGTTGGCGCCCAGTTGGCCGCCTGGGTGCAACGCTCTAAAATGATCCGGCGTGAACCCGCGGGCTTCCAGAAGCGCGACGGCAATCGCGTCTCCTACAACAAGCTGCATCAAGGTCGAGGTCGTCGGCGCCAGCCCATGCGGGCACGCTTCAGGCGCACGAGGCAGGTTCAAGACAACGCTCGCCTCGCGTGCCAGCGCAGAGTTTTCGCCGGCCGTAATGGCAATTAGCGGGATGGAAAAGCGCTGCGCATAGGCAACGATCCCTTTCAGCTCCAGCGTCTCACCGGACCACGAAAGCGCGATGATCGCATCATCGCGTGCGATCATGCCAAGGTCGCCATGCAGTGCTTCGACTGGATGGACGAAGAAGGCAGGTGTGCCCGTTGAAGCCAGCGTTGCCGCAAGCTTGGAGCCAATATGGCCGCTTTTACCAACGCCGGTGACGATAACACGCCCGCCGATTCCCGAGAGGATCTGCACGGCCTGCGCAAATGGCTCAGCCAAGCCGTTGTCGAGCGCCGCAGCCAGCGCGGTCAGTCCCGCCTGCTCGGTGTTTACTGTGCGCAGCGCCGAAGCGATTGCCGAACCGGCATCAACCGGCGTCTTGAGATGACCTGCATGCATGGATTGCGATTACCGCTTTCGGCTTGGCCTGTCCAATGCTGTTTGCCGACGCTACAAAGCGCGTTTTCTCAACGCTCCATTAACCATCCCCATTTACGGTTCCGTAAGCATGGCGCTTGGGCGCCTTTCGAACCTGTCAGGTGGCAATGTTTCCGGCCCGGCCTCACACGACCAAACGCGCATATGCGCTGCCAGTTCTGGCCCTGCTCGCCGGGGTCTGCGCAGCCGCATTGATGGCGTATCCGGCGACCGCACAGCAGGCTTCAGGCCGCGTTGACGATCAGGATATGAGCACCGATGCGCTGACCAAGAAGCCGTTGGCCGCGCGGCGCTCCGCACTGCATCCAGCCTCCGAACTAAAACAAGATCAAATCCAGGGCCACCCCGCCTATCAGGCAATCACCCCCCCGGCAGACGAGCCCGTCGACGCAGAATCCGACTCTATTTTCCAAGGTATTGATGGCGGCACTGAACCAACCGCCGCCGGCGCGCGGCGCCCTTCGACCGCTCAACGACGCACATCGGAAGCGCGCGACCGCGCGTCCGGGACAAGTTCGGCTCCGGCCCGCAGAACACCGTCCGAACAAGACGATACCCTCACGACAGGGACCGTGCGCGCCAGAACAGTTGATTCTGAAAATGACCTGGCACTCGACAAAGGCGCCGAAAGGGTCGAGGCAATAGAAGGGCTTGATCGCGACGCTGAGGAGAACCCCTACGCTCCACTCGGCTTGCGGCTCGGCACCTTTACGGTCACGCCGACGCTTGAGACCGGACTGACCGCCACCTCAAACGCCGATTCCAGCGCCAACGGAAAATCAGCGATCCTGTCGGAAACCACGCTGCGTCTGAACGCCGTCTCGGATTGGGTTCGCCATTCCGCCTCGCTGGAGGCCTATGGCACGCTGCGCCAATCCATCTCCGGCGCCGATCTCGACGAGAAGGAGGCCGGCATCAAAGCTTCCGGCATCTACGAGATCGACAATGAGCTGCGCGCGGTTGGCTCGCTGGGCTATGTGATACGTCCGGAATCCGCTTCATCTCCGGTCGTTATTGAAGGCACAGCCTCCCGACCGGTTCGCCAGACAGTGACGGCGGGGCTTGGTCTGCAAAAAGATCTTGGCAAACTTCGGCTGAGTGTCCTGGGCAACGTGGAACGTGATTTCTTCGGCGATGCCGAACTGTCGTCAGGCGGCACGCTCTCGCAACGGGAACGCGATTCTACGCTGGCGACCGTCAAACTGCGCGGGGGCTACGAGATCTCGCCAGCGCTGACGCCCTTTGCCGAAGTGGAAATCGGCCGCCGCAACTATGATGAGAAACTGGACGCTAGCGGTTTTCAACGCTCAGCTGATCGGTTGGGTGCCCGCGCCGGCGTGGCGCTTGATCTGGGTGAAAAATTCGGCGGCGAATTTTCCGCCGGCTGGCTGCGCGAAGAACTGGATGATGAGCGGCTTGCCGCGATCTCAGGTTTGACGCTGAACGCCGACCTCAAATGGTCGCCGGAGCGCGGCACGACAGTCGGGCTGGCAGCCAATACCACTGTCGAAGGCACCACAACCGCCGGTGAAAGTGGCTCAGTTCTGCATGCAGCGAAACTCTCGGTAGACCGCGAGCTGCGCGCCAACCTCACCGCAAACGCCGCTATCGGCGCTTCCTATCGCGATTACGCCAGCACCAACGGCCACGACACCATCCTTTCGGCAGAAGCGGGAGCAACCTACTGGTTCAACCGCTACATGGGTCTTGTCGGTCGCGCTCGCCACGAGCAGTTGAAGAGCAACCTTCCCGGTCGCGACAGCCAGACCAACAGCGTATTCCTCGGCGTGAAGCTGCAACGCTAGGCCAATTGCGGCAGGCACTCCCGGCTCCAGGCGAACCGCTTAGCGCGGTTCTTTCCTGCGCTCCATCGGCACAACTTCATTGGCCAGCTTACGGATTGTGTCGGCAACCTTGTCGTGAATATCCGGGCGCGAAAGCGCAAAGGCGACATTTGCCTCGACAAAACCTTCGGGTGAGCCGCAATCATAGGTATTGCCGCGAAAGTGGTAGCCGAAAAAATCCTGCTGCGCCTGCAGCGCAAGCATTGCATCAGTGAGCTGGATTTCGCCGCCAGCCCCCTTCTCCTGCTTCGCCAGAATATCAAAAATCTGCGGCTGGAGAATGTAGCGCCCGTTGATGAAGAGGTTCGAGGGCGCCGTGCCCTGGGCCGGTTTTTCCACCATGCCGGTGATCGCAAAGCCGGTGCCCTTTTCCGCGCCCTTGCCGACAATACCGTATTTGTGGCTCTCGGCGGGATCACATTCCTGAACACCGATAACATTGCCGCCGCTCTGCTGGTAAAGCTCGGTCATCTCTTTCATGCAACTTGTCTCAGCCTGCATGATCATGTCCGGAAGCAGGAGCGCAAACGGCTCATCGCCCACCAGATCGCGCGCGCACCACACCGCATGGCCGAGCCCCATGGGAACCTGCTGGCGCGTGAAACTGGTTTCGCCCGGTCCCGGCTGCAGCCGCTGCAACCGTGCCAGCTGCTCATGCTTTCCACGCTGTTCCAGTGTATTGTAAAGCTCGAACTGCATGTCGAAATGGTCTTCGATGACGGTCTTGTTACGCCCGGTGACGAAGATGAAATGTTCAATGCCCGCTTCACGAGCCTCATCCACGACATACTGGATTACCGGGCGGTCGACGACTGTCAGCATTTCTTTCGGGATTGCCTTGGTGGCCGGCAAAAATCGGGTGCCAAGACCGGCCACCGGAAACACTGCCTTGCGAACTTTTTTCATCTACCGGTTGCCTCCCCTTTACTATGTTCTCAAATGCCGCTTGCCGATTGTGGCTGGGACATTTTCACGCCGAAATTGAAGAATATTGAAGACCTCAGTAAATTCGATGTGGACAATTGCATCGCGCTTACATTTTATCGTCGAAGCGGCTCCATGGTAAACCAAATCCTAACCGCTTTTACCCAGAATGCCTCTTATTTCGAGATATAAAGAGGGTAGCATGTTCAAACCACGAGTCAGGAAATTTGCAGGCACGCTGCTGGCAGCGATTGCCTTGTCTGCGAGCGCTGCATTGACTGCAGGACCCGCTTCTGCCGATGCCGGTTTTCGCGAATGGGTTTCCAGCTTTCGCGCTGTAGCAGCTAAGAACGGCGTGTCCGGATCAACCTATGATCGCGCTTTCCGCGGCGTTACCGAACCGGATCCGGAAGTTTTGGAAAAAGCCCGCTACCAGCCCGAGTTCAAGGCGCCGGTCTGGGACTATTTCGACAATCGCGTGCACGACCAGTCTATCGCTGTCGGGCGCCAGATGGCGCGCCAGTGGAAGCCTTGGCTTGACCGCATCGAACAGCGCTTCGGCGTTGACCGCCACATCCTGTTGGCGATCTGGTCGATGGAATCGAACTACGGCGAGGTCCTCAAGAATGACAAGGTGATGCGTAACGTCGTGCGTTCGCTGGCGACCCTTGGCTATGGCGACAAGCGACGCGCGAAGTTTGCCCGCAGTCAGTTGATTGCGGCCCTGAAAATCCTTCAGAGCGGTGACATCGATGAGAGCCACCTGACCGGCTCCTGGGCTGGCGCGATGGGTCATACCCAGTTCATCCCCACCAGCTATCAGGCCTACGCCGTTGATATGGATGGCAATGGCCGCCGCGACATCTGGGATTCCGTTCCCGACGCCTTGGGAACAGCTGCTAACCTGTTGAAAAAGAACGGCTGGCAGAACGGAAAGACCTGGGGCTACGAAGTGAAGCTGCCTGCCGGAAAATTGCCTGCCGGCTCGCTGACACTGTCGCAGTGGGCAGATCTTGGCGTTGTACGCGCCAATGGCAAGGCATTTCCGCGCGGCAACGAAAAGGCAGAACTCAAGACGCCTGACGGCCGCAACGGCCCTGCCTTCCTGATGACCAAAAACTTCTTCATGATCAAGCGCTACAACAATGCCGACCGCTATGCGATTGCTGTCGGCCTGCTGGCCGATGAAATCGCCGGTTATGGTGGCCTGGTTCAGGATTGGGGCCGCCCCTTTACCAAGCTCAGCTTCGAAGAACGCCAGGAGTTGCAAAAGCACCTGTCCACCTATGGCTATTATGACGGCAAGCTGGATGGCAAAATCGGGCAGGGTTCCGAATCTGCCATCAAGGCGTTCCAGAACGCAGCGGGCTTGACGCAGGACGGCCACCCCAGCAAAGAAGTGCTGAAGGTTCTACGTAAGCAGCGGTAGGCCAATCCCCGCCGCTCCAGGCACGAATGAGGCGGTCGCGAGAAAGCGACCGCTTGGGCGGAGGCGGTGTTGATTTCAAATACTTATATCTTTGCTGCTTATCGTCGGCTCACCATCTCGTGCCTCGCGCTGGCACTTGCTCTGCCCTTTGCAGCCTCCTTCACACCCGAAGCCCTTGCCCAAGATAGCGGACAGCCGCGCCGCACCTTCCTGCAACGCCTGCTTTTTGGCGATGACAAACCTGAGCAGCCGCGCCAATTGCAGCGTGCCAAGCCACGGCAGAAGCCACAGAAGAGCCGCACCCGTCGACAGCGCGACCCCGAACCCACTTCACGCCGTACCCCTGCCGCGAAACGCGCCGACACCCCAATCCGCGCACCAGCACATCAGGGTGGCTCTGCGGCTCTGGAATCTGCCGTCGAGAAGCGCGAAGATGCGCGCAAGGTCGTGGTGGTCGGCGACTTTCTGGGCTCCGGCCTGGCCGAGGGACTGATCGATGCCTATGCCGGCGACGACACGATCGTGATCCTCGACCGCACCAATGGCTCATCGGGTCTGGTACGCGAGGATCATTACAACTGGCCGACAGAACTTGTCACCATCATCGAGGCCGAAAAACCGGCAGCCGTGGTGGCGATGATAGGATCAAACGACCGCCAGCAAATGGCGACCAATACTGATCGCCTGGAAAAGTTTTCCGACGCCTGGACCACCGAATATGAAAGGCGTGCAAACGCCTTTGCCAAGGCCGCGCGCAGCACAAATGCGCCGCTGATCTGGGTCGGCATGCCAGCCTTCAAATCATCCAGCATGACCTCTGACATGTTGACATTGAACGATATTTTCGCGCGCACGGCCACGACAGCAAAAGCTGAATTCGTCGATATCTGGGACGGTTTCGTCGATGAAAACGGCGTGTTTGTCTTTTCCGGCCCAGACATGAACGGCCAGCCTGTGCGCCTACGTGGCTCAGACGGAATCAACCTCACCCAGGCGGCACGCCGCAAGGTTGCATTCTATGTTGAAAAGCCGCTCAACAAGCTTTTGGGCAATGCCGCAACGGAGGCAAAACCGGGCGCTCCATACGCACCCGCAGGGCTTGGCGCACCTGCCGTGGTCCCTGATATTATGGCGCCCGACCTGCCACCCAAAAAGATCGAGCGGACACCTCCCATGGCACTGAACGACCCGGACCTGGATGGCGGTAGCGAACTCTTGGGTGCAGTAGTAACGCAGACCTCGGCGGCATCAGGACAGTCCCGACGCATCGTGTTGGAAGGCATCGGCGCGTCGCCTCCCGCAGGCCGCGCGGATGATTTTTCAGCCTCCGCATTGCGCGATCCGTCGCCACTGCAAAGCGCAGCGGAGCCAACCGCTGGTACCGAAAACTAGCCGGAAGAGTTGGGTACAGTTGGCATTTGAAGGTCGACCATTTACGTCCTACCGCGGCAGCACCGACGACCCCATCAGCATCGTGTCGATGGACTGCGCAGCCTGACGCCCCTCACGGATCGCCCATACAACGAGTGACTGACCCCGCCTCACGTCGCCAGCGGCATAAAGCCGGTCGACGCTGGTTCTGTAGTCGCGCTCGTTGGCACCGACATTGGTCGAGCGGCGGTTGTCTGTTGACACGTTCATCGACCCTTCCAGTTCGCTGATCACACCAGCGTTGAGAGGACCGGCAAAGCCGATGGCGATGAAGCCAAGGTCTGCTCGGATGACGAATTCGGTGCCCGCGATAGGCTTGCGCTTGTCGTCGACCTCGCAGCAACGCACGCCAACCAACTCACCCTCTTCACCGATGAACTCCAGCGTGGCGACCTGAAACTCGCGTTCGGCACCCTCTGCCTGGCTGGATGAAGTGCGCATTTTGGTCGCCCAATAGGGCCAGACAGTCAGCTTGTCTTCCTTCTCGGGCGGCTGCGGGCGAATGTCGAGTTGGGTGACGCGCACAGCGCCCTGACGAAACGCCGTACCAACGCAATCTGATGCCGTATCGCCGCCGCCAACCACAACAACATGCTTGCCGCCGGCATGGATTTCTTCTGACGCCCACGCGACTGACTGGATATCCTCGCCACCAACACGCTTGTTCTGCTGAACGAGATACGGCATCGCATCATGCACGCCATGCAATTCTGCACCCGGAATACCGGCTGGCCGTGGCGTTTCGGAGCCACCACAATAAAGCACCGCATCATGCTCCGCCAAAAGCTCGGCGACAGGCATATCGACACCAACATTGACGCCGTAATGGAAAGTCACGCCCTCGCCCTGCATCTGCTCGACGCGGCGGTCAATATAGTGCTTTTCCATTTTGAAATCGGGAATGCCATAGCGCATCAACCCGCCAGCCTTGGCCTCGCGTTCATACAAATGAACATCATGCCCAACGCGGCCAAGCTGCTGTGCCGCCGCCATGCCGGCCGGACCAGAGCCGATAATGGCGACTTTCTTGCCCGTCTTTTTCTCAGCCGGATAGGGACGGATATGCCCGTTCTCATACGCCTTGTCGGCCAGCGCCTGCTCGATGGTCTTGATGGCGACCGGTACGTCTTCAAGGTTCAGCGTGCACGCTTCCTCGCAAGGCGCCGGGCACACGCGGCCGGTGAATTCGGGAAAATTATTCGTTGAATGCAAATTGCGGATCGCATTGTCCCAATCACCGCTATAGACGAGATCGTTCCAATCAGGGATCTGATTGTGGACCGGGCAACCGGTCGGCCCGTGGCAATAGGGAATGCCGCAATCCATGCAGCGCGCGGCCTGTTTCTCGACCTCTTTGTTGGACATGGGCAGCGTGAATTCGCGGAAATGGCGAATACGATCAGACGCTGGCTGGTACTTGTGCACCTGCCGGTCAATTTCGAGAAACCCTGTTACCTTACCCATGAATTCCAACACCCGGTTCAATCATTTTGTGCTTCGACTTGCGGCCCGCAAGCATCAGTTCTTCCAGTTCTCAACCTTCAAATCCGGCACTTGTGAAAAATGCCTGACATTTGCCGTAACGATGGTCGCATCGGTAGCAAGAGCATGCGCAGCAATCAGCATGTCCATCGCACCGATCGGCTTGCCCCTCTCCTCCAGTGCACTTCTCATGTCGGCATAGACATGATCGAACGGCGTCTCCCAACTTTCGATCACGAGATTCTCAAAGAACATCTCGTAGGCTGCCTTGAGCCGCTTTGACGAAATCTTCGTGTAACCGTAGCGCAGTTCTGACACGACGAGGATGCTCGTCACAATGGAAGCCCGCAGCGCCTCCTGCCTAATCTTCGCTGCCACCTGCCCGGTCGGTAGATTGATGACATCCGAGATGATGTTCGTGTCCAGCAGATACCTCATCCTTTATCTTCCAGATCGACAGGCTCCGGGGGAAAATCTTCTATCTCAGGCATCTGCTCGTCGAACGGGGGCTGCTGAGCCAGCCAATCCAGCACGTCGACCAAAGACTTCTGGGAGGGCTTCGGCTCAAGTCTCAGCGCCCCATCCTCACCCCTGCTGACCAAAACCTCGTCTCCTTCGAACTCGAACTCCTTGGGTATTCTCACAGCCTGGCTACGTCCGTTTCGAAACAGGCTTGCCGTTCGAGTGTTCTTTTCATGAGTATTCATGGCAACCTCCATGTTTGGCATATGACAAAGCATATGCCAAACTCACCATCCCCGCAATAACAGTGCTATTCAGCTGCAACGCCCATGCGCATACGTTCCATTTCGATCAGTGCGCGGCGATACTCCACCGGCATGACCTTACGGAATTTCGGGCGATAATTCGTCCAATCAGCAAGGATCGCCTTGCCGCGTTCGGAGCCCGTATGGTGCACATGTTTGGAGATGAGCTGATAGAGCCGTTCCTCATCATGGCTGGTCATGTCGCCTGAAACATCGACACGGCCCTTATGGGCAAGATCGCCACCATGGTGATGGAGCTTTTCCATCATGTCATCTTCTTCCGGCACTGGCTCAAGCTCGACCATCGCCATGTTGCAGCGCTCGGCAAAGTCGCCTTCCTCATCCAGCACATAGGCGACACCGCCTGACATGCCGGCAGCAAAGTTGCGACCCGTCTTGCCAATGACGACGACAACGCCGCCGGTCATGTATTCGCAGCCATGGTCGCCCACGCCCTCGACAACCGCGATAGCGCCAGAATTGCGCACCGCAAAGCGCTCTCCCGCAACACCGCGGAAATAGCATTCGCCCTCGGTTGCGCCGTAGAGAACAGTGTTGCCAACAATGATGGACTCTTCGGCCACAATGCGCGTGTTTTCAGGCGGGCGAATAACAATTCGGCCACCTGACAGGCCCTTGCCGACATAATCATTGGCATCGCCGATCAGCTCGAACGATATGCCGCGCGCCAAAAATGCCGCGAAGGATTGCCCGGCAGTGCCGGTGAGCTTGACCGAAATCGTATCGCTGCGCAGCCCCTTATGGCGATATCTCTTCGCCACCTCGCCAGACAGCATGGCGCCGACAGAACGGTCACCGTTTTTGATCTCCACGTCGAGCGACACCGGCTCGCGTGCATCCAGCGCGGGCTTTGCCATTTCGATCAGGCGGCGATCCAGAACATCATCAATCGGGTGCTTCTGGCGCTCGGTCCAGTGCATGGCCTCGCGCGGGGCTTCCGGCTTGTAGAATATCTTGGTGAAGTCCAGCCCCTTGGCCTTCCAGTGCTCGATCATGGCGCGCTTTTCGATCAGGCCGGTTTCGCCGACAATCTGGTCGAGATGCGTGTAGCCCATCGCAGCCAGTAGCTCGCGAACCTCTTCAGCCACATAGAAGAAGAAGTTGATGACATCTTCTGGCGTGCCCTTGAAGCGCTTGCGCAGAACCGGGTCTTGCGTGGCAACGCCAACCGGGCATGTGTTGAGATGGCATTTGCGCATCATGATGCAGCCTGCCGCAATCAATGGTGCCGTCGAGAAGCCGAACTCGTCGGCTCCCAGCAGCGCGCCGATGATGACATCGCGGCCCGTGCGCAAACCGCCATCCACCTGAAGCGCCACGCGCGAACGAAGGCCGTTCAGCACCAGCGTCTGCTGCGTTTCGGCCAGACCCATTTCCCACGGGCTGCCGGCATGCTTGAGCGAGGTCAGCGGCGAAGCACCGGTGCCGCCATCATAGCCCGAAATGGTGATGTGATCGGCACGCGCCTTGGCAACACCGGCCGCAACCGTACCAACACCCACTTCCGACACCAGCTTGACCGAAACATCGGCAGCCGGATTGACGTTTTTCAGATCATAGATGAGCTGCGCCAGATCCTCGATGGAATAGATGTCGTGATGCGGTGGCGGGGAAATCAGGCCAACGCCCTGCGTGGAATGGCGTGTCTTGGCAATCGTCGCATCGACCTTATGACCGGGCAACTGACCGCCCTCACCGGGCTTTGCACCCTGCGCGACCTTGATCTGCATCATATCCGAATTGACGAGATATTCCGCCGTGACGCCAAAGCGCCCCGATGCAATCTGCTTGATGGCCGAACGTTCGGGGTTCGCCCCGCCGCCGGGCAGTGGCAGATACCGATCCGGCTCCTCGCCGCCCTCGCCGGTGTTGGACTTGCCGCCCATCGCATTCATGGCGCGCGCCAGCGTGGTATGCGCCTCACGCGAAATCGAGCCAAACGACATGGCACCTGTCGAGAAACGCTTGACGATATCAGCCGCCGTCTCCACCTGATCGAGCGGCACGGGGGAGCGGCCCGTATCCTCGGCCAGCCTGATCTTGAACAGACCGCGAATGGCCTGTGCATTAGCCGTTTCGGAATCAATCTGGCGCGAATAATCCTTGAACGTATCCCATGAGCCTTTGCGCACCGCATGCTGCAAGGTGGCAACCGCATCTGGCGACCACATATGCGCCTCGCCGCGCATCCGGTACATATATTCGCCGCCCACCTCCAGCGCATTGCGCAGCACTGGATCATCTCCAAATGCCTGCGCATGACGGCTGACGGTTTCCTGCGCGACTTCCTCCAGCCCGATGCCTTCAATCGTTGTGGCCGTGCCGAAGAAATAGCGATTGACGAAATCGGTCTTCAACCCGACCGCATCGAAAATCTGCGCGCCGCAATAGGATTGATAGGTGGAAATGCCCATCTTGGACATGACCTTCAAAATGCCCTTGCCGATGGACTTGATATAGCGGTGC
Organism: Mesorhizobium sp. NBSH29; assembly: GCF_015500055.1. NCBI lineage: Bacteria > Pseudomonadati > Pseudomonadota > Alphaproteobacteria > Hyphomicrobiales > Phyllobacteriaceae > Mesorhizobium > Mesorhizobium sp. NBSH29. The sequence goes on from NZ_CP045492.1 coordinate 179,479, forward strand.
ACGACCTCATACGCGTCGACCTCTTCTGGCATGTCGCCGCGGGCGTGCATATCGAGCAGCGTATCGAAAGCAAGATAGGGGTTGATCGCTTCCGCGCCATAGCCTGCAAGACAGCAGAAATGATGCACCTCGCGCGGCTCGCCTGTTTCCAGAACCAGACCAACGGATGTGCGCAACCCCTTGCGAATAAGGTGATGATGCACGGCAGCCGTCGCCAACAGCGACGGAATGGCAATCCGGTCCGGCCCGACCTGACGGTCAGACAGGATGATGATGTTATAGCCACCCGCAACCGCAGCTTCGGCCCGTTCGCACAAGCGGTCAACAGCGCCCGACATGCCGGACGCACCTTCCAGCGCGCTATAGGTCACGTCGATCGTCTTGGTGTCGAACCGGTCTTCCGTGTGGCCGATGGAGCGGATCTTTTCGAGATCGCCATTGGTCAAGATTGGCTGGCGAACCTCCAGCCGCTTGCGGCGCGAAGAGCCAACTAGGTCAAAAATATTCGGACGCGGCCCGATGAAGGAAACAAGGCTCATCACCAGCTCTTCGCGGATAGGATCAATCGGCGGATTGGTGACCTGCGCAAAGTTCTGCTTGAAATAGGTGAACAGCAGCTTCGACTTGTCCGACATCGCCGAAATCGGCGTATCGGTACCCATCGAGCCGACTGCTTCCTGACCGGTGGTCGCCATGGGCGACATAAGAAGCTTTGTGTCTTCCTGACTATAGCCGAACGATTGCTGGCGATCGAGCAGCGATACATCCTTGCGCAGTGCGCGCGGCTCGACCGGCTTCTGGTCTTCAAGGATTAGCTGCGTGCGTGAGAGCCAATCCTTGTAGGGATGCTTAGATGCAATCTCGGACTTGATCTCATCGTCAGAAACGATGCAGCCCTTTTCAAGATCAATCAAAAGCATCTTGCCCGGCTGCAAGCGCCACTTCTTGATGATCTTTTCTTCCGGCACCGGCAGAACGCCGGCCTCGGATGCCATGATGATGCGGTCATCATCGGTGACGATATAGCGGGCAGGACGCAGGCCGTTTCGGTCAAGTGTCGCGCCGATCTGGCGGCCATCCGAAAACACCACGGCGGCGGGGCCGTCCCATGGCTCCATCAAGGCCGCGTGATATTCGTAGAACGCCTTGCGATCCGCGCCCATGAGCTTGTTGCCGGCCCACGCTTCCGGGATCAGCATCATCATCGCATGGGCAAGCGAATAGCCGCCCTGCGTCAGAAATTCGAGCGCATTGTCAAAGCAGGCCGTATCCGACTGGCCCTCATAGGAAATCGGCCAGAGCTTGGCGATATCATTGCCAAACAGCTCGGAATCCACCGAGGCCTGCCGCGCCGCCATCCAGTTCACATTGCCGCGCAGCGTGTTGATTTCGCCATTATGCGCGACCATTCGGTAAGGATGCGCCAGCTTCCACGATGGGAATGTATTGGTCGAAAACCGCTGATGCACGAGGATAAGCGCCGTCTCAAAGCGCGGGTCTGACAAATCCTTGTAGTAAGCGCCAACCTGAAAAGCCAGAAACATGCCCTTGTAGACAATGGTGCGCGACGACAGCGACACCGTATAGGAACCATTGTCGCGTCCCTCAGTCTCGGCATAGATGCGCGCGGAAATGACCTTGCGCAGAATGAACAGCCGGCGCTCATAATCATCATCTGTTTCAATATTGGGATTGCGCCCAATAAATGCCTGCCGGTGCACAGGCTCCGATGCTGCAATATCAGGTGCCTTGGACAGTGTTGAATTATCAACCGGAACATCGCGGAACCCGAGAACCGGCTGCCCTTCCGCCTGCGCAACATCGCGGATGATCTGCTCAATATGTGCCTGAAGCGCTTCATCGCGCGGCATGAAGAAATGCCCGACCGCATAATGGCCCGGCTGTGGCAGCTCAACACCCTGCTTGGCCATTTCCTCACGGAAAAACCCATCAGGAATCTGCACCAGAACGCCAGCGCCATCGCCCATAAGCGGATCAGCACCAACAGCGCCGCGATGGGTGAGGTTTTCAAGCATCGCCAGACCATCCTTGACGATCTGGTGCGACTTCACATTCTTCATGTTGGCTATAAAGCCGACACCGCAGGCATCATGCTCATTGCGCGGATCATAAAGGCCCTGCGCCGAAGGCGGCTGATAGAACGAGGTCGGACGTTTTTCCGACGCCGCTTTGGTCTGCGTGGCTGCGCTGTTGGCTAGCGTCACAGATGGCGTCAGATCCGTCATCGTCGTTCCTCCCTTGTCTCGCTATCCCTTGCGGGGCCTTAATCGTCCTCTTTGCGGCTCCCCGCCCGCACGGCGAGGCCGGGCAGGCGATATACTACGCCAAATCCAGCCGGCTTCGTACGGTTAAATAAGACAGCATTACTGTCCTAAATGATATGACAGATAAGGAAACTGGGCACAAGACCGAAATGGAACTTTTCGAGCGAGCCAGCGCAATAAAATTACAAGACTGCCGCAAGGTCGGTAACAAAGCACCGAAACGGCCTTTTTACGGCCTTGGTATTGAGCGCTATCCATAGTTCGCAGCCGCCCTTCGGCATGCTAGAAGCCTTGCCACACCGATGATAAATGACTGGAAACACCGATGAATTTCGCCTCCGACAACTGGGCTGGCGCGCATGCCAAAATCGCTGCCGCCCTTGCTACCCATGCCACCGGGTTCGCTGCTGCGTACGGCGCCAGCACGCTCGACAAAAAGGTTGAAAAGCGCTTCTGCGAGATTTTCGAGCGCGACGTCGCGGTGTTTTTCGTCGGTACAGGAACGGCAGCCAATTCCCTGGCGCTGACGGCCGTGAACCGGCCAGGCGGCATCGCTTTTGCCCACCGCGAGGCGCATGTGATCGAGGACGAATGCGGCGCGCCCGATTTCTTTACCGGCGGCGGCAGGTTGATGCCTGTCGATGGCAAACTTGGCCGCATAAACCCGGCCGGGCTGGAAGCCGCCATTGCACGTTCCGAGGTGGGTGGCGTCCATTCGGGCCAGCCGATGGCGGTGACGATTACCCAGGCGACCGAGGCCGGAACGGTCTACAGCCTCGATGAGATCGACGCCATTGCCGGGATAGCGCGGGCACGCGACCTGCCGTTCCACATGGACGGCGCACGCTTTGCCAATGCGCTGGTTTCGCTGGGGGTGACCCCCGCGGAAATGACCTGGAAGCGCGGCGTTGACCTTCTCTCCTTCGGCGGCACCAAAAACGGCTGCTGGTGTGCCGAGGCGATTGTGATGTTTGATCCCGCAGGCGCGCGCGACATGAGCTTCATCCGCAAGCGTGCGGCCCAGCTGTTTTCAAAATCGCGCTTCATCGCCGCCCAGTTCGATGCCTATTTCGAAGATGATCTTTGGCTGGAGACGGCCACCCACGCCAACACCATGGCCGCGCGCCTGGCCGCTCATATTACCGCCTCGCCAAAACTGCGACTCGGCTGGCAGCCCGACGCCAACGAGATTTTTGCGATCATCCCGACTGCGATGATTGAGTCGCTAAAGACTGCCGGCGCCCTGTTTTACGACTGGCACACCCCACATGGGTTGGGCATCCAGACCGATGAAACACTCTGCCGCTTGGTCACAAGTTTTGCCACGACGCCCGATGAGGTAGACCGCTTCGGCGCGCTGATCGCCTGATGCAAAAGGCGGCCCCGAACGGGACCGCCTCTTATCAAACCATGCTCAAACCGGCATTAGCTGGCCTTGGCTTCGATCTGCTTGGCTTTCGTGGCAGCAACGCTGATCTCAATCTTGCGCGGCTTCATCTCCTCGGGGATGTTGCGCTTGAGGTCGATGTGCAGCAAGCCGTTCTTGAGGTTGGCACCACTGACCTCGACATGGTCGGCGAGCTGGAAGCGGCGCTCGAAGGTGCGGCTGGCAATGCCGCGATAGAGCACTTCCGCGCCGTCCTCGTTGGTCTCCGGCTTGCGTTCGCCCTTGACGGTCAGCACATTGCGGTGCGCCTCAATGGCAATCTCGTCATCGGCAAATCCCGCTACCGCCATCGAAATGCGATAGGCATCCTCGCCGGTGCGCTCGATATTGTAAGGCGGATAGGTGTTCTGGCCGCCCTCTGGCTACGCCAGCGAGTCGAGAATGGTGAACAGCCGGTCGAAGCCGACGGTGGAACGGTAGAGTGGTGAAAAATCAACGTGTCGCATGGAATGTTCTCCTGTTGAGCAACATGGTTTTGCGTGTGGCGCGTCTCCAGGCCCAAAAGGCGCCCGAAACTGGCCAGCGACCCCGATACCGGCGGCCGCAGACCTGATTTGGGAACCGCAAGAAGTGATTTCAAGAGTTTTTTTTAGCGTGGGCGTAAACCCTGTTCAGGCGACCGCGCGAAGATCGAAATCGGCGTGGATCACGTCGAACGGCACCCAGATCTTTGCGCCTGTGCTCTCGACAATGCCCCATTCCAGAAGCGCGGCGACATCATCATGGACCCGGCGAATGTCGCGGGACAGTGCGCGCGCAAGCCCGCGCATACTGCTTGGCCCGATCTCTTGCAGGTGCTCGATCAACTCCCAGCGCTTGGGCGTCAGCACCGCAAACAGATGCGCCGGTGCATCGAAGGTGAAGGTGGCAAGTGGCGCGCTGGGCGCGCCCGATTTCCACACTGCCGAAAACCGCTGTCCCATCGCCTCGAGCCGAGCCGCGCCATTGTCGTTCGCTTTGCGTATCTGGATCACCGCGCGGTTCATGGCAGCCTCCTTTTGAGCTCTGCAACACCCATGCTCCGTAGGGCCATTCACGACAGCAATCGCCTCCAATTCGATGAACCTATCATGAACCATCGCTTCGGCGTGCGTTCAGGCACCCGGACGTAAACTCTCCTCAACATTCAGACACGCAGCCGACACGAACGGCTGCACAGAGTTCGGTGAGGGTGTAACGTCCCTTCCACCCACACCGACAGAAGGCCGGAAACGCCCCCGAGGCGTCTTCCGGCCTTTTTCGTTATGATGCCCGCTTGCCGGGAGACGGGCAAATGTGCTTTCCATTTGAACCCGCGCCTTCTATCTGGGACAGGAATGCTCCGCGAACTTCCGGTAAAAATGTCCGAACTTCTCCATCCGATGCCGGAAAACCCGCTGCCAAAAAACGCAGTCGCGGGTCATTTCACTGCGCGTGGACATATCACCATCCGCTTCGCGCGTTTTGCCGAAACCGCAAAGCCGGCCAAAGGCACGGTTGTTCTGCTCACCGGGCGCAATGAGTGCATAGAAAAATATTTCGAGACCATAGAAGATTTGCAGAAACTAGGCTTTGGGGTAGCGATCTCCGACTGGCGTGGTCAGGGTGGTTCTGACCGGCTGACACGCGATCGGCTTCGCGGCTATGTCGACAGTTTTGACGATTATGTTGCCGATCTCGACCAGTTCTTTGACGAGGTCGTTCTGCCCGACTGCAAGGGGCCCTATTACCTGCTCGCCCATTCAGCCGGCGCGCTGGTGGCGCTGCTGGCCGCCCCGATGCTGGTGAACCGGGTGCGCCGAATGGTTTTGTCGGCGCCCTTGATCCAGCTGGTCAACATGCCGCTTTCGATGACCCGTGTGCGCCAGCTCACCGGACTGATGCGCTGGACAGGGCTGGGCCGTGTTTACCTCGCCGGCAAGCCGGGAACGACCAAGCCGGATTTCGCCACCAATGTGGTAACCAGCGATGCCGCGCGTTTCCAACGCAACAGCGCCATCGTGGAAAATTTTCCTGAACTTGCACTGGGTGGTCCGACCGCCGGCTGGCTCTATGCCGCCAGCCGCGCCGCAGCCACGGTGACTGACCCCGAATTCATGGCAAAAATCCGCGTGCCCTCGCTCTTTATCGTGGCAGGCGCCGACACCGTGGTGTCCACCCGCGCCGCCGAGCTGTATGCCAGAAGGCTGCGCTCGGGTATGGTCGTGACCGTTGATGGCGCGCGCCACGAAATGCTGCAGGAGAGAGATTTCTTTCGCGAACAGGCGCTGGCGGCCATCGAGGCGTTTATTCCCGGCAGCGGCGCAGCCTGATCACCCGGTCAGGCCAGACGCGAAAACTGCATTTCCCAATTCAATTCCCAGTTCACGCCGCCATCGGCAGAAAAGGCCTGCCGCCAGCTCGGCGCATCGGTGCCGACATTGGTCCATGTAAACCGTACGGTGATGGGCTTTCCTTCAAATGTATCGTCACACAAAAAAGTACCAGTGCCGTTCTCAAACCTGCCGCGCACCGGCACGTTAACACTGTGCGGATGACGCCCGTCGAGCCACCAGATCGCCCATAATTTCGTGACCGGGTCAAAGCTGCGCAGCGCTACGGCGCAATAGGGATCGCCAGGCATGTCTATGGTACTGTCTTCAACATTGCCAAGCCCGCCTAACAAAGGCTGCATATGCGAGCTTCCGTCAAAATCCTGCCAGTCTCTGGCTCCGGTCAACCGTGTCCGAAGCCGTCTGTGGCGCACTGTCCAGCGCCCGAACAGCGGATCAAAATCGTACCGCCCATCTGATGGTTCCGTTGCCATTATCATGTCCCTCCAGCTAAGCAGCGCTCGAAACCCGGCGCAGCGTCCCCGCTCCTATCCCATGGCTGCTGACAGCACAGTGTCAGCAGCTTCCGCACGATCAGGCGCACTGCTCATCTTTCGGCCCGATTTAACCGCGAAACAGCCGGCATTTGATAACGAATGGATTTAACGAATGAAATTCACCCTTCTCTCTGCAGCGCTATTTTCCACATTGCTGTTCACCGGCACGGCTGAGGCCGGCACCATCTGCACACTGGTACTGGATGCCAAAACCGGCACGACACTTATGTCCGATGGCGACTGCAAGACGCGCGTCACGCCGGCTTCTACCTTCAAGGTGCCGCTCGCTGTCATAGGCTTTGATTCAGGCTTTCTGAAAACGCCGCACGAGCCGCTTCTGGACAACAAGGACCCCAAGGCCAGTTGGGGTGGCGCACCAGAAAAGGTGGCGACCGATCCGACAGCCTGGCTGAAACATTCGGTCATCTGGTATTCGCAAAAAATCACCCATGAACTGGGCGCAGGAAAGCTCACGCGCTACGGCACGGAATTGGGTTTGGGCAATGCCGATTTTTCTGGCGACAAGGGCAAAAACAACGGGCTCGACCGCTCGTGGATCGGCTCGTCACTCAAGATCTCCCCGCAGGAGCAGGCAGCGTTCACCCGCAAGCTGGTGAATGGCACCCTGCCGGTGACACCCGAAGCGATGACGCTGACCCGCCAGAGCGTGGAAAGCAGCAAGGTGGCCGACGGCTGGACAGTGCATGGCAAGACGGGCGCTGCTTTTCCGCGCTTGCCAGATGGCAGCTTTGACCGCGCCCATGGCTGGGGCTGGTTCGTCGGCTGGGCGACAAAAGGCGAGCGCACCATTATCTTTACACGGCTTGTACAGGACGAGAAGGCGGGGCAACAATCCGCCGGCGTACGCACCAAGGGCGACATGCTGAAGAACTGGCCGCAGTTCGTGGCAGGTTTTGGCGGTTAACGGCGGCTACCCTCAGTCCCCTTACGCCAACATCGCCATCGCCGCTGCGTGCAGCTCTGCCGTACCCGCAGCCACGATGTTGCCGCCGTTTTCTGCCGGGCCGCCATCCCAGGTGGTGACGACGCCTCCGGCCTGTTCGATGATCGGGATGAGGGCTGCAATGTCATAGGATTGCAGCCCGCTCTCGATCACCAGATCGACGGTGCCCGCAGCGATCATGGCATAGCCGTAGCAATCCGTGCCGTAACGGGCGAGGCGAACCGCGTGCTCGATCCGGTCATACGCGGCCCGCTGCTCCGCGTTGAACAGCGCCGGCGTGGTGGTGCACAGCGTGGCTTCGGCAAGCGCCACGGTCTTGCGGGTGGAAAGCTGTCGCGCACCCCCCGGCCCCTCATAGAACGCTCCGGTGGAGTTGGCGTAAAATAGTTCGCCGGTAAACGGCTGCGCCATCATGCCGGCAACTGCATTGCCATGCTCGATCAGCCCAACGAGCGTGCCCCAGAGCGGAATGCCGGAGATGAAGGCGCGGGTACCGTCGATGGGATCGATGATCCACAGATGCGTTCCATCGCCTTCTGTGAGCCCAAACTCCTCACCCAGAATTCCGTGTGCCGGATAGGCTTCAGTGATGACACGGCGGATGGCCTTTTCTGCCTCCCGGTCGGCCTCGGTGACCGGATCAAAACCGGCAGCAAGCTTGTTGGTGACGACACCCTTCTGGCGAAAGCGCGGTAGGGTTTCTGCCGCAGCCGCAGCCGCGATATGGTGAAAGAAACCTGCCCCGATATCTGAACTGGCCAAAGCATGCTCCCCCTTGCTGACGTGTGCCATGACCCCTCGATTGGCACATCGCAAATAATTTAAAAAGCCCGAACCGAAAGATTGACTTTTGTGCAGCGCAACATAAACTTGGCAGCGGGCAGGTTGTTCCTGTCTATGCCCTTCTTGGGCGTTTCCTCCCTAGACTTCGACCGCGTCGTGCAAGCGATGCGGTCTTTTTTCTGGCCGGGAGGCCAAGAAGGGTCGACCGGGAAACTCTATTCGGCAGCCAGCGGGTGTGACAGGAAATACGCATCCGGCAGCGCCATCAGATCGGCGCAGAAGCGCTGCAGATCCTGTGCCAGCGCCTCGAAGCCGGGCGTCTTCTGGAAAGTGCGCTCGTTCATGTAGAGCCCGCGATTGACCTCGATCTGCAGCGTGTGCAGACCCTTCGCCGGACGCCCATAATGCTCGGTGATAAAGCCACCGGCATAGGGCTTGTTGTGGGCGACGCTGTAGCCCATCGAGAGCAACAGGCTAATGGCATGTTCGCTAAAGGCAGGCGCTGCCGAAACGCCAAAGCGGTCGCCGATAATGAAATCCGGCCGCGCGCCATTTTCACCGACCCGAATGCTCGTCGGCATCGAATGGCAGTCAACCAGCACCGCAAAACCGAACTGCGCATGGGTGCGGGTGACCAGGCGTTTCAGCTCGTTGTGATAAGCCTTGTAGATGGTTTCTATACGGTCGACGGCCTCGGCCAGCGGCAGCCGGCCAGGATAGATATCGAGCCCCTCACCCACAAGTTTGGGCACCGTGCCAAGTCCACCGGCCACCCGCGCCGAGCGGATATTGGCAAAGGGCGGGATCGGCTCGGCAAACATGCGCGGGTCGAGCTCCCATGGCTCGCGATTCACATCGAGATAGGCACGCGGAAAATTGGCTGCCAGAAGCGGTGCGCCAAGCCCCACAGCACCGCCGAACAGCGCCTCGACATAACAATCCTCCGAGCGGCGGATCGCATTGCGGTCCAGCCTCGTCATCGACAGGAAGCGCTCGGGATAGTGGCGGCCGGAATGGGGAGAATTGAACACGAAGGGCACGCGCTGTTGTGCCGGGCTCAGAACCTCGAACGGCGGAACCGTCCTGAAATCCTCGGCAACTGTCATGCCTTGTGCCCGAAATTCAAAACGTGACCTCCCATGCTGCGTCAAAGGTGCCACCACCCCGGCATTCTGTCCAGTCGGGCAAATCTTCCAGTACGGAAGGTTGAACCTTTTCCGGACGGCATTCACTTGATGTTTACTGTATATTCTACATATACAGGCTGGTGGGTTTACGGGCGGCGTTGCGTCGCACCGATGCTGATTCGAACGGGCTGATTCGGACGGGAATGATGACACGAATTCTTCTGGCGGAAGACGACGACGATATGCGCCGCTTTCTGGTCAAGGCGCTGGAGCGCGCCGGCTATCAGGTGAGCGATTTTGACAATGGCGCCAGCGCCTATGAGCGGCTGCGCGAAGAACCCTTCTCGCTTCTTTTGACCGATATCGTGATGCCCGAAATGGATGGCATCGAGTTGGCGCGGCGCGCCACCGAAATCGATCCTGACCTGAAAGTGATGTTCATCACCGGCTTTGCAGCTGTTGCGCTGAACCCCGATTCAAAGGCACCCAAGGACGCCAAGGTCCTGTCAAAACCCTTCCACCTGCGCGATCTCGTCAACGAAGTAGAGAAGATGCTGCAGGCCGCCTGAGGCCTGCGTTTCCACCGTCGGCACGCCGTTTTCGCGGCCATGCCAAAACGGCGACCTTTCCACCCGCCCCGCACTTGACGCGCCAGACCAAAAATGGTGTATGCGCGGCTTCGGATGGGCGTGTAGCTCAGCGGGAGAGCACTGCATTGACATTGCAGGGGTCACAGGTTCAATCCCTGTCACGCCCACCATCCGAACCACTTTTCTTCCAGTCTTGGCTGCTTCCGAATAGCCCGTGTAAGCGGGAAATTGGAGTTATTGAGACTGATCAGCAGTACAATCGACGCGCCAGCGGCTGGACTGCCCAGCGCCCACACCGTTCAGCAGAGCGGGAACGGTTCGTTGCTCGAGCAAATCCAGTCACAGATTCAACTAGCCGCCGAACGGTCTGCGAAGGGATGCTGCTGCCACCGCTAGACTTTGGCCACCAACCCGACCCTCATCTCCTCGTAAAGACACTGGATGAGCCGGTTGGTGACATGGGAAGCCGGTCGGTTAAAACGGTATCAAACGGCACCCGGACTTGATCCCGAAAAGCGTAACGACGTCGAGCGCCCCTGGGTCCGTGTGCTTACGAATGGCTTCGCAGGCGTGCGGAAACTGCTGAGACACGGGGCGAAATCCAATGCCTTGGAGGCTTCAGCCTGGCATCTTTTGATGCTGCGGAAGGTTCGGGTCCAACGGCGTAGTCGGCAAGGCGCTGCTGAGGAAGATGTTCATCATCGGCTTGATCACTGATGGATCGTCAACCGAGCCGGCCCGAATGCCGATTCCGCCCGGACGGCTTGTGTTCTTGCTGAACAATTGTGAACCGCAGTTTTCGCAGAACATCTTGGTCATGTTCGATCCGCTGTCAGCGCCGTGATCGTATGTGCGCGGATATCCCTTGATGGTAACGCTGTCTTCGGGCACGAACATGGTGGTGGCATGAACCGAGCCCATTGCCTTGCGGCAATCGGAACAATGGCAGTTCATCATCAGGGGCGGGTCGATTTCGCAGCTGTATGTCACGGTACCGCAAAGGCATCCGCCGGTGAATTTTGTCATCAAAGTCTCCATCTGGCCTCATCAGCCATGTTCGGTTGGGGAGTTGGCAGTGGTGCGGATGAGCAAGCCTTGAGCGTCTACGGACCGGGTGCGCGCAACATTCCGTGGCGCCTGCCGGTCCTGACGTGAATATTGCGCCAGCACGATCTGATGTCTTTACGCATAGTCTGTTAATCGTCGCTGCCCAGCTGGCAAGTCACCGATCTGAGCAGCTCCGTGGCGCCATCGCAGCGCTCACTATTCCGTTTCGACCCCCCCAGACGTCCCGCGCGGGCCAGTCCCATGCTGGCATCGCCAAGCCACACCTAAGGCAACGGCCTCAGGGCAAACCGAAGAGAAGGAGCCTCATTCAATCCCGCAAGTCCGGCTTGCGGTTTGTTCTCTTAAACTTGATGAAAAATCAAAAGGCCACAAAGATTTTGCAATCTTCGACTTCAAGAAAGCTAATTTTTAAATAGAGATCGAATTTATTTCGAAATATAGCGACCAAAAGTCGCATAAATAACTTTCTACATTGAAAGTATTTGTTAGATTACTATATCCCAAACATGATGTTTAAGTTTCATTGGAAAATTCACCTTCTTTCAGGACTTTCGAAAAGCCCCTCTTAGCCCCGAGTGGCGAAGGCGCTCTCGCCTGCGGCAAGCTCGGGGCTGCCATTTCATCCAAGAGGCCGGCAATAGGCCGGCAATAAAAACGCGCTCAGGTGCGCGAGACTGCCTGTTTCCGCGCTCAGGGGCGATAAAGTTCTTCACGCCGAATGCGCGTTTGACGTCGACACGATATTCCGCAGGTGGTCGACGGACTGGTTGCACCACCCAACAACCGTGAGGCAGTGACAAAGCCGACCACTGTCAGCCGCAACGGTGAATGCCCTCAACTAAATGGCGCCGCTTGATATGCCGGCGATCAGTTGTCGGATCGGTGCGATGCACGATCAGCAGATGTAAGGAGCCGAGCATGACCTTTTCGACAGATGTCCGAAATACATATTCATCGAATTCCCAAGGCTCCAATCCTCGAGGAGCGCAGGCGCGGGCAGGGATTCGATATGATCCTTGTATTGCCCGATGGGCGGACGATGGGGGTCAGATAGCGGATCATGCGCATCCGGCTGCCGATCGGCTTTCTCGAGCCTTTATTGACGATTCGCGATAATCGGCACGCCAGAATTTCATCCGAACGACATCAACCTGAATGGCGCCTTCTTCGAACGCGATCATGGCAATAGCGTGATGAAAACCACTATTGCGCGTCTGTTCGAGAGGGTCGCAACTATGGGCCGATCTTGTTCGGTACGTTGCCTCCGACCTGTCGCAACGGCGCTACACATTCACTGACGATCCACGCCGCGGCGCAGATGATCAGCCTGTCGAACGGGCCAATCAATTCCGAGCGTCTCCAGCGACCCTATTGTCATTCGCAATCTCCTGCGAGGTTTTCACTTGTGAAAATTATTGCGACCGCTTAAAAGTGGCAAATGAAATACCACTTTGAAGCATGTGAGCAGGATGGACTTTAAACATATCCAAAAAGCGCACCCAGCGGCCGAGGGACCTTTGACCCACGCGGATGTCGACCGCATCTTCATCGGCGGGCTGGTTCGCGAGTTTTATTCCAGGGTACGTCGAAACGAACGGCTCGGACCGATTTTCGCCCGTCATATCGTCGGCGACTGGGAACCGCATCTGGAGAAGATGACTGATTTCTGGTGTTCTGTAATTCTCAAGAGCGGGAGCTACGACGGTCGTCCCGTCCCCGCCCATCTTAAGCTCAAAACCGTGGTGGAAGGCGATTTCGCGGTTTGGCTCGGCATATTCCGCGAGACCGCGCGGGAGTTCTGCGAACCGGAGGTGGCGACCGTGTTCATCGACCGGGCTGAGCGGATCGCCAAGAGCTTGCAACTCGCGATGTTCTTCCGTCTTCCGCCTCATGGAAAAGATATGCCATGAGGATGACACTGCATAGCGATTACGGACTGCGGGTACTGACATATCTCGCACTTCACCCCGACCGGCCGTGCACCGTGAGCGAGATCGCCACCAGCTATCGGCTGTCGCGCAACCATCTCCTCAAAGTCGCTCTCAATCTCAAGAATGCAGGCTTCGTTGAAGCTGTACGCGGTCGCACAGGCGGCGTGCGCCTTGGCAGGCCTCCGAACGAAATTGGGATCGGCGCGGTTATCCGCAGTTTGGAAGAAGATTTCGCTCTGGTTGAATGCTTCAAGGATGGCGGCGGAAGCTGCATCATCGCCCCGGCCTGCCGGATCAAGGGGATCTTCAGCGAAGCGCTCGCTGCCTATATGGCGACCCTCGAGAAGTACACGCTGCAAGATGCATTAGTTAACGCACCTTCCCTTCGGACGCTCTTCGATCTCACCGTTCCCCCGGCTGCGGCGCAGGGTGCAACTCTCCCCGAGCCCACGCGGGCCTAGAAAATGATCTGGACACGTTCATACCTGCACGCGGGTAGCAAACTGTCCTTCAGCTTGCAAACGGCACTGATCGGTTTGCCTTTCCCACTCGCTATGGGGCCCATGCCGGCTCTCGCACACGTGAAATGGTTTGCGCCCAATATCACCGACGCCGCACCCCTTCCCACAAGTGAGACGCTAACCAACATTTGGCTCTGGCTGCCGATCGCGCTGGTGATTGCCTTTTGGCGACAAGGGCGATCGAATAGGCATCCGCCGGTCAATCGGCGTTCGATTGGCTCGGTAGCGAAAGTTCCATTCCTGCCGCCCGTCGGGCGATCTCAGGGGTGCCTGATCGGCGATCCGCCCGACCGAACCTGATGCCGGCGGTTCGTCGCTTATCAGCTTCGAACGAGTGATCTACGCAGGCTAGGGATGGAGTGGAACTTAAACAAGGAGAACGATCATGAGCATGTTTCCCGACCGTAATAGGAACTTATTCAACCCATCGGAACGCAAACGAGCTGTAGCTAGGCCCAAGGACAGCGGCGAGCGGATCATCGATACGGCCGAAGACACTCGGGAGGGGTCTGGCAACACATTGTTGCCGATGCTCATCGGCGGTCTCGTTATGATTGTCATCGGTGCCATCGTCGTGATGACGTTTGTCTAGAAAGCCGGAGTGAAATCCGCTGACTTGCGAGGGCCAGTGCGGAGCTATGCTGAACGGAGCACTGCCATGATCTCAGGACCCTTCTCGCAGTCATCGAGTCCGACCGGAGGCTCGCGGCGATGAGCCAGAGAAGGTGCGCGCGCGCCCGAGTGACGTACTGCGCACCATTTATATCTCCGCAGCCACCATTCCACACTACGATACAATTCGCCGACTTCATTTGAGGCCGAAATCGCAATTGAAGTGTAAAAGCCCCTCCTCCAAATCCTCGTCAGTCCAATCGACGAGCCTAGACTGAACGCGTCGCACCGCCATCGACCCGGATCTTGGAGCCAGTGACGTAAGATGCCCGCTCCGATGCGAGAAAAACCGCGACATCGGCAAACTCATCCGGGCGGCCATAACGGCCTGTCGGAATGGCAGCAGCAGATCCTGCAGCGACGTCCTCGACGGACTTTCCTGAGCGCTTCGCAGCATTGGCATCCAACTCATCCACGCGTGTTGTATGGATGCGGCCAGGCATGATGATGTTGACGGTAATTCCATCCTTTGCCACTTCAGCGGCCAAAGTCTTCGACCAGCCGACCACCGCGGAACGAATGCCATTTGACAATGCAAGACGTGGGATGGGCTGCTCAACGCCAGACGATGTAATGGAAATAACACGTCCCCATTGGCGCTTCTGCATGGCTGGCAAAAGCCGTCCTGTCAGATGGAATACATTTGCAGCCATGGCTTCGAAATTGCTCAGCCACTGGTCGCGCGTAGCCTCAATTGCATCGCATGGAGGAGGACCGCCAGTGTTGTTGACGAGGATGTCGACACCCTCTTCACCCAATAGGCGGTCAATGAGCGTGTCGATTGCGTCCACCTTGGAAACGTCAAGTTCGATCGCAATAACCTCGCCAGCGCTCGGCGGCAGTTCAGAGGCCCAACCTTGAATAGCAGAAACCGTTCGTGCAGCCGCATAGACCTTTACGCCTTCAGCGGCCAAGCCTTTTGCAATAGCAGCACCCAGACCGCGGCTTGCGCCAAGCACAAGTGCGGTCTTTCCTTTTAAACCCATATCCATCAGGCAAGTTCCTCCAGTCGTTTCGTTTGGCGCGCGATCAGGCGCTCGATCTCGGTAATGTCTGCTTTGGAAAGTGTTCCGCCGGGTTTGCGCAGCGTGGGTGACGCAATGGCACCGCGCTTTGCCATGATATATTTGCGGATCGCAAGGCCATGTCCAGGCTGCTGTTCGTAGCGAGCAAGGGGCAAATAGGCGTCGAAAAGGTCCTGCGCGCGATCTTGATCACCACTGGTGTAATGGCGCACCACATCCACCATCATTTCAGGATAGCCAAAGCCGGTCATGGCGCCATCTGCACCACGCGCCATTTCTTCGGGAAGAAACATGCCACCATTGCCGCAAAGAATGGAGATCCGTCGTGAGCCCTTTGCTTGACTATGGGTTCTGAGTGCCGTGATCTTGGCCAGTCCTGGCCAATCCTCATGCTTGAGGCAGACACAGGTAGGCAACTCATCGACTATCTGCTGGATGACCGAAACCGGTATCACCACATTGGTGACGAGAGGGAAATCCTGCAATACGAAAGGCACATCGCCGATGAATTCAACCGCCTGCTTGTAGTATGTGAGAATTTGTTGGTCAGAACGCAGATTGCTCGTTGGAGCGATCATCACGCCAGCGCAGCCCAAATCCATCGCCATGTCTGTCAGCGCTTTCATCTGGGCAAAGCCGGGCGAAGAAACACCCGCCACCACTGGCACACGTCCATCGACGCGGCGCAAAATCCGTTCAACATAGGTCTGCGATTCCGCGATCGTCAGCTTCTGCGCTTCACCCATCATGCCCAGAATGGTCAGGCCGGTAGCCCCTTTCTCAAGGTAGAAATCCACCATGCTATCGGTGCTTTCGAGATCAAGCTCTCCCGTTTCTGTGAACGGCGTCAGAGCAATCACATAGACGCCATTAGCCTTTTCATTCAGTCGTTCCATTTGGCTCGCTCCCTGTTCAAGCTAGAAGTAATTAAAATCCGCCTCAAACGACTGAAGTGTCGTCGGGCTTTGACATGTGCGGCAATGACAGAGGGGCAAGCGCACCCAAGCCGCGCTTGTCAGCCATCATCTGCTCGGCTGCGCGGATTGCGCGTGTCTGGGCAGAATCCAGCATGCCAACGGCCGCGTTGTAATCGAACAACGTAGGCACTCCGTCACGCAGCACCTGTCGTCCGTCCACATAGACATCACGGACCGCCCTTTCGGCGGCGCAATAGAGAAGATTGCGCAATGGGTCATGCAGCGGCTGCATGGCTGGATGGGTCGTATCCACGCAAACAAGATCCGCCCGCGCGCCGACGCAGAGCCGGCCAATATCCGTGCGGCCAAGTGCAGCCGCTCCGCCCACCGTCGCGGCATGGAAGACCTGCCCTGTATCAATGTCGTGAACATCGCCTGACCCAAGCCGCGAAACGATAATCGCTGCGCGCATCTCCTCCAGCATGTTGAACGGATATGTATCGGTCCCGATGCCAACATTGAGGCCAGCGCGTAGATAGCCACCCAGAGTGCTGAGCGCCTGTCCGCTTCGTGCGAAAGTGACCGGACAATGCGCTACCGACGTGCCGCTACGGGCGAGTAAGGCCAGATCATTGCTGCTGCGCTGGCGGGTCCATGGATGGTGATCGAGAAAGATGCAGTGGCCTAAGATGAGATCGGAACCAAGGACCCCCAACCGGGAGAGAAGCTGTGGAGCTGTTTCACCGCTACGGCGTAACAGTTCTTCGTGCTCGGACATTGTCTGGGCGCTGTGAATGGTAATGGGTATGCCACGACGGCGCGCTTCTGCCGCCGCCTCAACGATCAACGCTTCGCGGCATGTTTCGATCTGCGATGGCGCCATGACGCCTGAAAGCCGCCCACTCGGCTCTTGCAATATCTGATCAAGAAACCTCAATGCCTCAGCATATTTCGTGCGGCCCGCTTCCTCATCCCAGATATAATCGAGCCGGTGGCTGTTCTCGACATGCCAGCGCGCCTGCCTGAAGCCCGGCGCTAACCACACGCGTGCGCCGCTGTTGCGGGCTGTCTCAATCCATGTGTCATGTCCGCCTGCAATATCGAGAAACGAAGTGACGCCTGAACGCAGAAGATCTCCGATCATCACCATCTGGCAGGCCGCTTTGGCGTCCGCGTCGGAATCGATCAGCGTCGAATATTCATAAAGCCCGTTGCCCCAAAGCGCCTTCGTGCCGACATCCTCGAACAGCCCTTTGGCCAGAGGTTCATCACTGGAATGACAGTGAATATTGACCAGTCCGGGCATGACCATGAGATTGTCGCCCGCAATCTCGGCTCCGATCGGCCCTTCATAAAATGCGCCGATGAACAGAATGCCGCTCTCGTCAAAAGCGATATCTAAATTCTCAGCAAAACAATGCCTGCTTTGGGCCTCGTCCCAGATGATCGCATGACGGGCATTGCGGATGATCGTCGGTGCTGTGGAAGCCACATCAACCATTCTCAGTTCCCTTCGGGATATCGGCTATGGCCGAAAAAGCCATCGGGAATGCCGAGTAAATGGGCCGTTCCCGTGCGCTCGATCATCAGGCGCGCTTCGCGGTCTGCTGCGTCGAGCACATCCCTTTGTGCCACTCGCAAAGGCACGCCATCTTCAAGCACAACCTCACCATCAATGAGGACGGTCTGCACATCATTGCCATTGGCAAAATAAACGACACGGAATGCTTCCATGTTGAATGGCCGCAAATGCGGGCGGTCCATATCAATGAGAATAATGTCGGCCTTTTTGCCCGCCTCCAGCGATCCAATCTCGCGTTCCATGCCCAGCGCGCGTGCGGCATCAATGGTGGCCATTTCCAAGACCTTGCCGGGAGGTAGAATTTTAGGGTCTTTGAAGAATGTCCGATGATAATGCATGCATTGCTGCATATGCCGAAACATGTCGGCAGACCGGTCTGGCGCCGTGGCATCCGAACCGAGCGCAACAATGGCTCCCGCATCCAGAAGCTCAATGACCGGACAGCGGCCCATGACGGATGCGATAGCACTCGGATTGTGGGCAATCCGTGTTCCCGTTTCAGCGCACAGTGCGATTTCCTCGTCGGTCAGGTCTATGGCATGAGAAAACAGCGCATCGGGGCCAAGAATGCCGATCTCGGCTGCGCGCTTCACGGAACCGCGCCAATGGCCGTCCTGTGTGAAAACCACGCCGGCGGCGCGCGAAAGGGCACGCACTTGCTGGGTTTGCGAGACGGCGGCCTCATAATCGGCAGGCGCAAGCGACTTCAAATGTTCATCGCGCAGAACAGGTGTAAGCAAGGCGATATTGATGCGCTGATTGTAGCGGCCATGCCAGGTTTCAAGCAGTGCCTCAGTGACCGCGAACTGCGTTTCAAATGTCACGGAATGGTCGCTTCGCACACCCTTCGCCCAACTTGCATAAGTGCGCGGATGCGGTGGGCGCGTTGGTCCGATAGCAACAACGGATCGTGTGCCGACAGCTGCAACACCCTCGCAATGTGCGTCAGCATAAACCCTGTCATCCGTGCGCATGATCGTGTCACCGCCGCCCAGAAGCGATACGCCGCAAGTAACACCAAACCGCAGGCGCTCCAAAGCCGCGAGCTGCGCCTCGGCATGCCAGAACTCAGGCGTCGAGCCAACCGTATAGGCCGCGTGACAGGTCTCTTCCCAGAAATTCTCCTGCTCCATGCCCATCGTCTTGATCAGGCCGTGGCCGGCATGGGCGTGCACATCTATCAGACCGGGCAGAACCACCTTGCCGGTTGCATCAATATGGCGCTTTGTCGAATATCGTTCAGCCAGCGCATCGGCAGATCCCACATCGACAATGCGATCGCTCAAAATCGCAACCGCGCCTTTTTCAAGGATCTGGCGCGTGCCATCCATAGTGATGACAGTGCCACCACTGATGAGAATGTCTATGTCTCGCATAGGGTTTTCAGTTCCTGCAGTTCTATAGGAATTCAGGAAGCATACTCACATCGAGCACACTGTCGCGACGCATCGCCCACTGGCCCTTATGGGCGCGCAGGCCGGTTACCCGCAGTGGATTGTAGAGATACAGCCAAGGGGGATCACGCTGGAGTTCCTCATAAGCCTTGCGGTAGATTGCGGCGCGCGCCGTGTCGTCCACCGTGGCACGCCCTTCATCGAGCAATTGTTCGACTGCTGCATTGTGATAGCCTTGCCACCACGAACCTTGCACGCGTGCATCAATCTTTTCGTAAAGGACGCGGAAGGTTGAGAGCGGGCTTGAATCGAAAATGCACAGATCTCGGATTTCCTTGCGGCGGATCATATGTGCATAGGCCTCGCGGTCCTGATGCAGATGCACGTTGAACCGAACGCCAATGTTTTCCAGTTGGCGCGCAACAGCCTGTGTCAGGCGTTCAGCTTCATCGGGCAGGCGTGTGGGGCAATCAACCTCAAGCGTCAGTCCATTTCCATGGCCCGCATCTGCCAGAAGGCGTTTGGCCTCAGCTAAATCTTGTGTGATTTCATCGCCAGCAACCACGCCGAAATGGCGGGGACTGACAAACCCGGCAAGCGGGACAGCTGCACCGTCGACCACGCCGTCGATCAGCTCGGTCCGGTTGATGGCAAGGTTGAGCGCACGCCGCACGCGGGGGTCACGCAACGGACCGCCCTTGCTGTTGAAGAGATAGATGATCGCAACAGGAACCAGCGAGATCTCGCGCTGGAAACCATCAGCGGAAATCGAACCGGATCGCGTGAAATCGAGCGTATTGGCAATGCCGGCCTTGCCTGAAACGAGCATGTCTTGCCGGATGGATGCATCGGTTTCGAGCACCCAGCGGATCGCACCATTTCTCGGCGCCGCGCCAAACCATTTATCATTGCGCGTGGCACGCATTTCCTTGCCATCGAAGCTTTCGAACCGATAGGGACCGGTACCGACCGGCTGGCTGACATCTCCCGCTTCCATGCGCGCAAGGCAGGCCGGCGAGGCAATGTAGCCATACACAAGAACATCCAGAAGATCGGCAACGGGACGTGAAAGAGCAATCCGCACAGTGGAGCTTGTCAGGGCCTCTATCCTCGCATCGCCGAGATATTGGTGCCATACACCCGGTGCGCCCAGTGTGTAGCCCTTGTCGGCACGCGCCATGCGCTGCAATGACTGGCAAACGGCCTGTGCGTCGCATACCGCACCATCATGGAAAGTCAGGCCTTCGCGGAGGGTAAAGTTCCACTCCAGCGCATCCGGCGAAGTGGTCCAACTGGCAGCCAGCGCCGGTTCAAACCCGGTCTTTGCGCCATAATGCACAAGGCCATCGAAAAATGCATCGAAGATGGTCAAAACGTCATTGGCGTCGGTAGAATCATGAGGGTCTTCAAGCCGAAGACGTGCCTGCGCGATTGTTACAGAATTGGTCACAGGCGTGTCTCCCCCAAAGCTTCTTCAGAAGGTGAAAGGGGCGCAACCAGCGGCGCTCCATCATACAAATGGCAGGCGACTGTGTGGCCCGTTGCAATTGACCGCAGCGCTGGGCGCTCAACTGCGCATCGGTCAAACGCCTTGGGACAGCGCGTGCGGAAGGGACAGCCAGCAGGAATGCGCAGTGCGCTCGGCACTTCACCGGTGATCTCTATTTCAGTCTGCCGGTTCGCACTATCAATCGAGGGTGCTGCAGAAAGCAGAGCCTGCGTATAGGGGTGCGCGGGACGCTGATAGAGACCCTCACGCGGCGCATTCTCTACCATGAAGCCAAGATACATGACCCCGATACGGTCAGCGATGTGGTGAACCACCGAAAGGTCGTGCGAAACGAAAAGATAGGCCAGCCCGAACTCATCGCGCAGATCCATCATAAGATTCAATATTTGCGCCTGGATCGACACGTCGAGAGCCGACACAGGCTCGTCTGCAACAATGAGGCGTGGTTGAACCGACAGCGCACGTGCAATGCCAATCCGCTGCCGCTGGCCGCCCGAAAACTGATGTGGATAGCGCCCCGCATGTTCGGCGTTGAGACCAACCTTGGCCAGCAGCGCGATCATCTTTTCTTCGACCTGCTTGCGTGTTTCACGCTTTTCAGCCTGCTCAAGCATCGGCTCCATGACGATGTCGCGGACTTTTTGGCGGGGATTGAGCGATGCGTAGGGATCTTGGAAAATCATCTGGATCTTGCGACGAATAGGGCGCATCTCCTTGAAGCTGAGCCCGGCAATGTCTTGCCCATCTATGCGCACATCGCCGCCATCAGGATTGTAGATACGCGCGATGGTCTTTGCGACGGTGGACTTGCCGCAGCCCGATTCACCTACCAATGCAAACACTTCACCGGGATTGATGGAGAAGGTGACACCATTGACCGCGCTGACAAACAAATGTTCCGCGCTGAATTTCCCGTTCGAGAATTTCAGGCGATCGAAGAACCCGCCACTTGCCCGGAAAATCTTGGTGAGATTGCGGACCTCAAGAAGCGGGCTCATGACAACGGTCCTTCAAGTGGAAAGTGACAGGCTGCCTCAAGCGATTGGCGCACGGGCGCGAGCGCTGGCACGACTTCGGCACAAAGCGGTTGCGCCCGCGGACAGCGCTCACGGAAATTGCAGCCGCTTGGCAGGTTGCGAATATCCGGGACCATTCCGGGTATCTGGTTCAGCCGTTCCTGACGGTTGGAAATATGTGGGATCGAGTCCAGAAGGCCGCGCGTGTAAGGATGGGCCGGACGGTTGACGACATCCTCGGTCAGGCCCTTCTCGACCACCTTGCCGCAATAAAGAACGACGATACTGTCAGCCATTTCAGAGACGACAGCCAGATCATGTGTGACCAGAATCATGGATGCCTGTCGCTCGCGCACCTGCCGGCGCATGAGCTTGAGGATCTGCGATTGCACAGTGACATCAAGCGCCGTCGTCGGCTCATCGGCGATGATAAGGCGGGAACCCGCAAGCAGCGCAATGGCAATAACCACGCGCTGCCGCATGCCACCTGAGAACTGGTGCGGATAAGCATTGAGCCGGGATGCTGCCTGAGAAATGCCGACATCTTCCAGCATTTCAATACAGGCCTTGCGGCGCGCACTTGCATCGAGATCAGTATGCAAGCGCAGCATTTCATCCATCTGACGGCCAACAGTGTAGACCGGATTGAGCGACGTCATGGGGTCCTGAAACACCATGGCGATACGGCCGCCGCGCACCTCACGCATTTCCGTCTCAGTCTTGTTGAGCAGGTTTTCACCCTCAAACAGAACCTCGCCACCCTCTATCTGTCCGGGTGGATCAATCAGTCTCAATATTGAAAATCCGATCACCGACTTGCCGCCGCCGGACTCGCCCACAAGGCCGACAACCTCACCCTTGGCAACGTCGAAGCTGACGCCATCAACCGCTTTGACCAGGCCGCCAAACGTATGGAAATGTGTCTTCAGATCACGGATCTGGAGTAGTTTTTCAGATCTATCCATTATCATGATCCTACTTCAGACGAGGATTGAGTTCGTCGCGCAGGAAATCTCCGAAGAGATTAATGCCGAACACGAGCAACATGATGAACAGTCCCGGAAACACCGAGGTCCACCACAGCCCAGAAAACAGAACGTCAAACCCGTTCTTCACCAGCAGGCCAAGCGAAGGTTGGGTAATCGGCACGCCGACGCCCAGAAAGCTCAATGATGCCTCAATCAGAATGAAGGTTCCGACCTGAATGGTGGACACCACGATAAGCGGCGTCAGGACGTTTGGCAGTATATGACGCATGATGATCTTGCGATCATTCAACCCTGCCACACGAGCCGCCTGCACATATTCTTTCTGAATTTCGCCGAGCGTTGAACCGCGCACCGTGCGCGCATAGACCACCCAGCCCACAGCCGTGAGCGCAATCAGCACCATGTCGATGCCCGTTCCAAAGGCCGACATCATGAACAGTGCAATCAGCATCGACGGGAAGGAAAGCTGGATATCGGCGATGCGCATGATGATGCTATCAAGCGTGCCACCGTAAAACCCCGCCAACAGGCCCAGAACCGTGCCGAGCAGGCACGACAGCAACATTGCGGTCACGCCTATAAAGGCCGAGATGCGTGCGCCATAGACGATGGAGGCAAGAACATCGCGGCCCTGTCCATCGGTGCCGATGAGATAGCGCCAGTCGCCGCCCTCGATCCAGACGGGTGGCTTGAACGAATCCATCAATTCCAGCTGGGCAACATCATAGGGATCCTGCGCGACGAGGAGTGGGCCGAAAATGACCATGATCGCGAAGGCGCCAAGCAGCAGACTGCCGGTAATCGCAGACGTGTTGTGACGATAATTGTGGAAGAACTCCGAGGAGAGCCAATTTTTCATGTCGCTACCTCACGGTGATGCGTGGGTCGATCAGCGTGTAAACGATGTCGACAAGGAAATTGATCACGACGAAAATGAAGGCGGTCAGCATGAGATAGACCACGATCACCGGGCGATCGCCGCGATAGATGGAGTCAATCAGAAGCTTGCCAGTCCCCGGCCATGCGAAAATTGTCTCGGTGATGGTCGCAAAGGCGATGAGGTCACCCAGTTGCAGGCCAAATATCGTGACAACAGGAATGAGCGCGTTCTTCAGCCCGTGTGCGAACAGAATGTGCCGGCGCGATGCGCCCTTGGCACGGGCGAATTTCATATAGTCTTGCCGGGTCACCTCCATCATACCGGCCCGCGTGATGCGCAAGATGATGGCCAAAGTGGCAAGGGCAAGGGTGATGGAAGGCAGTAGAATATGCGCCCAGCCATCTGCCGTGAGAATGGAAAGCCGCACGCCCAGCACTTCGATTGTATCACCCCGTCCAGACGAAGGCAGAAGCTGGTAGCGAACAGAAAAGATGAAAATGAGCATCATGCCGACCCAGAAGCCCGGCAGTGAAATACCAATGAGCGACCCGGCCATGATGGAGCGTGAAGACGCGCGATTGGGATTGGCACCGGCATAGACACCGAGCGGTATCGCAATCACGGTAGCCATTGTTATCGCCACTAGAACCATTTCCATGGTCGCTGGAAGGCGTTCCAAGATGAGGTCGAGGGCGGGTTGGCGGAACACATAGGAACGCCCGAAATCACCCTGCAGAAGATTGCCTATAAAGTACCAATACTGATTGAAGATTGACTGATCGAGCCCAAGCAGGCGGCGCGCCTGTTCGATTTCAGCTGCTGTGGAATCGATGGGGATGACCATAAAGACCGGGTCACCGGTGAAGCTCATCATCAAGAACACGATGACCGACACTGCCCAGAGAACCAAGACCATCTGGAGCAGGCGCTTTAGCGTATATCCAAGCACGGCAACGTCCTATGTATGCAGCAAAAAAAACGGATGCCCGGCAAACGCCGGGCATCCTTTGTCAGAGCTTACTCTGCAACGTCGATTTCATAGGCCCAGAGGAACTTGTCAGCGCGCGGTGTGAGTTTCACCGATTTTTTTGCTGCATAGAGATCCTGTTCGTAATGGACTGGAATCATCGGGATGTCCTTCATCAGGATCTTGGTTACATCCTGCAGATAGCCATCACGTTCATCGAGCTTGGAGGTCGCATCTGCCTTGTCGATCAACGCATCCACTTCCGGATTGGAATAGCTGCCGCGATTGACCTGGCCGTAGCCTTCCTTCTTGCCGCGTGAATAGAACATCACGCTATACATCGAGCCCGCATCGCCGGATGGAACGTCCCAGCCGCTCATGATCATGCTCGACTTGTCCGAAGGAACGCGGATATAGCCGAAGAAGTTCGATTTAGGCATCAGATTGAGCTTCAGGTCGATCTTGACCTTGGCGAACATGCTGGCCAAGGCCTGGGCGATCTGAGCATCATTGACATAGCGGTTATTGGTGGTGTCGAGCGTGAGCGTGAAGCCGTCCTTGTAGCCGGCTGCTTCCATCAGCTCTGCTGCCTTCTTCACATCATAGGGGTACAGGTCGCGGAAACTCATTCCTTCGACATAACCCGTGTGGGAAGACGGAACATACTGCTCGGACGGTGTGGAAAGGCCGTTCATGATAACGGTCTTGATCGCGTTGATGTCAATGGCGCGAACCATTGCTTCACGTACGCGCTGGTCTGTCAGCGGGTTCTTGTCGAGCGCGATGGTCGGGCTCTTTTCACGCATGTCGAGTGACAGGACAATGTTCAGCAGGCTTGGCTGACTAAGCACATTATAGCGGTCATCGGCCTTCACCCGGTCCACGTCGCGCACGTTGAGATCCTGGATCACATCGACTTCGCCGGTGAGAAGGGCAGCCGTGCGTGTCGCACCATTGGTGATCGGGCGGAAGGTCACGTCATCAATGACCGGTGCGCCGGCAAAGTAGTCCGCATTCGCGGTCAGCTTCAAATGATCTTCCTTCACCCATTCGGTCAGCTTGTAAGGGCCGGTGCCGATTGGCTTCAGGTCAAGCTGCTCGTCGCCTACTTCCTTGGCGTATTTCTCGCTCAGGATAAGCACCGCCGCCAGATCGTTCGGCAGAACTGCATAGGGGCGAGGTGTCTTGATCTCGACGGTATAGTCGTCCACCGCCCGGAATTCCGAGATGTTGGCACCAAGATTGGCCATCAGGGATTTCTTCAAACGGTCAAGCGTGAAGACCACGTCAGACGCTTTGAACTCTTCGCCATTGTGGAATTTCACGCCCTGGCGGAGTTTGAAAACCCAAGTCGTATCATCAGTCAATTCCCAGCTCTCAGCCAGGCCCGGGCCAAATGAAAGGTCGGCATTGCGCCGCACGAGCGGATCGTAGATGTGATAGAACAGAATGTTGCTGGACAGTTCCTCACCCGCCTGCGGGTCAAGATTGACCGCATCGGAAGTGAGGCCGATGGTAAGGGAT
This sequence comes from Mesorhizobium sp. NBSH29, assembly GCF_015500055.1. Taxonomy (NCBI): domain Bacteria; kingdom Pseudomonadati; phylum Pseudomonadota; class Alphaproteobacteria; order Hyphomicrobiales; family Phyllobacteriaceae; genus Mesorhizobium; species Mesorhizobium sp. NBSH29. The sequence continues at coordinate 205,519 of NZ_CP045492.1, forward strand.
TTGGCGTCGGCACTGGTTTCCCAGCCGGCCGAAACCAGCATCAACGCAGCTGCGAAAAGGGCTGCGCGCCCTGACTTCTTACGTAAATTCAGCATGTTAGTTCCCCTTTATTGGTTATATTGCTGAGACTAGGCGTTAGCGTAGAACTGATTGAACCTCGATCTGATAGCCCTCCGGATCGTTGCAAACGAAAGCGCGAATGCCGAGCGCCGTGCTCGCTTTGGCCGGCGTGATGCCATCGACATTCGCGGATGAAAGATAAGCGTGCCAGGCATCCACATCCGGCACGCGGATGCAAAGCTGAACCGGCTTGACGGGTGCTGCGCGGTGCATGCCGCGGCTTTCGTCAACCAGCCCCACATAGGCGTGGTCGGCAATCCGCAGGATCTTCGCCCATCCCTGGTCGATCTCAAGCGTGAAGCCCATCACCTCGGTGTAAAAGGTCAGCGCGCGCTGAAGATCCACATAGTAAAAGAAGGTGATAGCCTTCTCGACGCCCCCTTCAGGGAGTTGCAGCTTCTGGGTCAAATGCTTTCCTCCTCTTCGAACCAGCGCGAATTGCCGCGTGGAACGAACTGTCCATCGCCGGGCTGGTTGATAACGGCCACGCCATCCCAGGCGAGTTTGCCGCCGACATAGGTCCGCCGGACCTGACCAGCGAATGTGCGGCCCTGATATGGGCTCCAGCAAAGTTCATCCTCTGCTGTTGCGGCATCCCAAGAGGCTGGAATCGCTTCAAAAATGGCAATGTCTGCATCGGCACCGGGCATCAGTCCGCCCTTGCGTGGCCAGAGACCGAAAAAGCGCGCGGGCCGCTCGGACAATTGTGCGACAGTCATCTGCGCTGCATCGCAACCGTTTGCAGCTGCCACCGTGTAGAACGCAGGCAACAATGTCTGCATCCCGGGCACGCCCGCTCCAGCATCGAATATGGAAGCCGTTTTCTTGTTGTCTACCGGCCAGCTCGAATGGTCTGAACTTACAAATGCGACGCGTCCACTGATTACCTCAGCCCAAAGGGCAGAACACTGGCCGGGCCGGATTGGTGGATTGACCTTCATAAGAGCGCCGAGCGCATCTCCGTCGATCTCTGGATCGAAGGAGAGATAATGAACGCACAGCTCGCCTGTTGCCCGGAACCCCTCGCTTGCGTAGCGGTCAACCAGCTCGAAACCGCGTGGTACGCTGATATGAACAATATGGGCATGCGCACCGGCAGCAGCTGCCAGTTCCAGAAACTGAGCTGTCGATGCCAGCTCTGCCGCTGGTGGCCGGCTTGGTGAATGGGTGTGGATGCCGTCCTCACCCTGCGTGCGAAAGCGCTCTATGCGCGAGCGGACGATTTCCTGATCTTCATTGTGCAGACCAAGCGGAACATCGGTTTGCGCGAGCAATTCGAGCAGATCCAGCGCAAGTGCCGTATCAATGCGTGGGAAGCGTGTTGGGCTGCTTTCAAAGGCAGAAATTTTGAAGGCAACAACACCCTTTTCCAGAAGCGCCCGAGCATCCTCGATACTCTGACCCGGCATGATCGTCGCATAGAGCGCAACATTGGAATGCGCATGCGCCTTGATGGCATCAACCTTGGCATCAAAATGCGCGACCGTGCTCAGCGGATCTGGATTGTCATAGGGCATGTCAACGATCGTCGTAACGCCACCAGCCACAGCTGAGCGCGTGGTCGATTCGATGCCCGGCAGTCCACCATAGCTGCCAGCATGCGTCTGTCCGTCGATGACACCCGGCATCACAAAAGCATCGCCAGCATCGTGTACTTCGTGAGCGGCAGGAGCTTCTCCAGTTCCCACCGAATGGATCAGGCCGCCACTCAAGGCAATCCAGCCATTCTTTAGAATGGATGAGGGCGTGACGATATTTCCCTTGATGATGATATCGAGCATCAACCCGCCCGCCCCCGATAGCCGAGGTCAAGCTGTGTGCAGGCCAGCGCGACCGCCGCCTGCACCGGATCGATCACCGGCAGTCCAAGCGCTTCCTGCAAGTGCTTGCGATAGGCACCAAGACCGGCGCATCCAAGAATGATGACATCCGCACCATCCTCGTCACGCAACTGGGCACCGATCCGCGAAACCTTATCGATGACATTGGTGGCGATCAGATCAACGATTGTCGTGTCGAGCGACCTGTCTCCCGCAAGCCGGTCCTGCAACTTGAGTTCGCAGAGATAACGGTGATGACGCGCGATCGAAGGTGAGCCCAGCGACACGATTCCGAAGCGTTTTCCCAAGCCTAGTGCGGCGAGATAGGCCGCCTCAGCAATTCCGATGACAGGCAAGCTCGTGCAGCGCCGAACCGTATCAATGCCCGGATCTGAAAAACAGGCAAGCACGATAGCGTGCGCGGATGTCGCCCCGACAGCCTCTATAATATGCGGGATGACTTCGCTGACATGGGCATCTGTTTCAATGCCGCGCGGCGATTTGGCCAACTCCGTGCAGGTGATAGAATGCGGGCCGATGCCATTAAAAATCTCCAGGCAGCCCGCCATGGAGCGCGTCATTGATGCGGAGCTATTGGGATTGATGACAAGAATTTCAGCCAAGTGACAGTCCCGGATTATGCACGTCATGCTTTTAATATCTTACGTAATATATTACACAATATCTCTCGTCAATGTGCTTGGGCTTGCCTTGGTTCAAATTTGCAATGAAAAGGGGAGCGCTGACACGCGATCCGTGAGGCGGTCGGCTGATGCGCCTGTCTTGAAAGCGGGAGAACAATACCTTTGAACAACCTTGCTGCAAACGGTCCGGCACCTCGAGAGCGACGCGTTTCGCTCACGGAGACTGCCTACAATGCGTTGCGTCTGCGTGTGATCAGCGGTGACATGAAGCCGGGCCTCGAGTTTTCGGAACTTGAACTGGCCGAGCAGCTTTCCATGAGCAAGACACCTGTGCGCGAGGCACTTGGCCGGCTTTGCGTAGAAGGACTTATCGAAGCCTTCCCGCGTCGCGGCTACCGCGTTACGCCCGTGACGGTGAAGGACATTAACGACCTCTTTGCCATCCGCGCGATGACCGAAGGGACAGCCGCATCAATGGCCGCCCTTAACTTGCAGGCGGAAGATCTAAATCGCCTCGAAGCGCTAGCCGCGGTGCGCTATGAGCCGAACCGGGACGACACCATCAAATCTTTTGTCAACGCAAACCATGCATTTCATGTGGCTATCGCCGAAGGCGCGAACAATCCGAGGCTTCTAGCATTGGTAACGGCGCATCTTGAAGAATGCACACGCCTTTTCCATCTTGGCGCGCGCAGCCGCGACGTGAACCCTGAGACTGGCGATGACCATGGGCGCATCGTTCAGGTTCTTCGTCTGCGCGATCCGGAAAAAGCGCAGCAAGTCATGGTTGAGCACAGCGAACACACCCGTTTAGGCATCTTACACGCGCTCATCTCCAACGATACCAGGGGTCTGACTCTTTGAGCTGAACATCGTTCATCTGGTCATTGGGCTCTGACCTGCCTCAATGCAAAACCAGCAGATCCTTTGACGAGAAGCTGATCTCAGTCTTTTCTCCGACGGCCGGTGGCGGGGCTGCAGGGCTATTGAAGGCATCGAGCGAAAACAGGCTACCGCCGACGCCAATCCGCATGCGGATGACCGAGCCCAGAAAATGCACTTCGGCGATTTCTCCGGAAAGGCTGGTGTCATTGCCGGGCTTGCGGCCAAGCGTGATGGCCTCGGGCCTAAGTGCCAGCGACACCACATCGCCGGCGCGCGCACCGTTCAACTGACCCTTGAGAGTGATTTCCTCCGAATTAACGCGGACCGTGCCGGCGTTCGCATCGCTGACCGTGGCTTCCATGACGTTCAGCGTGCCGACGAAATTGGCGACGAACTTGCTGGCGGGCCGGTTATAGATTTCGAATGGCGTGCCGATCTGCTCCGCCTTGCCGCCATGCATGACGACGATGCGGTCGGAGATAGACAGCGCCTCCTCCTGGTCATGCGTCACAAAAACGGTGGTGATGCCGAGGCTTTTCTGGATCGCGCGGATCTCTTCGCGCAACGACACGCGAACCTTGGCATCCAGCGCAGAGAGAGGCTCGTCCAGAAGCAGGAGCTTGGGCTTCGGTGCAATGGCACGCGCCAGTGCCACGCGCTGCTGCTGCCCGCCGGAGAGTTGGTAGGGATAGCGGTCGCCGAACTGAGGCAGCTTGATCAGTTCCAGCATTTCAGCAACGCGCCTGTCGATCTCGGCCTTTGGCGCGCCGGCGACCTTGAGCCCGAAGGCGACATTTTGCGCGACGGTGAGATTGGGAAACAGCGCATAGGCCTGAAATACCATGCCGACATTGCGCTGGTTGGGTTTGAGCCGCGTCACGTCCTTGCCGGCAACGATGATGCTGCCCGCGCTCGGCTCCTCAAAGCCCGCAACCATGCGCAGCACTGTTGTCTTGCCGCAGCCCGAGGGGCCGAGGAACGACACGAATTCGCCAGGCATCACATCAAGATCGAAATCCTTCACGACCGTGATTTGCCCGAACGTCTTGCGGATGGAACGGATACTGAGAAACGGATCGGCCATGACGTGCTTTCTAAAAATCAGTTCGGGCGGCTGGCCGATTTCGGCGCGAAACGGGACAGAACCTGAATGACCGACATGCAGCCCCAGGTGATGCCAAAGGCGATGATGGCAAGCGCTGCCGGCTCATAGGCGCGGTTGGCGCCAATGTTCTGCAGATACGGCCCGAAGGCAGGACGGTTGAGCAGGCTGGCCAGGGTGAATTCGCCAAGCACGATGGCAAAGGTAAGGAACGCTCCAGACAGAACCGCAATCAGCACATTGGGAAGGATCACACGCAAAATGATGGTGCCCCATCCGGCACCGAGGATCTGCGCGGCTTCCGTCAATGTGCGCACATCGATGGTCCTGAGCCCGGTATCAACGGCGCGGTACATGTAAGGCAGCGCCAACATGGAATAGCCGATGATCAGCAGCGCATCCGTGCCGCGCGCACTGCCTAGAAAGGGCAGCGGCGAGTTGGAGCCATACATGCGGATATAGCCGAAGACGATGACAATGGCCGGAATGACCAGCGGCAACAGCGTGATGAACTCGATCACCGGCCGCAGATGTGGCATCCGTAACCGGATCCAGTAGGCGGTCGGCACCACAAGAAAAACACCAAGCAGGATGGTGAAGATGGCAACGATGACCGAATAGCTGAACGTTGCCTGAAAACGCGGATCTCCAAACACCACTTCATAGGCTGCAAAGGAATACTCGCCCCGCTTCATGCGCAGCGAAAACTCGAACGTGGCGATCAGCGGAATGAAGAAATAGGAGGCCCCGACAATGAAGGTGACCCAGGCCCAAAAGCGTCCCGACTTCATTTGAGCCACCTCTCGGAGCGCACCCGGAACCAGATGTAAAAGATGTTGGCGAGCCCGGTGATGAAGATCATGCCAAACGCAATGGCGTAGCCGAGATGCGGATTGTGCAACACATCACCTCGTATCTGCGCATACAGCAGGATCGGCACGATGTTGAGCGACGATCCCGTCAGCGCGTAGGCAGTCGCGATGGCCCCGAATGCATTGGCAAAAAGCAATATGACGGTGCCCAAGAAACTTGGCCACAGGACAGGAATGACCACCATGCGCCAATACTGCCACTGGGTGGCGCCAAGCGTCGCGGCAGCCTCGCCCCATTCGTTTTTGATGCCATCGATAGCTGGCGTGATGATGACCACCATCAGCGGGATCTGAAAGTAGAGATAGGTCAGCGTCAGGCCCCAGAACGACAGGATATTGAACCCGGTCGAATAGACATTGAACCCGAACAGCGTGTTCAAAAGGACGGTGACCAGTCCCAGCCGTCCCAGTGTCGCCAGAAAGGCAAAAGCCAGCGGCACGCCGGCGAAGTTGGAAGCGACGCCGGAAAAGGTCATGGTGACTGAGCGCACCCATCCCGGCAGCCCGCCCCGCACAATAGCAATGGCAATGGCGAGCCCGACAAAAGCGCCGATGATGGCAGATGCCAGGCTGATCTTGATCGAAATCCAATAGGCGGCAGCGATCGTCGGCTGCGACAGCGCAGCAATATTTTCCAGCGTAAACGCACCTTCAGCGTTCTGAAATGCACCGATAATCAGATAGCCGGTCGGCAGGATCAGGAACATCAGCGCGAACAGGAAGAACGGCGCCACGCCGAGCCATTGCATCGGCAAGCGGAATCCGGCCGTCTGGCCGGGTGGCATGTCATGCCCGTCGGCCCGCCGGGTGGTAGCGCTGAGTTCCGTCATTCGGTTGCCATTTAGAAAAGCGGCTGCGGGCGCCAGGCGCCCGCAGCCTGAGCCTCAATTACTGAACGTTGGCGCCAACCACCGAATCCCAGTTCTTGGTAATGACTTCCTTGGTAGCGGCCTGCTCTTCGAGCGTCGGGAAAACCGCCGCTTCGTAAGCTTCAGCTGGCGGCAGCTTGTCGAGCATATCCTTGGGGATCGAGCCCTTCTGCGCCAGATCGTTGAAGCGGATCGGATGGCAATAGCCCTTCAGCCAACCAAGCTGACCTTCGTCGGAATAGAGATATTCCATCCACAGCTTGGCAGCGTTGGGATGCGGCGCAAAAGCGCTGATCGCCTGCACGTACACACCGGCTACCACGCCAGTCTTCGGCACCACGACGTCGACCGGCGGGTTGCCGTTCAGCGTATCGCGGCCCGAAAGTGCGTTGTAGTCCCAGTTGATCAGGATCGGCGTCTGGCCCTGTGCCAGAGTTGCCGGCTTGCCGATCACCGGCACGAAATTGCCAGCGGCGTTGAGCTTCTTGAAGAAGTCAAGGCCAGCCGTACCAGCCGCTTCACCGGCAGCCGCGCCACCTGAAAGACCAGCAGCATAAACTGCCTGGATAGCCTGGTTGGACGCACGCGGATCACCCGCCAGGGCAACCGAGTTGGCATATTCCGGCTTCAGAAGATCGGCCCAGTCGGTTGGCACGTTCTTGACGAGGTCCTTGTTCACCATCATCGACAGAACGCCGTAATAATCGCCGTACCAATGACCTTCGGCATCCTTGGCGCTGTCCGGGATCGAATCCCATGTCGACACCTTGTACGGCATCAACAGGCCTTCGGCTTTGGCCGATGGTCCAAACGACAGACCAACGTCGATCACGTCTGGAGCCTGCGGGCCCTTATTGTCCTTGTTGGCCTTGATGGCTTCGATCTCATCGCCCGAGCCCGCATCCGGGTTCAATTCATTGACAGTGATCTCCGGATATTTTGCTTTAAAGCCGGCGATGACAGCGCCATAGCCGCACCAGTCATGTGGCAGGGCGATGGTGGTTAGCTGTCCCTCAGCCTTGGCAGCAGCGACGAGTTCATCCATCGACTGGGCCGATGAGATGGACGACGTGACCAGAAGGGCTGCCGCGGTGAGGGAAAGGATCTTTCCCGTAAACTTGAACATCGTGTCTCTCCATTGATCTGACGCCAATCGGCGTCTGAGATGCCGTTACGCGCGTCAAATGACAGTTGCATGACGAAATTCTAATGGAAGGCTATGTGCGTGTGGCCTGCACCGCAAAATGCTCGAACCGAGATTTCACCATGCGCGCCAGAACACTTGGTTCTAACGGCGTCCCCCTCCAGATTGGACCATGATATCTAAGCACGTTGCAAGGTAGCCGGCAAAAGGAATATGCGCGTCCGGCAACGATATTTCGATTGAGGGACAACTCGCCAGAGGCATGCTCTTTCAGTTGCCGCCACCGCTACCCGACACGCAACGCGATCACGCCGAAAATAATGGACAGAGCTGCTGCCACGCGCCAGCGTGTCATGCTTTCGCCAAGCATCGTCACCGAGATTACCATGGCAAACAGGATCGATGTCTCGCGCAGGGCCGCCACCGATGCAATAGGCGCTTTGGTCATTGCCCACATGGCGATCCAGTAGGAGCCGGCGCTCAGAAAGCCGGTGAGAATGCCGATCTTCCATTCCTGCCGCATGGCAGTCAGAAGCTGCCGGCCGCGATAGAAAAAACCGATCGCCATGGATACGACGCCATCACACAAAAACAACCACGCCGCATAACTTGATGCTGTGGTGGCAAGGCGCGCACCGCTTCCGTCGGTGAGCGTGTAGCCCGCGACAAAAACCGACGTGGTGAGCGCAAAGCCCACCGCACGCCGGTTGATCACCCCGACATTGCCGCGAAACGACATCAAAAGTGTTCCAAAACAGAGGAACAGAATGCCGGCAATGGCCAAAGGACCCGGCATCTCCGAAAACAGCGCAATGCCCCCGATGGTGGTCATCAGTGGTGCCGTGCCACGCGCCAGCGGATAAGTCTGCGCCAGGTCGCCGTGCGAATAGGCGAGGATAAGGAACAGCCGGTAGCCAACATGGATGACCATCGACGTGGCGATCCACGGCCAGACCGCCAGCGCAGGCACCTCGACAAAAGGCAGCACCGGCAGCGCGAACACGGCCATGCCAAGCGAGGCAAGCGAGATCGAGGCAAAGCGGTCCGACCTGACCTTGATCAGCGCGTTCCATGTCGCATGCATGGCCGCTGCCGCAAGAACAGCAAGGAAAACAGTAAGCGTCATACCGGCAGCTTCATTTCGAGATCGATGTCGACGAGGACTGGAAAATGGTCCGAGGCTGTTTCAGCTGTATCGACGCTATGGGCGTGAACTCTTGAAGCGAGGTTCGGGCTGACGAAGCAGTAATCGAGGCGTCGCCTTTGCACCTGCCCCGATAGGGTGCGCAAATGCGTGTAGCATCCCTCGGGTGTTGCCCCGGCTGCCACTGCCGCATCAACAAAGCCGTGCGGTTGGTCGGCAGCTTCGGTGATGCGCCGATACTCGGCACTGTCCGGCTGGCAGTTAAAATCGCCCATCCAGATTGCCGTCTGCGGGCACGCTGGCTCCAGCTCGCCATGGCTCCAGTCGCGCGAGGTCTCGTCATCGACGCCGCTCCACGGCCCGCCAATACTGGCCGCGCGCCGATGCAGATCGAGGAGCACATCGAGTTGTTCGAGCCTTTCACCGGCATCAATATGCGCAAGATGAAGTGACAGAATGCGTACCGGCCCCGCCGGCGTTTCGACAAGGCATTCGAGCGCCGGATTTTGCGTATTCAGCCGGGCGGTGCCACGCCGCATCGGCAACAGATGCAACCGCGACCACGCAATCGGAAAGCGCGACAGCAGCATGGTGCCAAACTGCCGTCGGCGATTGACGACACGGCCATTCTCGCGGCGGCTGGCATCCATGTCGAAAGCCGGACCGTAGACCCAGAAATGATCTGGCAAAAGACTGGCGAGGCGGTGCGGCTGGTCGTCATCGTCACTGCGGCGCCAATGCCGCTCCACTTCCTGAAGCGCAATGATGTCGGCGCCTGCAAGGACCTGTGCAGCGCGCGCCAGATCATAGCGCCCATCGGCGCCGAACCCGTATTGAATGTTGTAGCTGACAAGTCTCAACGGCCGCACCGGTGCGCGAGCAATGGATGCTCTTTTGCTACAATTTTACGCCGGCTAACACAAGCGATGGGTGTCAGCCGGCGGTTGGCCAAGGATCAGAGTTCGCCTGTGATCGCGTTATTCAGAAGCAAAAGCGCTGCCTCTTTGGTGAGCTTGACCGGGTTGCCGCCGGCGGTGGGATCCACCACTGCCATATCGGCGATCAGCGCCTTGCGGGCATCATCCATATCGAGATCCTTGATGAAGGCGCCAAGCGTGTGCGGCACCTTCAAATTCTCGCGCAGGCTGAGCACCGCAGCGGCAAAACCATCGAACCCGCCCTCGATGCCGCAATAGGCTGCAAGGCGCTCGATACGAGCCTCGATGGCCGACCGGTTGAAGGCCAGAACATAGGGCATGAAGACCGCGTTGGTCATGCCGTGATGGGTGTCGTAGAGCGCTCCTATCGGATGCGACAGCGAATGGATTGCGCCGAGCCCCTTTTGGAACGCCGCAGCGCCCATCGCTGCAGCGCTCATCATATGCGCGCGCGCGATAAGATCGCTGCCGTCGGCATAAGCCTTTGGCAGGTTCTCGAAGACAAGACGGATGCCCTCCACCGCAATGCCATCGGCCATGGGGTGATAGCCCGGTGCGCAATAGGCTTCCAGGCAATGCGCCAGCGCATCCATACCGGTGCCCGCCGTGATGAAGGACGGCATGCCGACCGACAAGGCCGGATCGGCAATCACAATGGCCGGCAAAAGCTTGGGGTGAAAAATGACCTTCTTTGTATGCGTGGCTTCATTGGTGATGACACCTGCGCGCCCCACTTCAGAGCCAGTCCCGGCAGTCGTCGGCACGGCAATAATGGGTGCGATGGCATCGCTATCGGCCCGCGTCCACCAATCATCGACATCTTCGAAATCCCATACCGGGCGCGTCTGCCCAGCTTGAAATGCAATCAGCTTGCCCAGATCAAGTGCCGAGCCGCCACCAAAGGCAATCACACCGTCATGATTACCGCTCTTGAAGACGACAATGCCAGCTGTCAGGTTCGCTTCCACCGGGTTTGGCTTAACCTCGGAAAACACCCCATAAGGCACATTCGCATCGTCAAGAATTTTGAGCGTGGAAGCCACCACTGGCAGCTTCGCCAGCCCCGGATCGGTGACGAAAAGCGGGCGCTTGATGCCGGTAGCTGCAAGCACATCCGGCAGTTCCGAAATGCGACCAGCGCCGAACCGCACGGTGGTGGGATAATTCCATTTGGAAACGAGATTCATGTGTGTGTTCTTTCAGGAATAACACTGTTGATTTTAGTGGCTGGACCCATTGGCCGGCGCCTAGATCTTTTCGCGCAGATGATAACTCTTCGGCCGGGTGAGATTGTCATAGCCGATGGCAGATAGAGCTGCCCCCTTGCCGGTGTCCTTCACGCCCGTCCACACCAATGCCGGATCAAGATAATCGCAGCGGTTCATGAACACGGTTCCGGTTTCAACGCGGTCGCCAATGGCGATGGCGTGCTCGGTGTCGCTGGTCCAGATTGATGCCGTGAGACCGTAGGGGCTGTCATTCATCAAGGCGATGGCGTCCTCGTCTGAGCGCACCTTCATGATACCGACAATGGGTCCAAAACTTTCCTCACGCATCACACTCATCTGGTGGTCAACATTGGTCAGAACCTCCGGCGACAGATAGGGCGAGCCCGCAACATCCTGCTCGGACTTCAGGTTCAGATGCGCGGTCGCGCCCTTGCGCAACGCCTCAGCCTTCTGTTCGCGGATCATGTCGGCAAAGCGCGCCTGAGCCATTGGACCCATGGTGGTTTTTTCATCAAGCGGATTGCCAAGCACGTAAGCGCTTTTGGTCTCGGCAACAAAACCTTCCACGAACGCGTCATAGACCTTCTCGTGGACATAGACGCGCTCGATACCGCAGCAGCATTGGCCCGAATTGAAGAACGCGCCCTCGACCAGATTGGCCACCGCGTGGTCAAGCTTCGCATCCGGCAGCACATAGGCCGGGTCCTTGCCGCCAAGCTCCAAGCCAAGCGTCATGAAGGTACCGGCCGCAGCCTTTTCAATGGCCCGCCCACCTGCCACCGACCCGGTGAAATTGACATGATCAATCTTGCCCGAGCCAAGCAGCTTCTCGGTCTGCGCATGGTTCAGCACAATGTTCTGGAATACGCCTTTGGGAAAACCAGCAGCCTCAAACGCCTGAGCAAACCGCTCACCAACCAGAAGCGTCTGCGCCGCATGCTTGAGGATTACCGTATTGCCTGCAATCAACGCCGGCACAATCGTATTCACGGCAGTGAGATACGGATAGTTCCACGGCGCAATCACCATCACAACGCCGAGCGCATCCTTCTTCACATAGCGACGAAACCCGTCCTTGGGGTTTGATGCCATGACCGGCGCGAGTGCCGCCTGCGCGATCTCAACCATGTAATTGGTGCGTTCCTTCACGCCGCCAAACTCGCCGCCATAGCGGATTGGCCGACCCATCTGCCAGGCAATCTCCGGCACGATGTCATCGTTCATCGCTACAAGCGCCTCAAGCATCTTCAAGATTGCGCCAGTACGCTCATCAATCGGCGTTGCCGCCCATCCGGCCTGCGCCGCTCGCGCCCGCTCGACCACCGCCGAAACAGCCTTGTCATCGGCGATAGGCCGCTCGGCGTAGATTGACCCATCGATGGGGGATTTGAGTGTAATGGTTTCCAAAGGTATCATCCTATCGTTTCAAACTGTTAGCACGAGAGCGCCCGGACGTGGCCGGCAGCGCTGTATTGCAAGATCGATGCGTCACTGGTGACCAGGACCGTATTGCGCAGCCGAGCGGCGGCAATCAACACACGATCCATGGGATCCTTGTGCGGTTTCCCGGGCATCCACGATGAATGGACAAGAACCTCCGGGGAGAGCGGATCGACTTGCGCACCCATAGTCTGCACAAACGCGTTGAAGAACTGCAGCGGCTCGGTCGGAAGACTGAGCCGGCCCCGAGCGGTTCCCATGCCGATCTCCCAGGCGGAAATCGGCGACACGTAAAGCGTGCCGTCCCGCGCAGCCATTCCGATGGCCCTGTCAGCTTCGTCTTTCAAAACTTTCCCCATGGCGATGAAGAGAACCGCGCAGGTGTCCAGCAGCACGCCAGCCTCAAAGCCGGTCTTCACCGAGATACCCCTCATCCAAAGGCTCAACACTGAAAGGCCCGGCGACATCGAACCCATCTTCAATCTTGATCAGCCCGCGCATGAACCCGAAGCCGGAATGAGAGCTTATCCGCACATCATTTTCGTTCGCGCTCGATACGTCATCGACCGGCCCGCCGTCGCTTTGCATATGCGCCAGTACATCGTTGAGGGTAACATCGAGGACTGTTGCGATTTTTCCAACCTCAGCCAACTTCATCTCCCGCTCACCGCTCAGGGTTCGTGACAGCGCACTCGGATCAATGCCCATGAGTTGCGCCGTTTTGCGCAGTGTCAGCCCCTTGCGCTTCCACCGATCCTCGAACCAGGCTTTGTTGACGACTGCTGTCATGGCGCTCTCCAGAAACGCCGACCAATATACGAAAGTGTTGCGATATTATCAATAACGTTCAAACCCGCGGTGCAATTCCCAATCGGTAATGCGGCGGTCATATTCAAGCTGCTCCCAGCGCGCGGTGTGCAGATAATGCTCCACCACATCCTCGCCGAGCGCATCTCTTAGCATTTTGGATTTCGCCAATGTCTCGGTCGCATCGCGCAGGGTCTTGGGAATTTCCGGCAGCCGCGAGGCCTGATAGGCATCGCCCACAAACGGCTTTTCAAGTTCCAGTTCCTCGTCGATCCCGGCAAGCCCAGCAGCAATCAGCGCTGAAAAAGCGAGGTAAGGGTTGAGGTCTGCCCCACCGATGCGGCATTCCATGCGAATACCCTTGGTGCCCTCGCCGCAGAGACGGAAGCCGGCGGTACGGTTGTCCTCGCTCCACATAATCTTGGTCGGCGCAAAAGTGCCCGACTGGAAGCGCTTGTAGGAGTTGATATAAGGCGCCAGGAACAGGGTGAACTCGCTGGCATATTTAAGCTGCCCAGCCGACCATTGCTGGCCAAGCTTCGACAGCGTGAAATCCGACTTCTTATCGTAGAACAGGGGCTCCTTACCATCCGCACTCCACAACGAATTGTGGATATGGCTCGAATTGCCGGCAAGTCCGTAATTATACTTGGCCATAAAGGAGATGGCCTTGCCCTCGGTCTGCGCAATTTCCTTGGCGCCGTTTTTCAGAATGACATGGCGATCTGCCATCTCCAGCGCTTCTGCGTAGCGCACATTGATCTCTTCCTGACCTGGACCCCACTCGCCCTTGGAGTTTTCGATCGGGATGCCAGCCAACTCCATCTCGTTGCGCAGGCGCCGCATCACGCCTTCTTCCTTGGTGGTGATGCCGATCAGATAATCGCCAATATAGGGCGAAGCTGTCTCCAGCCCCTGCCAATGCTTCTTGCGCGCGGAATCATAGGTTTCGGAAAACAGGTAGAATTCCAGCTCGGAGGCGAAATAGCCCATATAACCGCGCTCTGTCAGGCGCTTGACCTGACGTTTCAAAATACCGCGCGGCGAATGCGCCAGATCCTCATGGCTGTGATGATCTAAAAGATCGCACAGCACCAAAGCAGTGTTTTCCAGCCATGGAATTTTGCGCAGCGTGCCAAGATCAGGCTTGATGACGAAATCGCCATAGCCCTTCGACCAGCTTGCCGCCTTGTAGCCGGGCACCGGCTCCATATCGATGTCATTGGCCAGCAGATAGTTGCAGCCATGCGTTTCATCATGCGCGCTTTCGACGAAATAGCGCGCAAGAAAGCGCTTGCCGATCAAACGGCCCTGCATATCCACCGCGCAGGCGAGCACCGTATCAACGGCTCCGCTCTCCACGTCCTTGCCGAGATCCGAGAACGAATATTTTTTCGCCATGTGAAAGCGCTCCACCCGATAAATTATTCTGCACCATGCCCGACCTGTGGCCGGCGGCCAGATGCAGGCCCGTTAAAACTGGATGCCAGACGCTGCGTCACGCTGGCGGTCAAAGACCACTGAAAAAGCGGGCGGGACGTGATGCGCCCTGCCCGCCTGTTGTCATCAGCCGGCGGCGTAAAGCCCGCCTGCCTTTTTGAGGTTGGCATTATACTTCTTGAAGATATCAACCACTTTGGCGCGTGTTTCGCTTTCAGCGGCGATCTCGTCCCAGAACTTCAGTGCGGCTTCTTCCACCGTCGCCCATTCTTCGGCAGGAATGGTGGTCAGTTCAAGCTTGTCGCCGGTGGCGCGCAGATTTGCCTCGCCACCCCAATACCACTGGTTGCGGTAGGTGTGACCGGCATCAACGCAGGCAAGCCACAGATCCTTCAGATGCTGTGGCACCTCGCTCCAGCGCTTTTCATTGACGAACCACGAACCAATCCACGCACCGGAAATATTGTTGGTGAGGAAGTAATCCGTCACATCGGCCCAGCCCACCGTATAATCCTCGGTAATGCCCGACCATGACATGCCATCGAGTTCGCCGGTCTGCACGGCAACCTGCACATCCTCATAAGGGATGGACACAGGAACCACGCCAAACTGCGCCAGAAACTTGCCCGCTGTCGGGAAGGTGTAGAGGCGCAGGCCCTTGAGATCGTCGAGCGACTTCAGCGGCTTCTTGGTGTTGAAGTGGCACGGGTCCTGACCCGCTGCCGAAAGCCAGACAACGCCGCCTGCCTTGGCATAGGCATCACGCCAGATCTCGGCCAGCCCATATTGCTGGAACAGCACTGGCACATCGAGAATGCTTTTGGTCGCGAACGGGAAGTAGCCGCCAAACACCGAAATATCGACCGGTGCTGCCATGGAATCATCGTCGGAATGCACGGCGTCGATTGTACCGGCCTGCAACGCGCGGAACAGTTCGCCCGTCGGCACCAGCTGGTCGGCATAATAGAGTTCGATTTCCATCTCGCCCTTGGCCGCCTTGTTGAACATATCAACGGCTGGCTTGGTGACATGCGGGCCGAGTGCCGCACCGGCGTAAGTCTGCAATCGCCATTTGATCGGCGCCGACTGCGCCTGAACATAAGGTGTTGCCAATGCGGTGGCGCCCACTGCACCAGCCGATGCAAGGCCTGCCTTGCGGATGAAATCGCGTCTTGATGGCTTGAAGGTCATGGTCATTCCCCTTTTTCTGGTTGGTTTCATTTTCCGTAGTAATGCTCTGGCAGCCAGGTCGCGATCTGCGGAAAGACCCCGATCAGGATGAGTGTGAAGAGCATGATCCCGACGAATGGAAACACCGAACGATAGATGTCGGGCAACGTCACCTCAGGCGGCGCCATGGCGCGCATGAGAAACAGATTGTAGCCGAAGGGCGGCGTCAGATAGGCGATCTGGCAAGTGATCGTGTAGAGCACGCCGTACCAGATAAGATCGAAGCCAAGTGCGGCAGCCAACGGGATGAACAGCGGCGCGACGATGACCAGCATGGCCGTATCATCAAGGAAGATGCCGAGCACCAGAAACGTCAGCTGCATGAGCACCAGCACCTGCCATGGCTCAAGGCCAAGGTCGCCAACGAACAGCCGTTCCACACCCTTCACGGCACCGAGCCCGTCAAACACCGCGCCGAAGCAGAGCGCCGCCGTGATGATCCAGAAAAACATGCAGGAGATGCCAAGCGTCTTGCGCGTCGTTTCATGCAACACTGTGCGCGTCAGCCGTCCGCGCAAAAGCGCCGCCAGAAGGGCCGAGACAGCACCCACCGCCGAGCTTTCAACAAGACTGGTGACGCCGGTGAGAAACAGGCCAGTCATCGCAATGAAAATCACCAGCGGCACAAGCCCTGCGCTGAGCAGTTTGAGCTTGTCGCGGCGGCTATATTGCGCACGTTCCTCAGCGGCCAATGGCGGCCCGAGCTCTGGCTGAATCCAGCACCGCACCACGATGTAGAGGATGAAGAGGCTCGCCATCAAAAGACCGGGGAACACCCCCGCCATCCAAAGATGCCCGACCGGCTGGCGCGCGATCATGCCGTAGAGAACCAAGACGACGCTTGGTGGCACCAGAATGCCCAGCGTAGAACCTGCCTGGATGACGCCGGTGACCATGATCTTGTCATAGCCGCGCCGCAACAATTCCGGCAGCGCGATGGTGGCGCCCACCGCCATACCGGCAACGCTCAACCCGTTGATGGCCGAAATCACCACCATCATCAAAATGGTGCCGATGGCGAGACCGCCACGCAGCGGCCCCATCCAGACGTGGAACATGCGGTAGAGATCATCGGCAATGCCGGATTCGGCCAGCATGTAGCCCATGAAAACGAACAGCGGCAGCGTCAGAAGCGGGTACCACTTCATCACCTTCATGATGGCGGTGAAGGGCAGCTCCACCCCGCCATCGCCCCACAGAAGAAGAGCAGCAATGGCGCCGACAAACCCGATTACAGCAAACACCCGCTGCCCCGTAAGGAGCAAGAGCATCATGCCCGAAAACATCAATACGGCGATAAGGTCATAACTCACTGGATCGGCTCTCCGCGTGCGACCGCAAGATCCTTGAACCAGATGGCCACGGCCTGGAGCAGAGTGAGGAAGACCCCTATATTGATGAGGACCTTGATCGGCCACATAACTGGTGCCCAGGCCGAATAGCTCTTCTCGCCATATTCGAAGGCGTAGACGAGCGAGGCGATCCCGCCGACCAGCAGCATCACCAGAAAGGCGATCAACACCAGCCCGGTGACCAGATCCGTCTTCGAGCGCCGCTTAACATTCCAGCCGGCATAGAGCAGATCCATGCGTACATGGTCGTCTTCCCGCAGCGAAAAGGCACCGCCGAGCGTGAAATAGGCGACCATGACAAACTGGGCCATTTCCACGGTCCAGTTGGCAGGCAGAAAGAACACTTTCATGATCGACGCGTAGGCCAGAATGCCGATCATCAAAAAGATCAGATACATGGCAAAGTGGCCGGACACCCAGCTGATCTTCTCGACTGCCTTCACATAAGTGACAATGGCTTTCGGCATATGCGTGCTCAAAGCTCCCCTGCGATGTGTGTAAAAACAGCATCTCCGCCAAGTCCGGCCAACGTTCCTTCCAGGTGGCGTGACAAAAGCCCACTCCAGCGCGCTTGGCCGGCTTCATCGGAAATGATGTCATTGCGGATCTCGATCATCACGCAGGGCAAGTCGCGCGCCCGGCCATGCTTTTCCAGCGTGAAGTAGACCCGGTCAGCTGGCGAATAGGGCTGATTGTCGCCGACGACGATACCCGACTCGGCCGAAAACGCAGCAATCAGCGGCGCAGCAAGCTGCACATCATCATCATGCAGGACGCCGATGTGCCAGGGCCGTTTGATTCCCTTGTAGACCGGCGTGAAGGAATGGATGGCCACGAGCATGGTTTCACGACCTTCGGCCACGCGCGCGGCGACCACCGCGTCCAACGCATCATGGAACGGCTGCCAGGCATGCGCGATACGCTGGGCGCGATCTTCCGCCGACAAGCTCTCGTTGCCAGGAATGGCGGTCGTCTCGCTTACCGCACAGATAAGGTCCGGTGCATCGGCGGCGCGGTTGCAGTCGACAATGAGGCGCGACACGGTGGATTCCACCAGCGTTGCATCGAGCACATCGGCTATCTGCCGGGCCACAGCGGCGGCCCCCGGGTCCCATGCAATATGGCGCTGCATGTCGTATTCTGACAAGCCAAGCGGGCCGAAACGGGCCGGCACATTGTTGGACGCATGATCGCAAATCAGGACATAGGGACTGCGTCCCTCAGGGTTCACCACCCTGAATGGATCACCGGTATTGCCTGCGCCAGACGTCGCGTCCTGCATGCTTCCCACGTTCCCCGGGCGCTGTACCGAATAATACGGATTTGTTTTCATTGCGCCTCTGCGGATGATTTCATACACATAACGCAGCGTTGTCAAACGGCTTTCGCCACAGAGATCAAAAAACACGACGCAGGGGAAACCATGGGCACGAGTATTGCCGAGCTGATTGCCGACCGCATCGACGCCATGCCGACCGGAGAACGACGTGCCGCCCAGACGCTGGTGGCGAACTATCCGCTGATCGGATTGAAAACGGTCGCGGACTTTTCAGTTCAGGCGGGCGTCAGTTCGCCAACCATCCTGCGTTTTGTGGCGCGGCTCGGCTTCCACAACTACGCGGAGTTTCAGGCACGGCTGCAAGATGAGCTGGCCGCTCAGCTGCAATCTCCACTGTCACGCACAGCCTTGCCAGCCTCCACCCGTGGCACCTCTCCGGCGCTCGACCAGACGGTGGAAAATATCCGCGAGACGTTTCGTCACCTGTCCGAAAAGCAGCTCGTCGACATCGGTGAAGTGCTGGCTGGCCCGCGTGCAAAAGTCTTTCTGGTTGGCGGTCGCTTCACCGATCCCATCGCCGGTTACATGGCAGCTCACCTGACCATCGTGCGCGCCGGCGTTTTCCACCTGTCAGGGCAGGAGAGCAACTGGCGCGACCGGCTGATCGACATGGGCAAGCGCGACGTGCTGGTGATTTTTGACATCCGCCGCTACCAGGACAGCCTGCTGCGCTTCGCTGAAAAGGCGCACCAGCGTGGCGTCCAGATCGTACTCTTCACCGACCAGTGGCTGTCACCTATTGCCCGCTTTGCCCGCCATGTCGTGGCCGGCCGCACGGCGGTGCCATCGGCGTGGGACTCATCGGCTTCGCTGTTCGTGGCAGCTGAAACGCTGATCGGCGAGGTGACCCGCCAATGTGATGCCGATGGCGCCAGACGCATCCGCGAGATGGAAAACCTGCGGTAGCAGCAAGGAAATATACACCCCGAATTCAAAGCACTTGCATCGGTGTGCCACCTTACCGCGATTTAATGATAAAGTGTGTGCGCTGCGTGCCAGGCTTTGGCATAAGAGCGCGAGTAGGACCAACGGTGTAGCTGCCGGGTTTTGCATCTGGTTTGGTTCGCAAAAGCCTGCCTACACCTCGTCCCTGACCCGGAGATCCGAATGTCCGTCTGGAAACAGATTGCGTTGTCGATTGTAGTTCTCATGGCCGCATTCGCAGCCTGGGTTTGGTTTTTCCCCGGTGCATCGCAGGTGATGGCACGCTGGGGCATTGATTGGGCGAGCGCCGCAACGCCAAAGGCTGCTGATGCTGCAGCCGGCAACCGGCAAGACCAGGGCGAACGCCGCGGTCGCGGCGGCGGAGCAGGACAAGGCCCGGTTCTTGTAGCAACTGAGCCTGTCCAGACAGCCACCATCAACGACCGGCTGCAGGCAATCGGCACCGGCCGCGCCAGCGCCACGGTCACCGTCACACCCTATAGTGCCGGCCGCCTGACGGAGTTTCTGGTCAGCTCCGGCGCCCACGTGAAGAAGGGCGAGGTGGTTGCAAAGCTCGATTCCGAGACCGAGGAGATTGCCTTGAACCGTGCAAAAATCGCACGGGACGACAACGCCGCCAAGGTCAAGCGCCTGCGCTCGCTGCGCGCTTCCAACGCCGTCAGCAGCGTTCAGCTGGCCGATGCCGAAGTGGCCGCCCGCAACGCCGAGTTAGCCGTCAGCGATGCGGAGCTGGCGCTCAACCGCCGTTCCATCGCCTCGCCGATTGCGGGCGTTGTCGGCATCCTGCCTATCGAGGCCGGCAATTATGTCACCAGCCAGTCGGCTCTCGCCACCATAGACGATCGCTCCAGCATTCTGGTTGATTTCTGGGTGCCGGAACGGTTTGCCGCGTTGATTACCCAGGGCGCCGAGCTGGAGGCTCGCTCTCTGGCCGGCCCCGGCACTGTCTTCAAGGGCACGGTTGCCGCCGTCGACAACCGCGTCGACCAGAAGAGCCGCACGCTGCTTGTGCAGGCCAAGATCGACAATCCATCCGATGCGCTGCGCGCCGGCATGTCGTTCCAGGTCGAGATGCGCTTTGCCGGCGACACATATCCATCCGTCAGCCCGCTGGCGATCCAGTGGGGCACCGAGGGTGCGTTCGTCTGGACCGTGGTCGACAACAAGACCAAACGCGTGCTCGTCCGCATCATCCAGCGCAACACCGACGAGGTGTTGGTGGATGCTGACATCGCGCCAGGCCAGATGGTGGTGACCGAAGGCGTCCAAAGTGTCCGCGAGGGCGCAGATGTGCGCGTTGCCGGCGCACCCGTCCCGGCCAGCGGCTCGTAAGCACATGAGCACCGTCGACATCGACACCAACGCGGCCGCCAAGGGCTTCACCGCGATCTTCATCCGTCGCCCGGTTCTGGCCTTTGTTCTCAACACGCTGATTGTGGTCGCGGGCCTTGCCGCGCTCTACGGAGTCGAGATCCGCGAACTGCCTGACGTGGATCGCGCGGTGATCACCGTCTCGACCCAGTTTGCCGGCGCTGCCGCAGAAACTGTCGACCGAGAACTGACCGACAAGATCGAAGGTGCTGTAGCCCGCGTCTCCGGCGTCAAGGCAATCTCATCATCCTCTTCCTTCGGCAGTAGCCGTGTCACCATCGAATTTAGCGACGGTGTCGATCTCAACGTCGCAGCCTCCGATGTGCGCGATGCGGTGAGCCGCGTCACCAACCAGATGCCCGATGCAGCCGATGCCCCACGGATCGTCAAGGCCGATGCGAATTCAGACGCAGTGATGCGACTTGCCGTAACGTCGCCCACAATGTCGATCGAGGACATGACCATTCTGGTTCAGGACCAGATCGAGGACACACTGGCCGCTGTACCGGGCGTTGCAGACGTTCAGGTCTACGGTGACCGTGAGAAGATTTTCCGCATCGATGTCAACCCGGCAAAGCTGGCAAGTCTTGGCCTGACTGTTGCCGATCTGCGTCGCGCGCTGGCAAGTGTCGCCTTTGATACGCCCGCAGGTTCCATCACCACCAGCGACCAGAACCTGATCGTGCGCACCACCGCTGACGTGACCACGCCCGAGCAGTTCGAAAGCCTGATCATCTCCGACGGCACCTATATCCGCGACGTTGCCACGGTGACGTTGGGCAGCGATATCGGCCAGAGTTCGCTGCGCTCCGATGGCAGCACAGGCATTGGCATCGGCATCGTGCGCGCTGCCGAATCCAACACGCTCGACATCTCGACCGGCATCACCTCGGCCATCGAAACGATCCAGAAAAGCCTGCCGCAGGGCATGATCATCAAGATCACCAGCGACGATGCGGTTTTCGTGCGCGGGGCCGTTCATGAGGTGCAGATCGCAATTGCGCTGTCGGTCGTGATCGTGCTGGTCGTCATCTACCTTTTCCTGCTCGACTGGCGCGCCACGCTGATCCCCGGGGCGGCCATGCCGGTGGCGATGATCGGCACTGTGGCGGCGATCTATCTGGCCGGCTTCTCCATCAACATCCTCACCCTTCTGGCGCTGGTGCTGGCGACGGGGCTTGTGGTCGACGATGCCATTGTGGTGCTGGAAAACATCGTACGCCGCCGCAATGCCGGCATGGGCCCGCGCGCTGCGGCCGTGCTTGGCGTGCAGGAAGTCTTCTTTGCCGTCATGGCGACCACAGCCACGTTGATTGCCGTATTCGTGCCGATCTCCTTCCTGCCCGGACAGACAGGCGGGCTGTTCCGCGAATTCGGCTTCGTCCTGGCCATCGCCGTCACGCTCTCGGGCATCGTTGCGCTGACACTGTGCCCGATGCTCGCCTCGCGTGTGCTGAAATCCGCACCGACACAAAAGGCCGAACGCACGGGTCTGGTGGCGCGGCTGGGCGCGCAACTGGGCAGGCTCTACCAGCGCAGCCTGAAAGTCTGCCTCGATGCGCCGATGCTGGTGGTTCTGGTTGCTGTCCTCTTCGCCGGCGCGGCGTTTGCGCTGTTCGGCACCATCCGCCAGGAACTCACGCCAAGCGAGGACCGGTCCGTCGTTGCGCTGCGGGTCAACGCGCCTCAGGGCGTCAGCCTCGAATACACCACCCAGCAGATGCGCAAGATCGAGGCGATGATCGTCCCGTTTCGCGAGTCCGGAGAAATTGAGAGCACGTTTGCCATTGCCGGCATGAGCGCCTCCTACAATTCCGGGTTCATGGTGCTGAAGCTGGCACCATGGGAGGAGCGAACCCGCAGCCAGCAGGAGATCGTGGCCGAGCTCAACCAACTGACCCGCCAGATCCCCAGCCTGCGCATCTTCGCCATGCAGCCCAACAGCCTGGGCATTCGTGGTGCCGGCAGCGGCCTGCAATTCGCCCTGGTGGGAAATGATCGCACTGCGCTGGCAAGCGTTGCCGGGCAGATCATCGAGGAGATGCAGAAGGACCCGCGCTTCCAGCAGGCCCGCCTATCAGTCGACCCGACCCAGCCCCAGCTCGCCGTCCAGATCGACCGCGCCCGAGCGTCTGACCTCGGCATCGACATTACCGACCTTGCTGTCACCTTGCAGGCGATGCTCGATGGCAACGACATTGGCGATGTCTACATTGCCGACCGCTCCTATGGCGTGAAACTGGTCTCGTCTTCCAACCCGATCAACGACCCGACCGACCTGGAAAACGTTTTCATCAAGACCGGCGACGAACGCTTTGTACCGATGTCGACGATTGCCACGCTGACCGAACGCGCGGTGCCTCCCTCGCTGACCCGCGAAAAACAGCAGCCATCGGTCTCGGTCACCTCCACCCTGGCCGCTGATGCAGCACTCGGCGATGCATTGTCCGAGGTCCGCGCCATCGCCGCACCGATCCTGAAGCCCGGCATGCGCATCGTGCCACTGGCAGAAGCGGCAACACTCGACGAAACCAATTCCGGCATGCTGACCATTTTTGGCTTCGCCATCATCATCATCCTGCTGGTGCTGGCGGCGCAGTTCGAAAGCTTCGTCAGCGCCATCATCATCATGGCGACGGTGCCGCTTGGCCTTGCCTGCGCAGTGTTCGCTCTGATCCTGACCGGCACCAGCCTCAATGCCTACAGCCAGATCGGCCTGGTGCTGCTGGTCGGCGTGATGGCCAAGAACGGCATCCTGATCGTCGAATTCGCCAACCAGTTGCGCGAGCGCGGCCTCAATGTGCGCCAGGCCATCGAGGAAGCCGCTAATATCCGATTGCGTCCCGTCATGATGACCATGATCTGTACCGTTCTGGGCGGCCTGCCGCTGGTGCTGGCATCGGGCGCCGGCGCTGAAGCGCGCGTTGCCCTTGGCTGGGTGATTGTCGGCGGCCTTGGCCTTGCCACGGTCTCGACGCTCTACCTGACCCCGGTCGCGTATCTCCTGCTGGGCCGCTTCGTCACACCCAACGTGGAAGAAGAGACCCGTCTCAAGCGCGAACTGGATGAGGCCGCCAACACCGTTATCGAGCCCGCCTGAGACGGCACTGCGCGGCGCACCTCCAAGCCATACAGGGAACACACAGCATGATCGACCGTTTCGACGGGCGACGGTGGTGACATTGGCATATCGTCATTGTATTTGTGCATTTTGGATCATGGTATGAATGATCCAGCCATGATGCGTTTCAAGGAATGCAATTTTGAGAATGGAGCAATTTCTTGAAATCGATCACGCTGGATGAATTAAAGGCGAATGTCGGCAGGGAAGTCGGCCTGTCACCATGGCGCGTGGTGACCCAGAAGATGATCGACCAGTTTGCCGACGCCACCGACGACCACCAGTTCATCCATGTCGATCCAGAGCGGGCAGCCGCAGAGACCCCGTTTGGGGGCACCATCGCGCATGGCTTCCTCACCCTCTCGATGCTCTCCGCCATGACTTTCGAAACGTTACCGGGCCTTGCAGGCTCGGACATTGCCATCAACTACGGCTTCGACAAGCTGCGTTTCATCACCCCGGTAAAATCCGGCGCCCGCATCCGCGCCCGCTTCGTCCTGGCCGATGTCAATGCACGCCCCTCGGGCTGGATACAGATCGCCTATAATGTAACGATTGAAGTCGAGAACTCGCTCAAACCGGCGATCCAGGCCAAATGGCTGACCATCGCAGTGATTGAGAAGAAGGCAGAGACTGCCTGATCTGCCCGGTGCACAATCCTTTAGCCGCCGACAACACCCCTCCCCTTGACGCATCCGCACCAAACCACCAAAAGCACTGCGCCGGGACAATAGAAAATAACGGGTTGAATGTCAGGAAGTGCAATGAACCGTTTTGAGGGTTTGACGGTTCTGATCACCGGCGCAACCGGCGGCTTTGGCCGTTGCACCGCCGAGCGCTTGGCCGATCAGGGCGCACGGCTTGTGCTTTCCGATCTCGACGCTGAAGCTGTTGAAGCATTCGCTGCCGGGCTGGACTGCGAGACCGCGACGCTGGCCGGCGACATCGCCGACGAAGCAACCTCCGAAGCGTTGGTAAAGCTTGCCGTCAAACGCTTCGGCGCACTCGACATCGCCATCAACAATGCCGGCGTAGCGCAAAGCTTCGTGAAGCTGGCGCAGGTGCCTTCCGACGAGGCGCGGCGCATTCTCGAGGTCGATCTGCTAGGCGTGTTCTTTGCCATGAAGCATCAGATTCCGGCCATGGTGAAGCAGAACCGCGCGCGCGGTCACGGTGGTGCAATCGTCAATCTTTCATCGGTCGCGGGCCTTACCGGTGCAACGCGGCTTTCCGTCTATTCCGCCGCCAAGCACGGCGTCCTCGGCCTGACCCGCTCTGCCGCCGCCGAATACGCCGCCAAGGGCGTGCGCATCAATGCCGTCTGCCCGTCCTACGCCCGCACCGCGATGGTCGGCGACCTGGTCAAACTGGCAGGCGGCCACCAGACCGAAGCCCTTGCCGGCCTCACCCGCGGCGTACCCATGCGCCGCGTCGCCGAAATCGACGAGGTGATCGAGGTCGTGCTGTTCGCCGCCGACCCGAAGAACTCGTTCATGACGGGGCACGCGCTGGCGGTGGATGGTGGGGTTACGTCGATTTAGAGCGTGGGCGCGACGCGAAAGGCTGAGATGGGGGGAGGTCCGGTCGGACAGCTTTCGCGTTGGCGGTCGAGAAAGCGGACACCTCCTCAATAGCCATAAGGGGGCAGATTCCGAAAATATCCGGTTCCGGGCATGCATGTAGTGAGCTGCCGTTGCCACCGGTACACGCCGCCAGCGACCATACAGCGCGCGGAAGTTGCGCGTCTCTCGATCTCTAGAGCACCCCGATACAGCGTAGCAGAGCTTGCAGTTCGGCCTCGACGCCAGCTGCCCGCAGGACGGCATCCCGATTAATTCGGCGAGCCAGATTGGCGCGCGTCATGGGCTTTTTGTATTCCGGCCATTCCTTTTCGAGCGCCTTGACCGCCCCCGGCGTATCGGGCGGGCGGTTGGCAGCCTTGCCCTCCAGATGGCGCAGCAGCATGGCCTCAAAGCAGGGCCGTTGCCAGAGAATCGTAATTCCGTTGTCGACCGCGAGCTTGCGAGTTCGCTCGGCACGTTGCGGATCGCGCTCGGCCTGGTCAAAATCCAAAAGCGCGAAGCGTTCCGCGGGCGCACTGCGTTTCCTGCGGAGTAGCTTCAAGCGCAGCACCGCCATCTCGATACGCGACAGCGGATCGCCGGTCCCCGGCCCCAATTCCTCAACGTGCAGATGTACTGGCAAATTGGCGTCGCGGATCAAATCTTGCAGAAAGCCGGCATAACCAACTTCTGACGCGCCCTCGCAACCGATATAAACCGGACGGCGAAGCGCGATATATGGCGGGCGACGACGGCTCATCCGAGGTGTGGAACCCCACCGTATGCACCGCTCAAATATTTGCGGTAGTGGTTCTCGTCACGGCGCACCTTCACGTCCATGAGGCTGTAAAAGTGGCTGCGGCCCTGCCGGTCCTTCTCGCAGATCACAATTTCCTCCTTGTTAAGGTCATCAAGCAGCGATGCCGAATGGCAGGAAAGCCAGAGCTGTGCTTCGAACTTGTTGCGCCCCGAAGCCTCATAGAACCAGCGCACCAGTTCGGGCAGCATGTTCGGGTGAATGGCCGCGTCCATTTCGTCGATCGCGGCGATACCGCCAGTGTCGAGCGCGCTTATGATGAACGGGAACATCTTGATAAAGGCCCGAGTGCCGTGGCTTTCCATCAGCCATGGCATTTCGACCGCAAGCCCCGCGTGCTTGAACAGCAGCAACGGCCCGTTGTCCGTATGCTGAAAGCGCATCCCTTCCACGCCCACGTCGATGCGGCTTAGCTCATCCTTCAGCCGCGAGACGACGTTGGGCTGGTTCTTCAGATAGTCGATCACGTCGCGATCGACGAAGGAGTGCACAGACTCAATTTGGAAGAAGGCTTTGCGAGCCGTATCCACGAGAAGCTGCGCGGTCGGGTGCTGGAATTTCGCGAATGACGACAGCACCGTGTGATTGCCCGCGAGCGTCTTCACGAGGTGCTGGAAGCCCGAGAGGCTGAAGTTTTTAGAGTCCTTCACCTTTCCCTCAGCATCGCGCTCATAGACGCGCTGCCATTTCCCTTGTCCGTTCGGCTTCTGGCGTAGCGACTCGGACGCGATCCGTACCGCGAGCCCCTCTTTGAGTTCGATTTCCAGTTCGTAGCGATAAGTGCCTTGCTCGACCTTTTCGCCGCTCGTAACGCGCTGAAAGACTTCCGGCGTCAGGTTCATGATGCCCCCCAGCTCGATCGCGAACCGGATAGGTCGATTGGCGGATTCAACGTCGTTGAAACGCTCGATGCCGGCGAAGTCTGGAACCGTGCGCGCTACACTGTCGCGGATCATCGTCACGACGAATTCGAGCGCGCGCAGCACCGTCGTTTTGCCCGAGGCGTTCGCGCCATAGAGGGCGACGACTTTCGGCGCGCGCATGTCCGCACCCTCGAAGATGGGGGCATAACGGCCTTCAGGATCAGGCACTTTTCCGTCCACCGACAAGTCGAGCACCTGCGGATCGCGGATGGAGAAGAAGTTTTCGACCTCTAGCTTGTAAAGCATGGGATACCTCATTGAGATCTATAATATCATTTCTGACAAGATTTTGTCAATAATTCGATTACAGCAACGTTTCGTGTTCACCGAGGGATTTGAGCATCGGCGGCAACCTGGATGGGTGCCAGCTTTTCAGAAGCGGGTGTTGGTTCTCGAATTTACCAAAACAGGCGTCAAGCCGTCGATGTAAGTAGCTGTAGGATGTTTGCTTGCGGACAGTGGCAATGAACGTCGTAACGTCCGACTCGAGATCGATTGCCGTCATGCAAATCGAGCGATCCTATTTGCCGCCAACCCGAAGAATTACTCTATGAAGGCCACGTGCTGGCGGCCGACGGCAGCGGCTTGTCGTCAAATTAGATGAGGCGACGGAAGTTCGCCGCGCCTCACGTGGCTTACCGCCTCGGTTTGCCGGGAATAGTGGAGACCGTGATCGACACCGGATCACTGGCCGGAAAACTTCCTTCAAGCCCCCTATCCAGCTGGTCTTCCTGATCCTGACGGGACAATTTGCTGCGGTTGGATTTGGTAGCTTCGTTGTCGGTGCCGCCGTTTTTCTTGTCACCGTCGCCAAAGCGCTGATCGGAATTGGAATGAGTACCGGTCTCGGTCTTGGTGACCTCAACTTGGGTGGTGGTGGCCTGCGTGACGGCAGCGTCAGAGGTTTGGTCGCTCATGGCTGTTGCTCCTGTGAATGCAGCAACTAAATCAACAGCTCCTCAGTTCCGGAAGTCAAGCCGCAGCCGAGCGGGACGCCTCCGTCAGAAACGCCCAGACATAATCCGAAAATGACCGCCAGCACTCGACCCGGAAACTTTCCGGCCCGGTGCGCAGCAGGACAATCTCGGACTTGCCCAAAATGGTACGCGAGCAGGCGCCGACCGGGAATGCGGAAAGCGACAAATCCTGCGGGCAGCCGCCATTGATCGTCGCCGCAGCCGCCGGACCGGAAACCGAGATCGCGACATTGCGGTGCGAGACGCCGACCGCCGAATGCAGAGCCTTGACGCTGGCGCAATCAGCCAGCGGATCGCCGCCCGCTTCATCGATCACCAGCCATTCGTCGGGGCCGAGCCAGAGCGCCATGCGACCTCCCTTGATGGTCGACGTCTTGGGCTTCTTGGGCAGCGACAGGCCGAGCGCGCGCGACAGGGAAGGTACTGACTTTTCACCGACACGCAGCGCCAGCCGCTGTGCCGGCGGCAGCGTCTTGATCACGACGCCCGGTGCTTCGTGCTGCCGTCCGTCCTGCGCGGGTCGGCGCTCGGCGGTGGCGATTTTAGCGGCGGATTTAGCCATGGAGGCGCCCTCCCTTTTCATCAAAGAACACCATGTCCGTCACCTCAACCTGGATGGTGCGGCCGGGCATCGGCACATAAAGCGTCTCGCCGAGACGCTTCTGCCCGCCTTCCACCAGCGCCAGAGCAATGGAATGACCGCAATTTTCAGACCAATAGCTCGATGTGACATGGCCGATCATTTTCATCGGGATTGGCTGTGCGGGATCGGCAACGATCTGTGCTCCCTCTTCCAGCATGATCTTGGGATCCTTCGTCCTCAGCCCCACCAGCTGGCGGCGGCCTTCGGCGACGAGGTCAGGGCGCTTCAGACCGCGAATGCCGACGAAGTCGGTCTTCTTTTTGCCCACGGCCCAATCGAGCCCGGCGTCACTTGGCGTCACTGTGCCGTCGGTATCCTGCCCGACGATGATATAGCCCTTTTCGGCGCGCAGCACGTGCATGGCCTCGGTGCCATAGGCACAGGCGCCGTGCTTTTCACCCTCTGCCCACAGAGCCTCCCAGACCGCCTGGCCATAATCGGCCGGCACATTGACCTCAAAGCCACGATCGCCGGTGAACGACATGCGGAAAAGCCGTGTCGGCACGCCGCAGATTTTGCCCTCGCGCACCGACATATGCGGCATCGCCGCATCCGACAGGTCGATACCCTCGAACAGCGGCGCAATGATGTCGCGCGATTTCGGCCCCTGCACGGCAATGACCGCCCATTGCTCGGAAATCGAAGTCAGCCAGACATTGAGATGCGGAAATTCGGTCTGGAGATAGTCTTCCATGTGGTTCATCACGCGCGCCGCACCGCCGGTGGTGGTGGTGACATGGAAACGGTCTGCAGCAAGCCGCCCGACCACGCCGTCATCATAGATAAAGCCGTCCTCGCGCAGCATGATGCCATAGCGGCAGCGGCCGGCGTCGAGCTTTTCCCACGGATTGGTGTAGAGCAGTTCCATGAACTTGGCCGCATCTGGACCAACCACCTCGATCTTGCCGAGCGTCGAGGCATCGAACAGGCCGGCGGCCTTGCGCACGGTGACACATTCGCGGTCGACAGCCCGGTGCATATCCTCGCCATTACGCGGGAAATACCAGGCCCGTTTCCACTGGCCGGCATCCTCGAACACCGCCCCATGCGCCTGCGCCCACGGATGAATGGCAGTCTTGCGCGTCGGATCAAACAATTCGCCGCGCGCATGGCCGACGATGGAGCCGAACGTCACCGGCGTATAGGGCGCGCGGAAGGTGGTGAGCCCGACCTGCGGGATCTCATTGCCCAGCGCCTCGGCGGCAATCGCCAGCCCGTGCATATTGGACGTCTTGCCTTGATCGGTTGCCATACCGGTGGTGGTGAACCGTTTCACATGCTCGATGGAGCGCATCCCTTCGCGCACCGCAAGCTTGATATCCTTGGCAGTGACATCGTTCTGGAAATCGACAAAGGCTTTTGCCTGATCGTCACCCGGCCCATCGCCCAGCATGGTGCCAGACCAGCTTTCGCTGGACGAGGCCTTCAGCTTTAAGCTCTCGCCTGCCGTAAAGCCGGCATCGCGCGCGGCCCGTTCGCCAGCCTTCAGCGCACCGGAAATGGTTACATCAAGCGTATCGGCTCCACCGCAGGCACCGACGGAAACGCAGTCTTGCGCGTAGGTGCCGGGCAAAAAGCGCCGTGTCGTCTCGTCAAACGCCACTTTGCCGCGCGATTGCGAAAACAGGTGAACCGACGGCGTCCAGCCCGACGACATGACGAGTGCGTCGATCTCGATCCGTCGCTCGCCGCCGCCTGCCTTGGGCTGCACCACCATGGAGGATATGCGCAGCCGGCCATGGGTGCGGATCACCGCGCGGCCAGCAAGAATCTCTATGCCCAGCGCGCGCACTTCATCAACCAGAACTCCGGTTGGATTGTCGCGGATATCAACAATCGCCGCGATCTCGATCCCCGCCTTCTTCAAATCGATGGCGGCGGCATAAGCGCTATCATTGGCTGTGTAGACACCGACCTTCTTGCCAACGGCTACGCCATAATGATTGAGGTAAGTGCGCGCGGCAGAGGCCAGCATGACACCTGGCCGATCATTTCCGGCAAACACCATGTGACGCTCAATAGCGCCGGTGGCCAGCACTACGCGGCTGGCACGAACCTGCCACAGTCGCTCGCGCGGCATGTCGGCTTCTGGTGCTGCCAGATGCTCGGTTACCCGCTCGGCAAGCGCGACAAAATTTTGCGCATAATAGCCAAATCCGGTGGTGCGCGGCAACAGCCGCACATTGTCCATGGCAGCGAGTTTTGCGACAGTCGCCTGCGCCCAGTCCCAGCCATTCCGGCCGTCGATTTCCGCACCATTTTCAAAGCGCAGCGCGCCGCCGAATTCGGCCTGTTCGTCGCAGACGATAACCGTGGCACCCGTCTGCGCCGCCGCAAGCGCCGCCGCCAAGCCGGCAGCACCGCCGCCCAGGACCAGCACATCGCAATGCGCATACCGTGCCGCATAATGATCCGGGTCGGGTTTGTCAGGTGCTACGCCCAGACCCGCTGCCGCGCGGATGTTGGGCTCGTAGAAGCTTTTCCAGGCAGCCTTCGGCCACATAAAAGTCTTGTAGTAAAACCCGGCCGAAAACATCGGCGACATCAGATCATTGATGGCACCGACATCAAGCCCGAGCGAGGGCCAGCGGTTCTGCGATTTCGCCTGCAGCCCGGAATAGATCTGCTGCACGGTGGCGCGCACGTTGGGCGTCCTGCGGGCATCGTCACGAGAAATCTCCATCAATGCATTGGGCTCTTCAGACCCGGCTGAGAGAATGCCGCGTGGGCGGTGATATTTGAACGAGCGCCCGACAAGATGCACGCCATTGGCCAAAAGCGCGGAAGCCAGCGTATCGCCTTCCATTCCCTCGAAGGATGTGCCGTCGAAAGTGAAGCGGACGGTTTTGGCACCAGCTAGCCGGCCTGCGCCGGCGACACGAAAATTCTGGCTCATGACGCACTCTTCTTGCCGGTTGCACGCGCATTCAGCTGGCGCGGCGGACGGTTGGCGTAGGCTGCAGGCGCCGACGAGGCTTTGGGCAATTTGGACGGTTTTGGCTCACCGGCCTTGTAGGTGAGAAAAAACTTGTCGGTGACCGTGTCGCGTGCGGCATTGAAAAATCGCCCGCAGCCATGGATATGGCGCCAGCGCTCATAAATCACGCCCTTGGGATTGGTGCGGATAAAGAAGAACGCCTCAAAATCCGCATCGTTTGTTTCCGCAATATCGCCCGAGCGCGCTATATGCGCCTCACCGGCACCACGAAACTCAAGCTCGGGACGTTCTTCGTCACAATAGGGGCAGTGGATCAAAAGCATGACTATCCTGCAATCTTCATGTCTGGAGCGCGTGGAGAAGACGGGCGACAACCCTGTCCGGCGCCTCAAGCTGAGGCAGATGACCGACACCAGTCAGCGCCTCGAATGTCGAGCCGGGGATCTTTTCGTGGAGCATCTTTCCGCGCGCGATGGGTATCCAGGGATCATCCTCACCCCACAGGATTGCGACCGGGCAGCGTATGTGATTCAGTAGCGGTCCAAAATCATCCGTGTAGCGGTCATCGGCCTGCGCGAACTGGGCGTAGAAACTGGCACGGCCTCCTTCGCTCAGCCAAGGCTTCAACAGCTGATCGAAATCGCCGGCATCCAGTTCGTTGACCATGGCACCTTTGATATAGGCGCGCGCCACCGCTTCGTGGATGTGCGGTGGCAGGCCGGTGAACGCATCGACATGACGCCCGACATGATCGAAGAACGCCGAACCCCAGGGGCTAAGCACCACGACATTCATCAGCACAAGTTTTTCATAATCCACACCGCCGAGCAGATGCGCACGCAGCGTCACCGCACCGCCGAAATCATGGCCAAGCACACGTGGCTTCGACAGGCCCCAAAACGAGACCATTTCGGCAAACACCTCGCCCTGCACATCGAGCGCCGTCGACTGGCCGCTGCGCATTTCAGAACGCCCATAGCCCGGCATGTCGAACCAGTGACAGGTGAAGTGTTTGGCCAGCTCGGGAATGACCCGGTGCCAGCTGAACGATGACCACGGCCAGCCATGCGCCAGGATAAGATCTGGCCCGCTGCCGCCCTTGCCCCAGGCCACAATGCCGGCTTCAGTCTGCGTGGTTTGATCGACGCTCCACATCCCGACAAGCCTCAATGCGCGACGGCAGCTGCCGCCGCCTCGTCGATCAGCCGGCCGGTGCGAAAACGCTCGATCGTGAAGGGCGCATTGATGGCGTGCGGCATGTCGGTGGCGATCGTGTGCGCAAAGACATGACCGGAGCCCGGCGTTGCCTTGAAGCCGCCCGTGCCCCAGCCGCAATTGACATAGAGCCCCGGCACCGGCGTCTTGGCCAGGATCGGCGAACGGTCCGGCGTGACATCAACAATGCCACCCCAGGAACGTAGCATCTTCATGCGGGTGAACATCGGGAACATCTCACAGATGGCGTCCAGCGTATGATTGAGAATGTGCAGGCCGCCGGTTTGTGAATAGGAAATATATTGGTCGGTGCCAGCGCCGATCACCAACTCGCCCTTGTCGGACTGCGAAATATAGGCGTGCACCGTGTTGGACATGACCACGCATGGAAACACCGGCTTGACCGGCTCCGACACCAGCGCCTGCAGCGGATAGCTTTCCAGCGGCATGCGCACGCCTGCCATGTTCATCAGCACCGAAGAATGGCCGGCAGCAACCACGCCAACCTTCTTCGCACCAATGAAACCGCGCGAGGTTTCGACCCCGGTCACCCGACCGTTGCTGGCGCGCTTGATGCCGGTGACCTCGCAATTCTGAATAATGTCGACGCCGCGGTCTGAAGCCGCGCGCGCATAGCCCCAGGCCACCGCATCATGGCGCGCGGTGCCGCCACGCCGTTGCAATGTGGCGCCCATGACCGGGTACCGCGCCGTCTGCGATATGTTGAGCGGCGGGCAGAAATGCTTGGCCTCCTGCGGTGTCAGCCATTCATTGTCGATGCCGTTGAGCCGGTTGGCATGAACGTGGCGCTTCAGCACCTGCACATCGTGCACATTATGCGCCAGCATCATGACGCCGCGCGGCGAATACATGACGTTGTAGTTGAGATCCTGCGACAGCCCGTCCCACAGCTTCACCGCGTGGTCGTAAATGCCGGCGCTCTCGTCATAGAGATAGTTGGAGCGAATGATGGTGGTGTTGCGGCCGGTATTGCCACCGCCAAGCCAGCCCTTTTCCAACACCGCGACATTGGTGATGCCGTGTTCCTTGGCCAGGTAATAGGCAGTCGCCAGCCCATGCCCGCCTGCTCCGACGATGATCACATCATATTCGTTCTTGGGCTCGGGCGACGGCCACTGCGCTTCCCACCCCTTGTGTCCGCGTATGGCCTCACGGGCGATGGCAAAAACCGAATATTTCCGCATTAAATCCAGTGCCTCTTCCTGTCGGCGAAGCGGACTTCACCTGAGCGCGACGTGTATCACTAGCGAAAAGCCGCTGTCACCTTCGCACTGTTTGCGACGGCCATTGCCGTTTTGCGCCAGCCGACTGCGGTGCAGACATTGTCCGGTTTCGGGTGGGAGCATGGCTGGTGATTTGCGATCTCCCCCAGCGAGCCGGCGCTGGGCCGGCCCGTCACGAGGGTTTATCATGCACACACTTCAAAACAAGGTCGCGCTTATTGCCGGCGCAAGCTCGGGTATAGGCCGTGCGACGGCCAAGCTGTTTGCCGCTCACGGGGCAAGTCTTGTCCTTGCGGCACGCCGCGAAAAGGAACTGGTAGCGCTGGCAGACGAAATAGCCGGCGACGGAGGCAGTGCAATGATCCTGCCCGGCGACGTCAATGACGCAGCCTATGCCAAAGCACTGGTGGACTTGGCTGTCAGCGAATTCGGCGGGCTCGATATCGCCTTCAACAATGTCGGTCTTGTCGGCGCCATGGGCCCGGTGCCGGAGATGGCCGAACAAACCTGGCGCGATGTCATCGATACCAATCTGACCAGCGCCTTCCTCGCCGCCAAATATCAGATCCCCGCGATGCTGGCACGCGGCGGCGGGTCACTGATCTTCACCTCCAGCTTCGTCGGCTCGACTGTCGGCTTGCCTGGCATGGCCGCCTATGCCGCTGGCAAGGCTGGCGTCGTCGGCCTGACCCAGGTGCTGGCCGCCGAATATGGACGCGAGGGCCTGCGCGTCAACGCGCTATTGCCCGGCGGCACAGATACCGCGATGGCAACCTTCAAGTCGCCTGAGGAACGCAGCTTCGTAGAGGGGCTTCATGCCATGAAGCGTATCGGCCGGCCGGAAGAAATTGCCTACTCGGCACTCTATCTGGCGTCCGACTGGTCAAGTTTCACCACCGGCACAGCGCTTTATGCCGATGGTGGCGTCTCCATCACCCGGACCTGAAGGCGGCGGCGCTTCCCTGCCATCGAAATTTGGCACGAAGCAGAGCAGGATGGGGCGCTTATGCGAGTGCCTCGTCCTGCCATCGGCACATCGGACGCTGTAGGCCAGATCTACGATGCGACCCCGCTGAGCCGCCAGAAAATCAGCTCCCACCTCGATTTCGCAGGGCAATCCGACCGTACGCTCCCAGATCATCACAGTGTGGGTCCAGGCTTCCTCACCCTCGCCCACGTCACGGTGATTCGATCATCACCGGATTTGCCCGGATAGACCGGCACGATGACCGTTGCACGCGTCATTTCCGACCCTATGATCCCTGCCATCGCCTGAAGAATGCTCGGTGCGGGCAACAGGTCGACAAGCGGTTCATGCATCAGGCTTCAACTTGGTGATTCTCATCATAGGTGTATTTTTAGTAAATACACTTTTTGGTTGCAACTATTTTACGCTTCCTCGGTGGGCTGAAACGGCTGCCAGCGTGGACCGATTACGGATTGATTAAGACCCAGGGGCGACAATGGGTTCAAGCGGGCAACTGGCAAGATAGGCCGATCCTGCAGGGGGACTATGGGAATGACGGAAATTTCTCCAAGCCTGAAAACCGTTGAGGCGTTCATTGCCAGGCGTCATAAAGGGCTGGATTTTCCGCCTGAACTCGAGCAGCAGCGCGAGATCGACATGCGCGAACGGCGGATTCAACGGTTCCGCGCCGCCATTCCCACGCTGATCGTGATCTACAATCTCTTCCTGATTTGCGACTGGCTTTTAATACCCGACCAGTTTTATTGGGCATTCCTCCAGCATTTCGGTCTGGTAACGCCGTGGATCATCGCCATTGCCTGGGTGATCAGCCGAAACGCGTCCAGGGTTGTTCGTGAAAGCCTGGCCGCATCAATACCCATTGTCATTTCAGCACAGGTCCTGGCCGTCTTCCTGCTGACCACGTCACCGGCGGCGGCGCATTACCAGTATTTTGTCCTGTTGGTTGTACTCTACATGAACACCATCCAGCGCCTGCCGCATCGCTACGCGCTCACTGCCTCAATTATTATTGTCATCATGCATTCCATCGCGGTCGTCATGAGCGACCAGATGAGCTGGGCAACCGCAGCGATTTCAACGACGACGCTTTCGGTCGCTGCCTACCTGACCCTTGTCAGCAATTTCTATCTCGAGCGCGACAGCCGCCGGTCATACCTGCACACCCTGCGCGACCGCCTGCGCCACGATGAGGTAGAAAATGAAGCCAAACACGATCCGCTGACCGACCTCGCCAATCGCCGCTACTTGACGGACCGCATGCAGGAACTATGGAAACAGGGTGATGTCATCTCCCCTGTCGCCGTAATCCTGCTCGACATCGACCATTTCAAGCCCTTCAACGACTGGTACGGACACACCGCGGGCGATTCCTGTCTGAAACGGATCGCAGCTTGCATCCGTGCTGAGCTGCGCGGGCAATCAGACCTTGCAGTGCGTTATGGCGGCGAGGAACTGCTTGTTCTGCTCCCCAATATCGAGGCTTCCGACGCGATCCGGATCGCCGAGCGCATTCGACGCTCTATCGAATCCTTGGCAATGCCGCACGAAGGTATGGGAGCGCGCGCCGTCGTCACGGCGAGCTTCGGTGTGGCTGCGGCTCCTGTTTCCACGATTTCCGGCCCCGAGCTGATTGCAGCTGCCGATGTCGCGCTCTATGCCGCCAAGAGGAACGGTCGCAACCAGGTGTGGCCACCGCTGATGCGCGCCAAAAGCGATGCCGATGCAACGGTTCACGCGCTGCGCAAAAAACCCGGCTGATGCAACGATAACCGCTCTCGACTTCGCTATCCGATTCTGCTAAGAGCCGCTCCAATTCGCGGTGGAAGCACTGCGAGAGCATGCAGCTATTGCTGCTTGCTTGGTGGTTTTACTCTGAAAAAGAACGGTAGGCAGGAGCCCACGTGCAGGTACTCGTCCGCGACAACAATGTTGACCAGGCGCTTCGCGCACTGAAGAAGAAAATGCAGCGCGAAGGCATTTTTCGCGAAATGAAGATGCGCGACCACTACGAGAAGCCATCTGAGAAACGCGCCCGCGAAAAGGCTGAAGCCGTGCGCCGCGCCCGCAAGCTGGCGCGCAAGCGCGCCCAGCGCGAGGGTCTGCTGCCAGGCGCCAAGCCGGCGCCGGTCGTTGCCCGTCCGGCACGCTGAGATCGCCCTGTTTTATCCTTTTTCCCGCGCTAGTTACCAAGGTGGGGCGATGAGAATCGTCACCACCTTTTTAGTTTCGGCGGGTAAAATGGTGCCGAACTGCTATTGATGAACCTGTCGTTCAAAGCGGCAAGGCGAGAGGGAACGAATGGTATGCGCAAAGTTTTGATAGCCCCGAACATGGCGGGCTGGCGCAGACACACCCTGGCACTGGCAATGATCGCTGTGCTTCCGCTGGCTGCCTGCCAAACAGGCGGACCCGGCGGCGAGATTACCAGCATCGACACAGCACAAGGCTCCGACGAAAATATTGCGTCGCTGACCGCGGTGATCAACCGCAACCAGAACGACCCGGAAGCCTATAATGTACGCGGGTCTGCCTATGGCCGTGCCGGCAAATACCGCGAGGCCTTGCGCGATTTTGACAAGGCGTTGCAGCTGAAGCCCGATTTCTACCAGGCCTATGCCAACCGCGCGCTAATCCATCGCTATCTGGGCGATCAGGCGGCAGCGCTTGCCGACTACAACCGCTCGATCCAGCTCAGTGCCAGCTATGATGCAGCCTATATCGGCCGGGGCAATCTCTATCGCAAAGCCGGACGCACGCAGGACGCTTTCAACGATTTTCAGAAGGCCATCCAGCTGGATACGACAGACCCGCGCGCCTATCACAATCGCGGCCTGATCTATCAGCAGCAGGGCCAGCACGGCTTTGCCATCGAGGATTTCTCCACCTCGATCTCGCTCGCACCCGATTCCGCAGAACCCTATAATGGCCGTGGCCTCTCCTACATCGCCCAGAACGATGAAGAAAACGCCTTTGCCGACTTCAACATGGCCATCAAGCTGGATGACCGGGTGGCCGAGAGCTGGGCGAACCAGGCACTGATCTACGAGCGCCGTGGCGACAAGGCGCGCGCCGCAAAATCCTATGCGCGTGCCACGCAGCTCGACCCAAACTACAAACCCGCACTGGACGGCCTGGGCCGTACGCGCGGAACCTGATCAGGGTATCAATAGCTGGCATTCTCCTGTGCTATGGCGTTTGACGAAGGAACCTTGTCGCGCGCCATAGGTTATCTCCGGTACGAAGAATTCAGGAGATACCTATGAAGACCATTGCTCTCGCCAGCGCCACTGCACTGCTGCTGCTCGCATCCCCGACTTTCGCCGCCGAAGGTGTGGAACTGGGCGTGCTGGACTGCGCCATCGAGCCGGGCACCGGCTTCATCATTGGCTCCAAGAAGGAACTGAGCTGCACCTTCAATTCCGCTGAGAAGACGTTCGCGGCTGAAACCTATGTCGGCGACGTTACCAAATTCGGCCTCGACATCGGTACGACCGGCACAACCATGATGCAGTGGCTTGTCGTGGCACCAAGCCCCGAGATCTATGCGCCGGGAGTACTTGCCGGTGATTATGTCGGCGCCAGCGCCGAGGCAACCGCAGTCGTGGGTGCCGGCGCCAATGTGTTGATCGGCGGATCAAGCAAAAGCTTTACGTTGCAGCCCGTTAGTGTCCAGGCGCAGACGGGTCTCAATCTGGCAGTTGGCGTCACCCAATTTCGCCTCCGCTCGGTCGGCAACTGACGCCAAGATCCAATAAAAGGCCCGGTCTGCGTGAGCAGCCGGGCCTTTTTTACGTCCCTAAAGGACTTAGTGGTCCATTGCCTTGACGATCTGCTCCGTCATTTTCTTGGCGTCGCCGAGCAACATCATCGTTCCATCCTTGTAGAACAGCGTGTTGTCGATGCCGGCATAACCCGAGCCGAGCGAGCGCTTGACGAACAGGCAGGTGCGCGCCTTATCGACGTCAAGGATCGGCATGCCGTAAATCGGTGATGCCTTGTCATCGCGCGCCGACGGGTTGGTGACATCGTTGGCGCCGATCACATAGGCAACGTCCGCCTGCGAAAACTCCGAATTGATGTCTTCCAGCTCGAACACTTCATCATAAGGCACGTTGGCTTCGGCCAGAAGCACGTTCATGTGGCCTGGCATACGACCAGCGACCGGATGAATGGCATATTTCACCTCGACGCCTGCTGCCTTCAGTTTGTCGGCCATTTCGCGGACTGCGTGCTGCGCCTGAGCCACCGCCATGCCATAACCCGGCACAATGATAACCTTCTGCGCGTTCATCATCAGATAGGCGGCATCGTCGGCAGAACCCTGCTTGACCGTGCGCTCGATACCGTCATCGGCAACAGCAGCCGTCTCGCCGCCAAAGCCGCCAAGGATAACGGAGATGAACGAACGGTTCATGCCCTTGCACATGATGTAAGACAGGATCGCCCCCGACGAACCGACAAGAGCACCGGTGATGATCAGCGCCAGATTGCCAAGTGTGAAGCCAAGAGCAGCCGCTGCCCAACCCGAGTAGGAGTTGAGCATCGACACCACGACCGGCATGTCGGCACCGCCGATAGGAACGATCAGCAGCACGCCAAGCGCCAGCGACACCAGCACGATCAGCCAGAACATCGTCGTGCTTTGCGTCATCACAAGAAGGATGATGAGCAGGATAAGCGCTGCACCGAGCGCGATATTGATCATGTGGCGAGCCGGCAGCATGATCGGCTTTCCCGACATGCGGCCATCGAGTTTCAGGAACGCGATCACCGAGCCGGTGAAGGTGATGGCGCCAATGGCAACGCCAAGGCTCATTTCAACCAGCGCCTGCGCGTGGATGGCCCCGGTTGCACCGATACCAAAGCTCTCGGGAGCGTACATGGCAGCTGCAGCCACCATGACAGCAGCTAAGCCGACAAGCGAGTGGAAGGCTGCGACGAGCTGTGGCATCGAGGTCATCGCGATACGGCGCGCGGTAAGCGCACCGACGCCGCCGCCGATCGCCAGCCCGAGCAGGATCAGGCCCAAACCTTTGAGCGAGGGTGTGGTAAGCGCCAGCGTGGTGACAATGGCAATGCCCATGCCAATCATGCCGAAGCGGTTGCCCTGTCGGCTGGTGGTGGGATGCGAAAGCCCGCGCAGCGCCAGAATGAACAGGATACCCGAAACCAGATAGAGGAAAGACGCAATATTGACGTTCATCGGGGCGCCCTCACTTATCTTTTTTCTTGTACATCGCCAGCATACGCTGGGTGACCAGGAAGCCGCCGAAAATGTTGACCGAAGCGAGCACCAGGGCGATGAAGCCGAAGCCGGTGGCAAGCCCGGAGGCAGCGATACCGACCGCCAGAAGTGCGCCAACCACGATGACTGACGAAATGGCGTTGGTAACTGCCATCAGCGGCGTGTGTAATGCCGGGGTGACCGACCAGACGACGTAATAGCCGACGAAGATCGCCAGAACGAAGATCGCAAGCCTAAAGACAAACGGGTCGATCACGCCGCCTGATGCGGCATGGAGCGCATCGCCCGCAACCTGCGCGCCATCGGTCTGCGCCATCTCGGCAATGCCCTGATGCACAGCTTTAACCGCCTGGTCGAGCTGTTCGAGCGCTTTATCCAATCCACTCTGTTCCATCATGCATCCCCCTCGGTCTTGGCAGCGGTCTTGCGCGGCTGCGCCGGTTTCTTGCGCGCGGCTGGCTTGGCTGCCTGTGGTGCCTTCGCGTCCGCAACCATCACTGGCTTGTCGGCCTTGTCGGCAAAGTTAGGATGCACGACCTGCCCGCCCACGGTTAGCATGGTTGCCTTGACCAGATCATCCTCGCGGTTGAAGGCGATCTGCTTCGTCTCCTTGTCGACCATGGTCTCGAGGAAGGCGTATAGATTTCTGGCGTAAAGCAGAGAGGCCGAGGCGGCAACGCGACCCGGCACATTAAGATGCCCGACAATCTTCACGTCATTGGCGGTGGTGACAATCTTGCCGGCAACGGCACCCTCGACATTACCGCCGCGCTCCACTGCCAGATCGATGATCACCGAGCCGGGCTTCATCGAGGCAACCATGGCAGCCGACACCAGCTTGGGCGCCGGGCGTCCAGGGATCAGCGCCGTGGTGATCACGATATCCTGCTTGGCGATATGCTCGGCGGTAAGCGCGGCCTGCTTGGCCTGATATTCTTTTGACATTTCCTTGGCGTAGCCGCCGGCGGTTTCGGCCGCCTTGAATTCCTCATCTTCGACGGCAAGGAATTTTGCGCCGAGCGAGGCAACCTGCTCCTTGGCAGCGGGGCGCACATCGGTGGCAGTAACCACCGCGCCCATGCGCCGCGCAGTGGCGATGGCCTGAAGTCCGGCAACGCCGACCCCCATGATGAATACTTTGGCAGCCGGAACGGTGCCCGCCGCCGTCATCATCATCGGCAAGGCACGGTCATATTCGGCTGCCGCATCGATGACGGCCTGATAGCCGGCAAGGTTGGCTTGGCTGGACAGTATGTCCATCACCTGCGCACGCGTGATGCGCGGCATCAATTCCATCGCAAAGGCGGTAACACCGGCCTTTGCCATCGCAGCCACCTCAGCCTCATGGCCATAAGGGTCCATGGTGGCGATGACGATGGCCTGGGGCTTGTAGGTTTTCAGTTCAGCCGCATTCGGGCGCCGCACTTTCAGCACCACATCAGCCTTGCCTGCATCAGTGGCCTTGCCGATTGTCGCACCGGCTTTTTCGAAATCCACGTCGGGAATGCGCGACAAACGTCCGGCGCCCGCCTCCACGACAACCTGCAGGCCAAGGCCAGTCAGGCGTTTGACGGTGTCAGCAGAGGCCGCCACACGCGGCTCGCTCGCATCCGTTTCCTTCGGCACAAAGACAATCTGCCCCACCGCAACATCCTCCACTGTAATCATGAAAAGACGCGGGGGAATTGATCCCGCGTCCGCGGGTGCTGTTGAACGTTAGCCGCGCAGCAGAAATGCGCCGACAGCGTTCAGCACGAAAAACATCACGAGGCCGGAGAAAAACCCGGCCGAGGTGAAAAAGGTGAAGGCCATGGCGATCATCAGCACGACGCAAAACAGCGTCACATATTTGGAGAGAGCCAGGAACATCGAATAAGTCTTTTCGTGTTCGCTAT
Source organism: Mesorhizobium sp. NBSH29 (assembly GCF_015500055.1). Classification (NCBI taxonomy): domain Bacteria; kingdom Pseudomonadati; phylum Pseudomonadota; class Alphaproteobacteria; order Hyphomicrobiales; family Phyllobacteriaceae; genus Mesorhizobium; species Mesorhizobium sp. NBSH29. The sequence continues at coordinate 247,778 of NZ_CP045492.1, forward strand.
AGTCCATCTCTGCGCCCAGCTGGATCGGGCCGGTCGGGGTGTTATCTGCCATAGGAAAATACCTCTCGGTTCGCTCCCCCGGCACATAGCGAAAAGCTCGACGAAGGGCAATGGTCGAGCGTGTCGCGGATCAGGCAAACTGTTTCGCGGCAATCAACCGAAAAGATTCGGATAAAGCCCGAGCAGACCGACCAGTATCAGATAGAACGCGACGATATAGTTGAGCAGCCGCGGCATCACGAGAATGAGGATGCCACCGATCAACGCGATGATTGGCGTGATCGTCAGAGCTGAAATATCCATATGAAATCTCCGTGGTTGGTCAGGTTATAGGAACGGGTCCGACAAAAACGCATGAGGCTCGGGAAGGCTCCCGACAGACCTCAGGCTGCGTCGAGGATATATTTGGCAGTTGGCAAGATAGTCAGCGGTGCAAGCTCACCATGCGACTGCTTGCCAAACATCAGCCGCTGCTCAAGCGGCGTTGATTTAAAGAAGGGAAAGCGCTGGAATGTCTGGTCCTGGATAGCCAGCACGTCGGCTTGGTACAGCAGCGCGTAGCAGTTGATAACCCCGGCGTAAGGGCGTTCTTCCCCGATAGGCCGCGACTGGTAGACACGCTTGTAGAAGGCAGCGTGGTCCTCACGGATCATCGAGATGCAATAGGGAGCGTTAAAGTAAAAGCAGGCCATCCCCGCCAGCCGCAATGTCAGGTACGGCGCTTGGGGATAGGTGCGCGACCACTCAACATCGGCAGCAAAGCGGCTGGGGTCGATGAAGCTTTCGCCAGCATCAAGACGCGGCTGCAAGATATCCGCATACACCGACATGGAAGGTGACTTCGGCGTGGCAGCGGACACGTGATGCAGACGGATCGTGCTGACCAGATGGCCATCAACGTAAATTCCGAAGCGATAGCAATTCGGCAAGTCATCATAAGGATCGTGAACGAGATGGTCTGGATTCTCAGGAACGAGATTGTTCAAACGATAAGATGCATAGCGAAGCTTGTAGATATCTTCGAGATCCTCACCCTTGTCACATCGGCGGTATTCGGTCCGCTCCAGCGCCGCAAGGACGTTGCGCGCAAAGCTGGATGTGTTTCCAGCTTGTTCCTCCGAGCGTCGCCCCTCCCCCAAGGGTGCTGACTTGCCATCCATCTATTTCGCCTCGCATTCCGCCGCGCCTCAACCTAATTCAGGACAGCGCAAACTCAAGGTAGAATATGGCAGCAGCATCTTAACCCTACGTTAAGGTTAACGCTTTCCGCATTGGGGAAGTTCAGGTGCTCTTGGCGCGCTTTGCCGCTTTGAGATCCTTGGCAAACGGCCAACTGGTGGTCGACATTGTTTCGATACCCGAAGCGCTGAGTGCGGAACCGAACAGGAAACCCTGGACGAGGTCTGGCCGAACATCGACTGCCAGAAGTTTGAGCTGTTCGAACGTTTCAACACCCTCCATGGTGACAGTGAGCCCTAGCGATTTTGACAATCCCACCACCCCCTTGAGCAGGTCCAGCGAGCGCTTGTTGTGCGTGACATCGGCCAGGAAGCTGCGGTCTATCTTGACCTTGTCGAGCGGCAGCTTGTGCAGATAGCTCAGGCTGCTGTAGCCCGTCCCGAAATCGTCGAGCGCAATCCGTACTCCAAGCGCCTTCAACTCTGCGATCCACTGGCTGGTGAGCGATTTGTCATCCAGCAATGCCGTCTCCGTAACCTCGATCTCAAGGCGTCCCGGGGCCAGGCCTGAGCTGCTCAAAGCATCCTGAACCTTCCCGATAAACGAACGGTCGCGGAAATCCTTGCCTGAAAGATTGATCGAGACACCTGTTTGCAATGGCCATTTTGCACATTCGTGACACGCGGCCTGCAACATGAAGGTGGTGATGTCGGAGATGATCCCCATCTCCTCCGCAAGCGGAATGAAGACCGCCGGGGAAATAGGACCCAGTTCGGGATGATCCCAGCGGCACAGCGCCTCGCAGCTGGATATCCGCATCGTCGTCATTGACACGATCGGCTGGTAAACAACCCGCAGCCGCCGTGCTTCCACCGCATTGCGCAGATCAGCCTTCATCAACTGTCGGCTGCGGAACGCCTCATCCATAGCGGTCTCGAACAGCCGCCAGTTGTTCTTGCCGTGGTTCTTTGCCCGGTGCAGTGCAAGATCGGCTTTGACAATCATCGCGTCCACGCCGCCATCATCCGGGTTTGCAAGGACGGCGCCAGCGCTAGCCTGGATTCGCAGGGCATGACCCGCGACATCCGCTTCGCCCTCAAGGCGCACAAAGGCATCGCTCAAAATCTGCTCAAGTTCGCTCCGGTCGTTGATCCGGTCAAAATAGATGATGAATTCGTCGCCTCCAAAACGACTGATCCAGACACCGTCACCACTCAGGGTCGAAAGGCGTTCACCCACCGCATAGATCAGGCCATCCCCTACCGGATGGCCCAGTGTGTCGTTGACGCTCTTGAAGTCATCCAGGTCAAATACAACCAGCGCGCAAAGCCGTTGCGGGTCGCCGACAGCCATCGCTTCGGAAACAAGCTCGTGAAAATAGGCTCGGTTGATCAACCCCGTCAGGCTGTCATAACGCGCCATGGTTCGGATTTTTTCCTCAGCCTGAACCCGCTTGGTGACGTCTTCGAACGTCACCACACCAAGTTCATTGCGCCCTTCACGGGCCGAGAATTCGTAGTGCTGACCATTGGTGAAGCTGACCAGAACCTTTCGGTCGCGGCCCTCTCTCAGCGCTCGGGTCAACTGAGCCTCGATATAGTGACAATCTTTCATTGCCAGCATTCCGCCAGCCACACCTCGCCGCAGCAAGCCGTGCATCGTCCGGCCCAGCAAAGCATCGGGCGAGGCAAGCGACATCAGATGCGCAGCTTCTGAATTGGCGACAACCACGCGGCCATCTGGCCCCAGCATAACCAGGCCGTGTGACATTGTGTTGAGCGCACGGTTGAAGCGCTCGGCCAAGGTATTGGCTTTCTTCTTTTCCGACAGCGCGTCAAACAACACCTCGCGCACAATTTTTGCAAACTTACGAATGGCGAAAAAGAACGGTGCCGATAGCAGCCCCAAGATGACATGGTAGATGTCGCCCCGGAGCAGGAATCCGAGCGATATCGGCCAGGTCGCGGCTACGATCTGGGCCATCACCAATCGGGGCGATCCATAGTTTCGCCCCGCGATCGATGTAACCGAAGCCAGGGTGACGCAGACCGATGCGATCTCGGCAAATTGGGATGGGACCCAGTATATCCCGACAAAACAGAACAACCCGATGGTCGAGGCATGCAGCGTGCCCCAGAAAATATAGACGTTTTCCCGCGCCCGCGCCTCGGCGCGATCGACACACCGTGGGGCGTTGCGATAGCGACCGATACTGATCAGACGAAGCGTGCCAACCATCAGCATCAGAAGGCCGATACCAAGGTAAATTGGTTCTGATGTGCTCGAATAAACCAGGCCGGCAGTTACCGCCTGCGCAAGCATACCGATCATCAAAGTCGAGCCGTCGCGAAACAACGTTTCTACGAATGCGATATAGATGTCGTCTGGCAGTTCGTTGTTTTTTCTTTTGGCCACACCGGATTCCCACACGAGGAGGGACCTTACCCTTGCCACATGCGCCTTAAAAAAGGCTTAGGCTTGAACAACTTCGCGGACAATCCGTCGATTTTTAGGGTTTACTGCCCAAGCGCCCTGCCGGACAGTCTGCCTCGTTGGTTGCGCCAAGCTTACCGTCTGGATGCCCCACAAGCTCGGGGTTAGCCTCGTAGAGTGGACCGACCACCAGTGGCCGGTCCGGCAACAGGGACTGGTCTTCGGACGATGCCATGGTGGTATCGAGTGTCTGCAAAACCCCACCATCCGCCGCCTCGATTGCGATTGAAACCGTGTAGGGTCGGTCCTTGACGACGCAGCGCAGCGGCGGGCTTTCGATGGTCGTCTTTTCCGCCGCCGGCCAGATTTTACGGCGCACCACGATCGGGTCGCCGCCTGCCGGGTCCTCGAATGTCGCGATTGCGGTCAAACCCTCGGAGGCTGGGCGCAATGTCTTCAGGTTAACAAGATAGGTAGCCGTCGCCACGCGATAGTTGAAAACGAAGATCTTGCCTGCAATGGCGAACCCCTCGCCTTCGCCACTGTCGCGGCAGGCGGTGACCAGCAATAGCGCACCTCCAAGCATCAGCAAGCCCATCCCCCTGCGATACCGGTGTGCGCGGTCACCCATGTCCTGCCTCCCCTTTCCCGATCTCCTTGCGGCGCTGGTAATTGCGCCGCGCCTTTTGCCGATTGCCGCAGACCGCCATGTCACACCACAGCCGGCTGCCATTGCGGCTGCGGTCCAGAAACAGCCAGCGGCAATTGCCGCAGATGCGAATACGGAGGTGACTTTCCGGCGCCAGGAGGCGGAGCGCTGACCGCGCAAGGGCGGCCTCGAAAGTGATACCTTCGCCGGGTTGCGGACCTGCCACACTATCAAGCCCGTCCGCGCAGGCGCGCAGAAATGCGGGCAACGCCCTGGCAAAAAGCGCACCATCCGCGACTGTCTGCCGAAACAATGCATCTGTCGTTTCGCGGATAGCCAGAACCTTGGGCTTGGTCAGGTTTGGCTCCCTACAGAGAAGTCGTGCGCCGCCGAATTCGTCGGCCCGGTATCTTTCTGCAGCGTGTGCAAAGCGCGCAATTTCTCCCGGATCATCAAACCGGTCGAAACTGCGCGAGGCATCCCCACGCAGAACAACCGTGTTGGTCGCGTCGAGCGCCAGCGTGCCACCGGAGAACCGGTGCGAGGTCCATGCAACCGTCATAGATACAAAACTAACCGGTAAAATGAATTTGACAAGTTAGAATTTGGGTTTCATTTTCGAATTTCCACGGAGCGGATGGCAGCAACAATGCTGTATTTTTTCCAGCAGTTGTTGAACGGGCTTCATTCCGGCGCTCTCTATGCGCTCTTGGCATTTGGCTATGCCCTGACCAACAGCGTTCTTCACCGCACCAACCTCGCCTATGGAGCGCTTTTCGCATTTGCCGGGCAGACCATAATTCTGGTGGCTGTGTTTGGCTGGTATGTGCTGTGGCTGACACTGCCGGCGACAGTTGCGCTGGGTATCGCCGCAGGTTTTGCCTACGCAACGCTGACCAGCCACATTCTTTCACGCCGCGTGCTCGAGCCACTCGCCGAAAGCTCGCCCAACACCATTGTAGCCGCGACCCTTGGCGTTTCGCTGGTGCTGATGGAACTCTCCCGCATTGCCGCACAGACCCGTGACTTTTGGCTGCCGCCCATGCTGGCAATACCGGTGGTGTTTGCAGAGCTGAACGGTTTTCGCGCCACGCTGACCCAGATCCAGCTGATCAATTGCGCTGTGGCGCTTGTGACCATCATTGCGCTTTCTATCCTTCTGGCACGCTCCGCATTCGGCCGCACCCTTCGCGCTGTGGCCGACGACCCGCAGACCGCGCGCCTCTGCGGTGTCGACGTGCGGCAAGTTTTCCACAAGGCAATTCTGCTGGGTGGTGCGGTAGCAGCACTCGCCGGCGCGATGGCCGGGCTATATTTCGGCAATATCAGTTTCGATACCGGGTTGATCTTCGGTCTTAAGATCCTGTTCGTCACGGCCATCGGCGGTTACACGTCACCGCCTCGCGCTGCTACAGGTGCTGCGATATTCGGCATGGCGGAGGCATTGTGGTCAGGATATTTCCCGTTTGCATGGCGCGATATTGCCATGTTTGCGGGGCTCGTAGCCCTGCTTGTGCTGCAACCGCCACACCGTTATGCCGACCGGCGACCTTGAGGCATCTTATCCTAAAGTACCAACCTTGCCCCATCGTCACGTCAGTTGACGCAGCGCGCCACTCCCGACATATGGTTAGGCCAACAACGCGGTGCGGGAACGCTGCGGCGCACTAAACCAAATGGGAGGTACAGGATGGCAGGGCTGCTCGCTCTCTCCAAAGGGATTGATCATCTCAATGAGTTCATCGGCAAGAAAGTGGCCTGGCTTATACTCGTTGCAGTGCTGGTGAGTGCCGGCAACGCCATAATCCGCAAAACCTTCAACATGTCTTCAAATGCCTGGCTTGAGCTGCAATGGTATCTGTTTGGCGCCGCCTTCCTGCTGGCCGCCGCATATACGCTGAAGCAGAACGAACATATCCGCATCGACATCGTCTACGGCATGTTTTCCCGGCGCGTACAGCACTGGATCGACCTCCTGGGTCATGTGTTCTTTTTGATGCCCTTCGTCGTCTTGATGATCTTCTATTTTGTTCCTTATGTCAGTCTGTCTTATCGCTCTGGCGAGGTTTCCTCGAGCGCCGGCGGGCTGATTCTGTGGCCGGCCAAGTCGCTGCTGCTGATAGGCTTTACCATGCTCGGCCTGCAGGGTATCTCCGAGATCATCAAGAAGATTGCTATCATACGGGGCGCCATGGACGATCCCACACCCTTCATTTCGGCCCATGAACAGGCTGAACTGGAAGCAAAAGCGCTCGCCGGGGAGGCCCGCCCGTGATCGAGTTCATCGCCCAGAACATGGCACCAATCATGTTCCTTTCGCTGATCGTGTTCATGCTGCTGGGCTACCCGGTAGCATTTTCGCTGGCAGCCAATGGCCTTTTATTCTTCTTCATTGGCGTCGAACTGGCGCCCTTCTCCAACGAGATCAATCTTTCCTGGCCGCTGCTCTACGCGCTACCGGAACGCTTTTGGGGAGTAATGTCGAACGACACGCTTCTTGCGATCCCGTTCTTCACCTTCATGGGCATCATTCTCGAGCGCTCCGGTATGGCCGAGGACCTGCTTGACACCATTGGCCAGCTATTTGGCCCGGTGCGCGGTGGACTGGCCTTTGCTGTGGTTGTCGTCGGTGCACTGCTGGCAGCCACAACCGGCGTTGTGGCGGCATCTGTCATCGCCATGGGCCTTATCTCGCTGCCCATTATGCTGCGTTATGGCTATGACCGCCGCGTCGCCACTGGCGTCATAGCCGCATCTGGTACGCTGGCGCAGATCATCCCGCCATCGCTCGTCTTGATCGTCATGGCCGACCAGCTCGGCCGCTCGGTCGGCGACATGTACAAGGGCGCGCTGATTCCGGGCCTGATCCTGACAAGCCTGTATCTCGGCTACATCCTGCTGATGACTTTTATCCGGCGTGACTCCATGCCGGCTCTGCCCAAGGAAGCGCGCACGTTGGGCTCTGGCGTCACATCACTCGGTGTCGCCTTGCTTATCAGCATTGCCGTCAGCTATGGCGCTTATCGTCTCCTCCTGCCCGGGCACGGAGCGAACGCCGGCATATGGGCAGCCACAATTGGCATTCTGGTGATCTACTGCGCTGCCATCACTGACAGAGCGTTCAATCTCGGACTAATGTCGCGTCTCGCGCGCCAAGTTATCATCGTGCTGATCCCGCCATTGGCACTGATCTTCCTGGTGCTCGGCACAATCTTCCTCGGCATTGCTACGCCCACAGAGGGTGGCGCCATGGGCGCCGTCGGCGCTTTGATCATGGCTGCTGCCAAGAGCCGGCTCAGCATGGATGTCATCCGCCAAGCGTTGGCCTCGACGACACGCCTGTCATCCTTCGTGCTGTTCATCCTGATCGGCGCCCGCGTGTTTTCGCTGACCTTCTACGGCGTCAACGGGCATTTGTGGGTCGAGCATCTGTTGACCTCACTGCCAGGCGGCGAAGTCGGCTTCCTGATCGCCGTCAACCTGCTGGTGTTCTTCCTCGCCTTCTTCCTCGATTTCTTCGAGCTTGCTTTCATCATCGTGCCACTTCTGGCGCCCGCTGCCGACAAGCTGGGTATCGATCTGATTTGGTTCGGCGTGCTTCTGGGCATCAACATGCAGACAAGCTTCATGCATCCGCCCTTCGGCTTTGCATTGTTCTATCTGCGCTCGGTCGCCGCCCGCGTCCCCTATCTCGACCGCATCACCGGCAAAACGATCCAGCCCATCACGACGGCCCAGATTTATTGGGGCGCGGTACCCTTCGTCTGCATCCAGATCATCATGGTCGCACTCACCATCGCGTTCCCGCAGATGGTGATGCACTACAAGGGCAAGACAGTGGATCCTTCAACGGTTGACATTGTGGTGCCCGGCTTTGGCAGCGGCGGCACACCTGCAATGCCGCAATTTGGCCTGCCGCCGATTGGTACTCCACCCGCTGATGGCGAGACGGCAACGCCGCAGCCAATGGACCTCTCGGCACCACCAAAATTCAACTAAACGCGAGATCCGCACCCATATATTCCCGCTTCGGGGGAAATATATGCCCATAACGGGAACATTTTCGCTTGTGAAAAGGCGTCACCGCTGTCAACAATGCCGATATTGTAAGAATACATTACTGCATATACTAATTTTAAACATTATAAATTTCTAAAGATACTTCTTGCGATATTCTCCCGGCCAGGAGCCTGCAAGAAAGGCCCGAAGTGATATCACTTCGGGCCTTCTTTTATTGGCCCCGCATCACAGTGCGCCGGCGCGCTGCTGCCGCATCATGAACGTATCGAACGTGTATTCCGAGATTTGCGCCCAAAGATAGGCATCCTTCCGGAAAGCAGCCTGACTATCAAAAATCTTTTTGAACTCAGAGTTGGACGCGCTGATGTCCGCATAGAGGGAACTGGCGGCGTTAAAGCAGGCCGACAGGATTTCAGGACTGAAAGGCCGCAACTCGGCACCATTTGCGACCAGACGCCTGAGCGCGGCGGGGTTTCTATAGTCGTAGCTTGCAAGAATATTGCTATTTGCGGCCTCACAAGCGCAGCGCAACGCAGCTTGATAAGACTTGGGAAGCTCGGCCCATTTCTCTAAATTTATCATCAGGTGCAAGGTAGGGCCACCCTCCCACCATCCGGGATAGTAATAGTATTTGGCGACCTTCTGGAAACCGAGCTTTTCATCGTCGTAGGGTCCAACCCACTCAACGGCGTCAAGTGCACCTTTTTCCAACGCCTGATAGATGTCACTTCCGGCGATCTGCTGGGGAACCACACCTAGTTTCTCGATGATCTTTCCGGCGAACCCGCCGATTCGCATCTTCAGGCCTTTCAAGTCCTGAAGTGTGCTTATCTCCCTTCGAAACCATCCGCCCATCTGCGCACCTGTGTTGCCGCAGGGCATACTGTAGAGGCCATAGCCTGCGAAAAACTCATTCAGCAGCTCGTTGCCCCCTCCCTGGTAGAGCCAGGCGTTCATCTGGCGGGCATTGAACATGAATGGGATTGCTGTCCCCAGCGCCCAACTCGGGTCCTTGCCCCAATAATAGTACGATGACGTATGGGCGCATTCGACAGTACCGGCACTTACCGCATCTGCAGCCTGCAACCCCGGCACAATTTCGCCATCGGCGAATATCTGGATATCGAAGTTCCCGTTCGTTATTTCTCGCACGATATTAGCCATCGCTTCGGCGCCGCCGTAAACGGTGTCCAGGGATTTGGGATAGGAAGATGTGCAGCGCCAGAACACCCTTGGGCTGTCACGTGCGACAGCCGGCGCTGCCAGGAATGATACTGCGGCCGCCGTAGCTGTGCTTCTGACGAAAGTACGTCGGTTCATCATAGTTCTCCAAAAAAATAGAATAAAAATTGCTTGTTCGAAATTTTTTGATGTCAAAATTCAATGTATAAAAAAACGGGCGGGAGATAAAATCTCCCGCCCGCAGACATAGATGAGATGCTATTAAAGCTTGTTTCCGCGCTGTTGCATCATCATGAAGGTGTCGTAATTGTATTCGGCCACCTGCGCGTTGAGGAAGTAGTCTTTGCGGAACGCGGTGATCGAATCCCAGATCGTCTTGAACTCCGGATTGGTCGCCGTCATCTCGGCATAGACCTCATTGGCCTTTTCGAAGCAGGCGGTGAGGATCTCCGGGCTGAACGGACGCAACTGCGCGCCATTGGCAACCAGGCTCTTCAGAGCGGTCGGGTTCTTGTAGTCGTATTTCTGCAGCATATCCGCGTCGGTCGCCTGGGCGGCGGTACGGATAAGTGACTTATAGTTCTCCGGCAGTTCGTCGAACTTGGCCTTGTTGAACATCAGATGGACGGTCGGGCCACCTTCCCACCAGCCGGGATAGTAGTAGTAAGGCGCGACCTTCTGGAAGCCGAGCTTCTCGTCATCATAGGGTCCGACCCATTCGGCAGCGTCGATGGTGCCCTTTTCGAGCGACGGATAGATGTCGCCACCGGCGATCTGCTGCGGCACGACGCCGAGCTTTTCCATCACCTTGCCGGCAAACCCGCCGATACGCATCTTCAGGCCCGACAGATCGGCAACCGTGTTGATCTCTTTGCGGAACCAGCCGCCCATCTGAACGCCGGTATTACCGCCGGGCAGACCGACAAGACCCTGCTTGCCTAGGAATTCGTTGAACAGGTCTATGCCGCCACCATGATAGTGCCAAGCGTTCATGCCGCGTGCGTTGAGCGCGAACGGCACGGCAGCGCCAAGCGCCCAGGTCGGGTTCTTGCCCCAGTAATAGTAGGAAACGGTGTGGCAGGCCTCAACCGTACCAGCCGTTGCAGCATCGGCTGCCTGCAGGCCCGGAACGATTTCACCGGCGGCAAAAACCTGCACTGTAAAGTTACCGTCTGTGGCGTCCGACAGCATTTTCGAAAACACTTCCGCACCGCCAAAGATGGTGTCGAGCGACTTCGGAAATGACGACGTGAGGCGCCAGGTAATCTTTGGGTTAGCCTGCGCGATGGCTGGTGCGGCAAGCGTCGTTGCTGCGACTGCAGCTCCTGCGCCGGTGACACCGGCTTTCCTGATAAATGAACGGCGATCCATGCTTTCTCCTCCAATTGCCGATGGCACGGGGTTCGCTCCCTTGCGCCCGCCCCCGGTATAGCCTCGAACAATACATGTTACGAAAAACGTGTCCAGCCAAGGACCTCCGTACGATGGTGCGGAACGGCGGTAAACGGCCAACTGCGGGGGTGCCTGCGACTATAGTTGAATGCCTGCGGCCTGGCTCAAACGGCTCTTCCGCGCAGACAGTAGAAAATTGCCGCATTTGGAGTTAGATTCGAACCAGGCATCAACTCGTTACGCGGCGCCGAGATAGCACCGCCGAAAGCACAGCATGGATCAGCCACTCATTGCCGTTTCAACCGACGTTCGCCAGTTTGAAAACTACAGCTGGCACGCCGCCCCGCAGCAATATCTGGAGGCAGCGCTCACCGCGTCGGGTGTCTTCCCACTGCTGGTTCCCTCCTTCGGTGACCGTCTGAACCTTGACCAGCTTTTGGCTTCTGTCGACGGCGTCATGGTGACCGGATCAAAATCCAATGTTCACCCCTCACTTTATGGTGGTGATGCGAGCGAGGCCAACGGCCCGTACGACCCCGACCGCGACGCCACCACATTGCCGCTTATTCGCAAGGCGATCGAGTATGGCGTGCCGCTCTTGGCCATCTGTCGCGGCATACAGGAACTGAACGTGGCGCTCGGCGGCACGCTGGCTACGGAGTTGCAGGAACGCGAAGGCGCGCTCGACCACCGCGCGCCGCAAAGCGACAGCCAGCAAGAGCGCTTTGCCATTCGCCAAACGGTAAAAATTGCGCCGGGAAGCTGCCTGGCAGGCGTGTTCGGTGCCGGCGAAATTAAAGTCAATTCCCTTCACCGGCAAGGCATTGGGCGGCTGGGTGACCGCCTTGAAGTCGAGGCCGTTGCAGAAGATGGCACCGTCGAGGCCGTCTCAGTCAAGGGTGCACGCGCCTTTGCCGTCGGAGTTCAGTGGCACCCCGAATATTGGGCCGCAACCGATGAAACGTCAGCAAAAGTGTTTCGCGCCTTTGGCGACGCAGTCCGCGCACACGCGGCAGCAAAACTGAACGCGCGGACTGCGGCTGAGTAATTCTCAGTCCGCCGCCTCGTTCATGGCAATGATCACCGAGGCCGGCTTGAAAGATTCATAGGCAGCACCGTCACTGACACCGAAGGCGAGCAGTTCTGCCTCACCGTCGCGGCTGAGTATCACCGCACCGTCATCACGCACGCGCCAGGCCTTTACCTGTGAAAGCCCAGGCAGAAGCCTTTCGCAATCGGCAGCCGCGCTGACTTCAAACCCATCGCTGGATGGAATCGAGGAGCGGGTGAGCGCGCAGGAGTGCGCACCGGCTACGCTCAAAATGAATCGGTTGGCGGTGGAATGGACATCTGGGGCCGCTACGGTTGCGCGTGCAATCGCCTCGGTTGGCATGCGGTTGACAGCAACGCTGATGCCAAGGGCCATGCCTGCTGCAGCCAAAACCGTGAAGAAATTCATGCGCGCCTCTGCAACGAAAGATTGTTGCCGCAAGATGGGACGCGAGTTGTTAATTCCTCATTAACGATATGGTAAAACTTGTTTCGACTGCATCAAGGCTCGGCTAACCCTTCTGAACAAAAACGGCTTCGGGCACCGGCGTGAGCGGCTTTCCATCGGCAAACCACGACACCAGATTGTCGACCACCAGATCGGCCATCGCGTCGCGCGTATGTACCGAGGCCGAACCGACATGTGGCAGAAGGCTGGTGTTGGGTGCAACGAGCAGCTCTTGCGGTACGCGTGGCTCATCCGCGAAAACGTCGAGCCCGGCACCCCGGATGGTGCCATCGGCAAGGGCGGCCGCCAGCGCGGCCTCGTCGACGGTGCTCCCCCGCCCGATGTTGACGAAAATGCCATTAGGTCCGAGCGCTTCCAATACTGCCCGGTTGACAATCTTCTCGGTTGCCGGCGTAGCCGGTGCGACCGAGATCAGCGTGTCGACCGCACCCGCCAGACCAAGCAGCGTCTCGTGGTACTCATACCCGACGCCGTCGACGCGGCTGCGATTGTGATAGGCGATCGGTAGTCCGAACGCCTCGATGCGCCGCGCAATAGCGAGCCCGATGCGGCCCATGCCGAAAATCCCGACGCGCCTGCCCCGGAGTGTCGTCCCGGTCAGCGGATAATTGCCCTCGCCTACCCAGCGCCCGGAACGCAGATATGTCTCAGCCTTTGGCAATTCTCGCACCGTATTGAGCAACAGGCCGATTGCCGTATCGGCTACCTCTTCGGTGAGAACATCCGGCGTGTTGGTGACCATCACACCCTTTTTCGCCGCATGTCTTGCATCCACCGCATCATAGCCAACCCCGAAACTGGCAATAATCTCAAGCTTGGGCAGCGCGTCGATAAAGGCGGCGTCAATGCCGGTCATCGCCGCCACACCGCGCACATCTGCGGCAAGCTCGGGCGCCACCAACGCCGCATCAGCCCGCTCCAGACGCACAATTGAAAATAATGCCTCGATCCGTTTCACGGCATGTTCATGCAGTCGTCCAGGCACAAGAATGGTTGGTTTCTCCGTGTGCGACATCAAATGGCTTTCGAAATGAGAAACATCAGAACGGCCGGACCGCAATGCTATGAGGCATCGCGCACCTTCGCGCATGGCGAAAGAAGTCCGGCCGCCGGTTCGGATAGATGACCGCCTGTTAAGGATCGTCCCTCCGACACCGCGCCAAGTTTACCAAGATGGCGAGATGTTGCAAGAAAGGGTGTCTGCCTCGGCGCAGCCGCGCCTCCGATTGCCACCACAGGGACACCCGTAACCGCCGAAACCGGACATCTCACCCCCGCTCGACTGGCTTGCCTGTAGATTGCCGCACATGCAGTTCGGGACGGATGAGTTCGTGGCTGTTGTGCACCTCGATACCATTCAGCCGGTCGAGCAGTGCGCTTGCTGCGCGGCGGCCAACCTCGCGCTGGCCGTTCCAGACGGTGGTAAGTGCGGGCATCGCAATCGCGGCTTCTTCCAAATCGTCATAGCCGGTGACCGACACATCGACGCCAGCGACAAGCCCGGCGCGCGCGATGCCGTTCATCAGGCCGATGGCGACCAGATCATTCCAGCAGACGACGCCCGTCGGCTTGTCCTTGAGCGCCAAAAACTGGCTCGCCGCCTCGAAGCCGGCCTGCTTGGTGCGCGGGCCGGGAATACGCCAATGTGGTTTGATCTCCAGTCCGGCGGCGGTCATCGCATTGGCATAGCCCTGATAGCGGTCCCGGCCAGTCGAAGTCTGATCGGTGCCGCCGATCATAGCGATGCGGCGATGGCCAAGCGAGATGAGATGGTTGGTCGCAAGCGCCGTGCCATAGGCATCGTCGCCGCGGAACACCGGCACGTCGACACCTTCGACCGAGCGCGCGATCAGTACCGCCGGCAGGCCGTTATCCTCGATCAGCTGGATATCCTCAGCCGGCGTGCCAATTGCCGGAGACATAATCACGCCATCGGCACCAAGCTGCAAAAGCGTGTCGATGAAGGTACGCTGCTTCTCCACTTTGTCGTAGTGGTTGGACAGGATGAAAGTCTGCCGGCTGCGATCGAGTTCGGTCTCGATGGAGCGCAAAATCTCAGCAAAAAACGGGTTCATGATGTCGTGCACCACGACGCCGACAATACCCGAGCGCGAGGTGCGCAGACTGGCCGCACGGCGGTTGTAGATATAGCCGATGGCGCGCGCATGTTCTTTGATGCGCTCGCGCGTAGCATCGGCCACCAGCGCGCTGTCGCGCAACGCCAGCGAAACGGTGGCGGTCGACACGCCGAGTGCGTCGGCAATGGTGGAAAGCTTGATCTTTTGGGCCAGAGCACCCTCCGAGGCGAAGCGATTTAAACTGTTTAAATCGCTTATGCCACCGGCAGTCTGAAATTCAAAGTTTTTTTGCCAGCTGCTGATCTTCTGTATGGTAGGCGGCGCTACGCGCCAGCCTCAGCCGGCGCTCGCGGTGCACGATATAGAGCCCACTCGCCACGATGATCGCCGCCCCGATAAGCGTAAAGGCATCCGGCAACTGGTCAAAGATGACATAGCCAAAGCAGATCATCCACACCATTTGCAGATAGGGATAAGGTGCAAGTGCCGTAGTGCTGGCCTGCTTGTAAGCTTTAATCAGCAGCCAATGGCCGAAGCCGCCATAAAAACCGAGCGACAACAGCACGACCCATTGCAGGGCGCCGTCCGGCATTGAGGCTGTGGCGGGAACCACCGGCAGCATCAGGATCACAGGAGCGAGCGCGGAGTAGAAGATGAGACTTTCCGGTGTTTCGGTCGCTCCCATCGACCGCGTCATGATCACGTAGAAGCAGTAAGACATCATCGAGCACAGCGCAAATATATGGCCGACCTCGAACGTCGCCACGCCTGGCCGGGTGATGACGAGAACCCCGGCAAATCCGGCGACGATTGCCATCCAGCGCCGCCACCCAGCCCATTCGCCCAAAAGCGGCCCGGCAAGTGCGGTGATGACCATCGGCGCGAAAAAGAAGATCGACATGGTCTGCGCCAGCTGCAGCGTGTTAAGCGCCAGGAAGTTGAAGAAAGTCGAGCCGAAGAGAAAGCCCGCGCGCAGCACCTGCAGCGGAAGGCTTTTCGTGGCCAACATCTGCCGGTTTACCCACGGTCGGAACAGAACGAGGACCAGCACCAAGTGGACGAGAAACCGCATCCAGGAGATGAAGGGTGCATCCATACCGCCAAGCACCAGAAATTTGGCACTTGCGTCGAGGAAAGAAAATAACAGCCCGGCGGCCAGAACGAGAAGAATGGCGCCGCCCGGGGTCGGGCCGTCGCCGGCGTTGTTTTGGGGTATGCGCACTGTAGAAACTTCCGAAGACTGGTATGAGAGGTCGATCCTTTGACCTCAACTTGCGCTGGCCGCAAGCATAAACGTTGGGTTCAGCCCTCAGTCGTCGCCTTCGGCATCGTCGTCAATCTCGACCATGTGACCGCTGGAGAGATTGGCCTCGACCCGAGACAACAGCTTGGCAAGCGCTTTCTGCTCTTTCTTGTCGATGCCCTTCATGGCCTGCTTCTCGGTCTTGCGAACCGACTTTTCAATCGCCCGGATAGCCTCGCGCCCGGTGTCGGTGAGAAAGATATGTGCCTGACGGGCATCCGAATCCGACGCCCGCTTGTCTAGGAATCCCTGCACCTGAAGCCTGTTTATAGTCTTGGTGATGGTCGGTGGCCGCACACCCAGCCGCCCGGCCAATTGCCCCGGCGTTTGCCCATCTTCATGGTCGAGCGCCAGCATAATCTGATCCTGCCCGGCATAAAAACCGTGGCCGAGCAGCCGCGCTGCAAGCGCCGTCCGCGAAAGCCGCGCCGCAGATTGCAGCCGGCTCATCGTTGCACCCCTGTCTGCCTTGGCCATCGGTACCCTCCTGGCGACGAACCCCGGTTCACTTTCGATCCGCTTCGCTTTGCTCATTGCCTGCGCAACCTTTATCGCAACCGAAGCCGCCAGCAAACGCTTTGCCGGCAATGAATCGACTGAACCCCGAATGCTACATGCCAGAGATGCATTTCAATTAGATGACAAACGAAACGGAAGTTGCGCAGACGGCAGGAAGCCATCATTTCCCACGTGCAAAAGCCGATGCCGCTGCCTATATGAGGCCGAACATATCAGCCATTCCGGACAAAATTTGATGAGCGAACCCCAAACGCAGATCCCCGTAACCGTGCTGACCGGATACCTCGGCTCCGGCAAAACGACGCTGCTCAACCGCATTCTTTCGGAAAATCATGGCAAGCGCTACGCTGTCATCGTCAACGAATTCGGCGAAATCGGCATCGACAATGATCTGATCGTGGAATCCGACGAGGAAATCTACGAGATGAACAATGGCTGCGTGTGCTGCACGGTACGCGGCGACCTGATCCGCACCCTTGAAGGCCTGATGCGTCGCCCGGGTCGCTTCGACGCCATCCTGGTGGAAACCACCGGGCTGGCTGACCCGGTTCCCGTCGCCCAGACCTTCTTCATGGACGAGGATGTGCGCGCCAAGACAAAACTTGATGCCGTGGTGGCGCTGGTAGACGCAAAACATCTGCCGCTGCGCCTGAAGGACAGCCGCGAGGCCGAAGACCAGATCGCCTTCGCCGATGTCATCGTGCTGAACAAGACGGATCTGGTAACCGAAGACGAACTGCAGAGCGTCGAGGCCACCATCCGCGCCATCAACCCCGCAGCCGCCATCCACCGAACCACACGCGCCGGCGTGGCGCTGGACAAGGTGCTGGACCGCGGCGCTTTTGATCTGACCCGCGCGCTTGAAAATGATCCGCATTTTCTCGAGGCTCACGATCATCATCACGACCACGATGATGACCACGTCCATGACGAGCATTGTGGCCACGATCACCATGATCATCACCACCAGGGTCACGCCTCGCCGATCCATGATGTGACGATCAAATCGGTTTCGCTGCGCGGCACGGAAATGGATTCGAAGAAGTTTTTCCCCTGGATCGAAAAGATCACCCAGGCCGAAGGGCCCAACATCCTGCGCCTTAAGGGCATCATCGCCTTCAAGGACGATCCGGACCGCTATGTCATTCAGGGTGTCCACATGATCATCGAGGGCGATCATCAGCGCGCTTGGAAAGAGGGTGAGAATCACGAGAGCCGGCTTGTCTTCATCGGTCGCGAACTTGATGCCGAACGGCTGAAGCGCACCTTCGAAGCCTGCCAGGCTGCCTGACCCGGAAGAAAACGCATGCCGACTGTTGCCCCGCTCGACCTTGATGGCCACTGCGTCGCTGCGGCCTTTGTCGCCGACATTCCGCATTTCGCCATGGCCGATGGCGCGGTCCACCGGCTTGACCACGGCCACAAAACCGCACCCGCCCATGACGGACTTTTATGCGCAGTGGTAGAACAGGGAGGCGCGCGCCTCATCACCGGCGGTGAGGATGGCAAAGTCTGTGCGATCAAACCCGACGGGACCGTGGAGACACTTGGCGAACTGCCGCGCAAATGGATCACCAGTGTGGCAAGCGGTCCGCAGGGCGCGATTGCCTATGCCTCTGGCCGCAATGCCTATGTGCGCTTCGCCGATGGCCGGTTGAAGGACTTTGCCCATCCGCGCTCGGCCGAGGGCGTCGCATTTTCGCCCAAGGGCATGCGCATCGGGGTCGCCCGCTATAATGGCGCGACGCTGCACTTTCCGGCCACAACAGGTGGCCCCGCTGACCTGCAATGGGAAGGAGCGCATATCGGTATCACCTTCTCTCCCGACGGAAATTTCCTTGTCACTAGCATGCAGGAAAACGCTCTGCATGGATGGAAGCTTGCCGATGGCAAGCACATGCGGATGACCGGCTACCCTTCCAAGGTTAAATCCATGTCATGGAGCCCCAAGGGGCGCTGGCTTGCAAGCTCCGGCGCTCCGGCTGCGATTGTCTGGCCGTTTGCGGGCAAGGACGGCCCGATGGGCAAGGCACCGCTGGAACTCGGCACCCGCGGCAACATGATGGTGACGGCGGTTGCCTGCCATCCGACCGACGAGATCGTGGCCATTGGCTACGGCGATGGCATGGTTTTGGCCGCGCGCATCGCCGACCAGAAGGAAGTGCTCCTGCGCCGCCCGGGCAAGGGTGCGGTCACCTCGATGGCCTGGGACCGCGACGGCAGTCGGCTTGTCTTCGGCACCGAAGCCGGCGATTGCGGCGTGGTCGACATCACGGGGTGACGCCTGTCGCGGACTGCGTCGACGTCAAAAATCCCAAGGCGAGACAAGATCAAGCCCGGTCGTCTGAAAATCCTTCGAATTGCGCGTTGCCAGCCGGCCGCCATTGATACGCGCAATGGCCGCGATCATTCCGTCCTGCGCCGACATTTCATGGCCGGCGTGGCGCGCCGTGGCCATGATCTCACCATAGCTGAGTGCCGGCCAAGTTGGGAAGTTGCTCCGGAGTGCAAGCCGTGAGAAAAGCTAGATCTCAACGATGGCAAAGAATTCCGAAATCATGACATCTCCCTCAGGCTCGACCCTCGAAGAAGCCGAAAACTTCCTAGCAGCGCATCCCGACATTGAAGCCTTCGACATTGTCCTGACGGACACCAATGGCGTCGGGCGCGGCAAAATCATTCGCCGGAGCGAACTTCTCGCGATCTATGAAGGCGGGCGCAATTTCCCGATTTCGGTGCTCGGACTCGATATCACCGGCGAAGATGTCCATGAGACTGGACTGGTGTGGGAAACTGGTGACGGCGATCTGCGCGCCTGGCCGCTTCCCGGCACGTTGCTGCCGCTGCACGCAACCAGCCCGGCGCGCGGCCAGGTGTTGCTGTCGCTCTACACGCTCGACGATCACCCGATGACCTCTGACCCTCGCCATGCGCTGGCGCGTCAGGTGGAAGCACTCGCCGCCCGCGGCCTGCATCCGGCCGGCGCGTTTGAGCTGGAGTTCTTTCTACTTGCCAATGAGCGCGATACTGAAGGCAACGTGCAGCCTGCTGCAGCCGTGCTGGATGGCCGTGCGAGCCGCAAGACAGAAGTCTATTCGGTCGATCATCTCCACGGCATGGAACCGCTCTTTGCCGACATCTATGCAGCAGCCGAAGCACAGAAAATCCCGGTCGAAACGCTGATCTCGGAATTTGCGCCAGGGCAATATGAATTGACGCTGCACTACCGCAAGAATGTGGTGCGCGCAGCCGACGACCTCATCCTGCTCAAGCGCCTGGTGCGTACGCAGGCGCGCCGCCACGGCGTAACCGCCTGCTTCATGGCCAAGCCGATCGAGAAATATGCCGGCTCTGGCATGCATTTCCACGTTTCGCTCAGCGATGACGCAGGCAACAACGCATTTGTCGGACCCGGCGACGACGCGGGAAACTGGTCGCCCACCATCCGCCACGCCATTGGCGGGCTGGCGGCCACCATGGCCGAGACCATGCTGGTGTTTGCTCCGCACGCCAATTCCTGGCGCCGCTTCGTCTCAGGCTCGTATGCGCCGGTTGCACCGAGCTGGGGCGTGAACAACCGCTCCGTCGCCTTCCGCATTCCCGCCGGCGACGCCAAAAGCCGCCGCATTGAACATCGCCCCTCCGGAGTCGACGCCAACCCCTACCTGGTCGCCGCGACCGTTCTGGCTGGCATTATCAAAGGGCTGGATGAGCAACTGAACCCCGGCCCGGAAACAACCGGAAACGGTTATGCGCAATCAGCCGATACCAGCTCAATACCCAAGGACTGGCGCAGCGCAATCGAGGCTGCG
This sequence comes from Mesorhizobium sp. NBSH29, assembly GCF_015500055.1. Lineage (NCBI taxonomy): Bacteria > Pseudomonadati > Pseudomonadota > Alphaproteobacteria > Hyphomicrobiales > Phyllobacteriaceae > Mesorhizobium > Mesorhizobium sp. NBSH29. The sequence goes on from NZ_CP045492.1 coordinate 267,864, forward strand.
GAAGGCTCCGATTTTCTCAAAGCTGCGCTGGGAAATGATCTCCACCGCACCTTCACCGCCATTAAACGCGCCGAATACCAACGTGTCGCCCGCACGGTAAGCGCGCTGGACTATGAGCTGTATCTGCACGAGGTGTGACCCTCACCGTACCAGGATCGCCCGCAGATCGTTGACATTGGTGCCGGTCGGCCCGGGCCTGAAGATGTCGTTGACGGCGTTGAATGCGGTCCATGCATTGTTGGCGGCAAGCATGGCGCGGGCGTCGATGCCGCCTGTCTGCATGCGAGCGACGCTGGTGGCATCGGCGAAAGCGCCGGCGTTGTCTTCAGAACCGTCAATGCCATCGGTATCGGCTGCGAGCGCTTCGATGCCTGCAATACCGTCGATGCCGAGCGCAAAACCGAGCAGGAATTCGCTGTTGCGTCCTCCCTTGCCGCCCTTGGCGCGTAGGGTCACCGTAGTTTCGCCACCCGATAAAATGAGTACTGGCTTTTGGAACGGACGATCGTGCAACGCCACCTCACGCGCGATAGCCGCGTGGACTGCGCCGACATCGCGCGCCTCGCCCTCAATGGAATCCGACAGGATGACTGCCTTGACGCCGTGGTCCTCCGCAAACCTGGCGGCAGCGGCGAGCGAGACAGCGGCGGATGCAATGATACGGGTTTCGTTGCCAGCAAAGCGCGCATCATCCGGCAAGGGCGCGTCAGCCGCTGGCGAGCATAGGTGCGTCATCACGGCTTCTGGCAAGGTCATCCGGTAGGTATCGGCGACAGCAAGCGCATCAGCGCGGGTGGATTGGTCAGGAACAGTCGGGCCAGATGCCACCAGCGCCGGATTGTCGCCTGGAATATCAGAGACTACCAGCGACACCACCTTGGCCGGATAAGCCGCAGCGGCAAGCCGTCCGCCCTTGATGGCCGAGACATGTTTGCGCACCATATTCATCGCTGCAATCGGCGCGCCGGAGGCTAGAAGCGCCTCATTGACCGCGATCTCGTCGGCAAGTGTCAGGTTACCGGCAGGCGAGGGCAAAAGCGCCGAGCCACCGCCGGAAATCAGCGCAATGACCAGGTCATCCGCCGACAGGTTTTCAACGGTCTTAAGGAGCCGTGCGGCAGCCTTGAGACCGGCTTCGTCAGGCACAGGATGCGCCGCCTCCACTACATCGATGAAGCGGCAGGATGCACCGTAGCCATAACGGGTGACGACGAGACCGGACAATGGTCCGTCCCAGACCTTTTCGAGCGCCGCAGCCATCTGCGCCGACCCCTTGCCGGCACCTATGACGATGGTGCGGCCTTTCGGTTTTGCAGGAAGATGCTGGCGCAGCGTCATTTCAGGATCGGCCGCTGCGACGGCAGCGTCAAAGATGGCCGTCAGGAAGGCTTTGGTGTGGGGGCTCATTCCGCTGCCGACAGGGTCAGCGAACGCGCGTTTCGCCCGAGATGTTCGCACAATGCCGAGACGATCAACTCATGATCCTGCCGCTGCGGCAGACCCGACACCGCGATCACTCCGACCACGCCAACGCCCTTCACCGTTATCGGAAAGCCGCCACCAGCAAGAATAAACTCGGACGGATCGAGCCCATGGCCCGGCGGAAATGTCTTGTCGTCACGCGATAGTTCTAGCCCCATCCGGTAGGTGCTCTTGTGGAACATCTCCACCACATTGCGCTTGCGCCGCGCCCAGTCGAAATTAGAGCCGGTGGAGCCGGGCAGCGCGGCGTAAAACAGCGGTCTGTCCCAGAAGCGGATATCGATAATGATGGGCAGGCTTTCCGCCAACCCGCGCTCGCGCAGCAGTGAGCCGATAGAAAATGCGCGGGCCTCATCGAAACTGTCGAAGACCAGCACCTTTTCCTGCTCGGCTATTTTTGCGATGTCCTGTGCGCGATCCATCTGCTCCCCCTGCTTACCTACCGCCATAGCCGCCAGCCGGCCTATGACGCAAGGTCGGCTTTCATCGCTTTGCCGGCGACATAGACCTCGCGCACCGCACGATCATCGCCGAGCGTCTGCAAAAGGAAAAGCTCTTCTGCAAGCGTTCCCACCGTTTCCATGCGCAGCCGCATCGCCGGCGTAGCGGAAGAATCCAACACCACCAGATCAGCATCGGTTCCGGGTTCCAGCGTACCTATACGCGCTGCCAGCGACAGCGCCTCGGCATTGCCGCGCGTCAGCTGCCAGAAGGAGGCGAGCGGGTTCAGCTTTTCGCCGTTCAACGCAATGACCTTGTAGCCTTCATCCATGGTGCGCAGCATGGAATAGCTGGTGCCTCCGCCGACATCGCTGGCGGCGGCAATGCGCAGCGGTTTTTGACGGGTGCGAAGGCGCTGATAGTCAAACAGGCCCGAGCCTAGGAACAGGTTCGAAGTCGGGCAAAAGACGGCAACCGAGCCGCTGTCGGACAGCGCATCGGCCTCGCGCTCGGACAGGTGGATGCAGTGACCGAACAGCGCCTTTGGCCCGGTCAGGCCGTAGCGCTCGTAGATCGCCGTGTAGTCTCCGGCATTGGGGTAAAGCTCGAGCGCGTAGGCGATCTCGGCATGGTTTTCCGAAAGATGCGTCTGCATGTGCAGGTCTGGATGCTCGCGCATCAGTGCACCCGCCATCTCCATCTGCGCGGGCGAGGAGGTGAGCGCGAAGCGCGGCGTCACTGCGTAATGCTGGCGGCCTTTTCCGTGCCATAAGGAAATCAGCGCCTTGGTGTCGTCATAACCTGATTGCGGCGTGTCGGTCAGGGCTTCGGGCGCATTGCGGTCCATCATCACCTTGCCTGCGATGGTCAGCATGTTGCGCTGATGCGCCTCACCGAAGAATGCCTCGACCGAACTCTTGTGGACCGAACAATAGGCGGCAACCGTGGTGGTGCCATTGCGCAGAATTTCGTCGAAGAACAGCCGCGCGATCCGCCGGCCATGTTGAAGATCCACAAATTTCTGCTCTTCGGGAAAGGTATAGGTGTTTAGCCAGTCAAGCAGCTCCGCTCCATAGGACGCGATCACCTGCATCTGGGGAAAATGCACATGCGCATCGATGAACCCCGGCAAGATGAGGTGCGGGTGATGATCGACCACAATAGCGGAGGGTGAAGCCTTGGCCTTTACGCCGGCATAGCTGCCTGCAGCCAGGATCACGCCATCGGCGATCAACACTGCGCCATCTTCCTCATAGGCACAGGCACCGTGGTCCTCGGCACTATCAGGCCAGCGCAGGAACGACAATGTGCGCCCACGCAGCAAGGTCTGTATAGCGGTCACCGGCGCGCTTCCTCATACCATGTCGCCAGAAGCGCACGCTCCTGTTCCGTCACGCTGGTAACATTGGCCGGTGGCATGGCGTGGCTGCGCCCGGCTTGCAGATAGATCTCGCGGGCATGGTCGGCAATCTGCGCGTCCGTCTCCAGCATCACGCCTTTCGGCGCACGATGCACACCCTCCCATCCGGGCTCAGCCGCGTGGCACATGGCGCAGCGCCCCAGCACCGTATCGCGCACAGTGGAAAAATGCGGCGACGCCATCAGCGCCTGGCTTGCTTGCGAAACCTTCGGCTCTCCGGTGAGAATTTTGGGTACGGTCGACAGCCACATGATGATGACAAACAGCACTGCCGCCACAAGCCAGGTCCAGGTCGGGTTACCCTTACGGGCATGCTGCGTGTTGAAATAGTAGCGGATCAACACACCGATCAAAAACACCAGCGATGCGATCACCCAGTTGAACTGGGTGCCGAACGCCAGTGGATAATGGTTGGACAGCATCAGGAACAGCACGGGCAGCGTCAGGTAATTGTTGTGCAGCGAGCGTGTCTTGGCGATGCGGCCATATTTGGCATCGGGAGTGCGCCCGGCGATAAGATCGGCAACGACGATCTTCTGGTTCGGAATAATGACAAGAAACACGTTGGCCGACATGATGGTAGCGGTGAATGCGCCCAGATGAAGCAGCGCCGCGCGCCCGGTGAACAGTTGCGTATAGCCCCAGGCGATGAACACTACGACCGCATAGAGCACCAGCATCAACAGCGTATCGTTCTGGCCAAGCGGCGATTTGCACAACAGGTCGTAGACGATCCACCCCAGAGCCAGCGATGCCACCGAAATGAGGATCGCCACCGGTGCTGAAATGTCGAGAACATTGGGGTCGATGAGGAATAGATCCGCACCGGCGTAATACACTACGCACAGCATCGCGAAGCCGGTCAGCCAAGTGGCATAGCTTTCCCATTTGAACCAGGTCAGGTGCTCGGGCATGGCAGCCGGAGCCACCAGATATTTCTGGATGTGGTAGAAGCCGCCGCCATGCACCTGCCATTCCTCGCCATGCGCGCCTTGCGGCAAGTCCGGTCGCCGGTTGAGTCCAAGATCAAGCGCAACGAAATAGAAGGATGAGCCAATCCAGGCGATGCCGGTGACCACGTGCAGCCAGCGCACGGCAAAGCTCACCCAATCCCAGAAAATCGTGAATTCGTTCATGCCGTCTGCAATCCTTGTGCCGCGCCATCTGGCGGCACCCTATTGTTGCCGTTTCGACGATCGACCGAAAGACCCAACATACGCGATGACTTTCAAAAAAATATGGAAAATACTGTGACTCTCGCCCGCGCTACCGTGTGAATGACCTGGAGACTGAATGGCCTATCTCGACAACATTGCCGTCTTCGTCCGGGTCGTAGAGCTCGGAAACCTGTCCGCCGCCGGGCGTGACATGCGCATTTCGCCGGCAGTCGCCTCCAACCGCATCAAGGAACTGGAGAAGCATCTGGGCGTGCGCCTGTTTAACCGCACCACGCGACAATTGATGCCGACCGAACACGGCACGGTGTTCTACGAAGGTGCAAAGCAGGTGCTGGGATCCATCCTCGAAGCGGAAGCCGCGGTGAGCGCACTTTCAGGTCAACCGCGCGGCTCGATCCGGGTCACCGCGCCGCTGGGCCTTGGCCGCAGGCTGATCGCATCCGGAATCCCCGACTTCCGCGACACCTATCCCGAAATCGAAGTCCGGCTCAGGCTCTCCGACCACAATGTCGATATCATGAAGGAAGGTATCGACGTCGCCTTCCGGCTCGGCCTGCTCGAAGATTCGAGCCTGAGGATGCGCGGCATCATGGATTGCGAGCGCGTACTCGTCGCCGCGCCGAAATATCTTGAAAACCGCGGCGAACCGCAGACAGGTGAGGCGCTGGTTACCGACAACCACGATTGCCTGATGCTGCGCTTTCCCGGTTCGAAGGAATATTATTGGACCCTGGCAACGCCCGAGGGCCCGAAGAAATTTGAAGTTCACGGGCCTTTCGACAGCGACGATGGCGATGTGCTGACCGGCTGGGCGTTGGCCGGTCGCGGCATCGTCAACAAGCCGCGTTTTGAGGTAGAGCCTTTCATCCGCGATCGCCGGCTGAAGGTTATTTTGGCCGATACGCCACCGCCGCCTATCCAACTGGCCGCAGTCTATCCACACAAAAACTTCCAGGACCCCAAAGTCCGCCTGCTGCTGGACTTCATGGCCGAACGCTGCCAGCGCCTGATCAAGGAATTGCTAGCCGAGCGATAAAGCAGGTTATCCCAACAGCGCAGAAACTATTTCGGCCGCCGCCAGTGCGGCGATGACTGCCGGGCGCTTGTCGTCCACCGTGTCGCCACCGATGGGCGACACAAGCTGAGGCAACCGTGCCTCATCTCCATCTGCGGTCTTGAGATACCAGCTGGTAAAGGTAGCGCGCTTGGTTTTGGAGCCAATCATGCCGATATAGGCCGCGTCGTCGCGGGCAAGAGCTGCGGCAACGATCATGAAATCAAGCGCGTGGTCATGCGTGAGCACCACGAAGGCCGAGCCGGCGGGGGCAGATCGCACATACTCTTCCGGCACTGCCGTCAGCTGCGTTTCGATTGTGTTGGGCAGGCCGATTAACGCATCCGCTCGCGTCTCAATTACATGGACCTGCAGCGGTAGAGGGGAAAGGGCCGATGCCAGTGCGTGACCGACATGGCCGCCGCCAAAAAGGAAGACGGGGCGGTGTCGCGCATCCTCTATGCGCGCTGCCTCCAGAACCTGTTCCAACACATCAGGCGTCACCAGTTCGACTGCGAGCCCGACACGTCCCCCGCAGCACTGGCCGATTTCAGGACCGAGAGGAACATCGAGACTTTGCACAGCGGATGCATTCCCCGCCAGCAACTCCCGCGCAGCGTCTATCGCCATGAATTCGAGCTGGCCACCGCCGATAGTTCCAAAAATGGCATCCGCCGACACCAGCATCCATGCGCCTTCCTCCCGCGGCGTCGAGCCTTTGGCCTCGTTCACCTTTAACCGTGCGACCGGCTGATGCTGCGCCAGGAACGCGCCCACAGCCTCGGCGATCCGCGCCATCGTCAGGCCTGAGCGGCGCGCAGGCGCTCGATCGCCATCAGCACACATTCCGGTGTCGCCGGCGCGTCAAGGCGCGGACAGATTGTGTGGTCGGCAACACTTGCCACCGCATCCGACAGGGCATGAAGCACTGACATTGCCAGCATGAGGGGCGGCTCGCCGACAGCCTTGGACCGATGCACGGTTGGCTCGTTGTTTTCCGGCCAGCTTGCCAGCCTAACGTGAAATTCCTTGGGCCTGTCGGATGCAAGTGGGATCTTGTAGGTTGAGGGTGCATGCGTGCGCAGCCGGCCCTTTTCATCCCAGACGAGCTCTTCCGTTGTGAGCCAGCCCATGCCCTGGATGAAGCCACCTTCGACCTGACCGAGATCGATGGCAGGGTTCAGGGAACGTCCAGCGTCATGCAAAATGTCGCTGCGCTCGACCACATACTCGCCGGTCAACGTATCAACCGAAACTTCCGAAACCGACGCGCCATAGGCAAAATAGTAGAATGGATGACCCTCGCCCTTGTCGCGGTTCCAATGGATCTTTGGCGTCTTATAGAAGCCGGCCGCCGAGAGCTGTATGCGCGCCATATAGGCCTGGCGAACGAGATCTGCAAACGCCACTTCCTGATTGCCGATCCGCACCCGGTTGGGCAGGAAAATGACCTGTTCCTTCGGGATACCGTGGGTCTCGGCAGCAAAATCGCAGAGCCGGTCCTTGATGATGCGCGCAGCATTCTGAGCGGCCATACCATTGAGGTCGGTGCCGGATGAGGCTGCGGTCGCCGACGTATTAGGTACCTTGCCGGTGGTGGTGGCTGTGATCTTCACCTGATCAATATCGATCTGGAATTCTTCGGCCACCACTTGCGCAACCTTCACGTTGAGCCCTTGGCCCATCTCGGTGCCGCCATGGTTCAGATGCACCGAACCGTCAGTGTAGACATGCACCAGCGCGCCGGCCTGATTGAAATGCGTCGCGGTGAACGAGATACCGAACTTCACCGGCGTCAGCGCCAGCCCACGCTTGATGAAGTGGCTGTTGGCGTTGAAAGCCTGGATGGTACGGCGGCGGCGCGCATAATCGGAGCTTTCCTCAAGCTCCTCCACCAGCCGCGCGATGATGTTGTCTTCCACCGTCTGATGGTAGGGCGTCACGTTGCGGTCAGTGGTGCCGTAAAAATTCAATTTGCGGATTTCGAGCGGATCTTTGGCCGTCGCAAATGCCACCTCGTCGATGATGCGCTCGGCACCCACCATGCCCTGCGGCCCGCCGAATCCGCGAAACGCGGTGTTAGACACCGTGTTGGTGTAAAGCGGCGCAGAACGGGCGTGCACTGCCGGGTAAAAATAGGAGTTGTCGCAGTGGAACAGCGCTCGGTCGGTGACCGGCCCCGACAGGTCGGATGAAAAGCCGCAGCGCGCCGCATAAGTGAGATCAACGCCGAGAATCTTGCCCTCGTCGTCAAACCCGACCGAATAGTCGATCAGGAAGTCGTGCCGCTTGCCGGTGGCGATCATGTCGTCGTCGCGGTCGGGCCGGATTTTAACCGCGCGCCCGAGCCGCTTGGCAGCGACGGCGGCAATAGCCGCAAACTGGTTGGACTGCGTTTCCTTGCCACCGAAACCGCCGCCCATGCGGCGGATCTCGACCGTCACGGCATGGCTTGGCACGCCCAAAACATGGGCCACCATATGCTGCACCTCGCTTGGATGCTGCGTCGACGAATAGACGGTAACGTCGCGATCCTCGCCTGGAATGGCCATGGCGATATGGCCTTCGAGGTAGAAATGATCCTGCCCGCCAACGCGCATTTTGCCCGATAGCTGGCGCGGCGCCTGGGCGATGGCGTCCGCCGCATCGCCGCGCTTCAGAACCAGCGGCGGCGTTACACACTTGTCATTGACCGGATCGAGCCCGCCAATGTCGAACACGGCCGGCAGTTCTTCATAAGAGATCTTCGCCAGGCGGCAGGCGCGGCGCGCCTGTTCGCGCGTCTTTGCAATCACCGCAAAGACCGGCTGGCCGAAAAATTGGACCCTCTCGGTCGCCAGAACAGGCTCGTCATGGCGACCGGTTGGCGAAATATCGTTTTCGCCCGGCATGTCATGGCCGGTCAAAACATCGATGACACCGGGCGCGGACTTGACCGCCGACAGATCGATGTCGGTGATGTTGCCATGCGCTACCGTCGAGAGCCCGAGACAGCCATGCAGCGTGCCGGTTGGCTCGGGCATATCGTCGATATAAATCGCCTCGCCGGTGACGTGTTTGTGGGCTGAATCATGGCGCTGATTGGTGGCGACGCTACCCTGGATCGCCTCCGCCTTAAGGTTGGGAGTATGGCTGGTCATGCGAGCGCCTTTCGCGACACCTGAAGCGGTTCGCTGCCGCCTTGCGTCTCGGCGTAGAAGCGCCGCAACAGATTTTTGGCGACCAGCATCCTGTACTCGGCAGAGGCACGCATGTCGGAGAGCGGCGTGAAATCGTCCGCATAATTGGCAAGCGCTGCGTCCACGGCATCGCCGTTCCAGGCTTTTCCGGTGAGGGCTGCTTCCACCGCCCGCGCCCGCTTGGGCGTCGCAGCCATGCCGCCATAGGCGATGCGAACTGTCTCGACCATCCCGTCTGAACCAAGCTTCAGGAAGAACGCGCCGAGTGCGGCGGTGATATCCTCATCGCGGCGCTTTGTGACCTTGTGGACAGCAAAATACGTCCCTTCGACCGGCACCGGCACGGTCAGCGTCTCCACGAATTCGCCGGGCTTCCGGTCCTGCTTTCCGTAGGCGATGAAATACTCCTCCAGCAGGACAGTGCGCCGGCTTTCACCCTTGCGCAATGTCAGCGTGGCGCCGAGCGCAATCAACGCCGGCGGCATGTCACCAATGGGCGAACCATTGGCGATGTTGCCGCCGATCGTACCCATATTGCGCACCTGTTCACCACCAATACGGTCGATCAGCGCGCCCATCGCCGGAATACGCGCCGAAAGACGGGCAAAGGCTTCCGAATACGTGACGCCTGCGCCGATGGTAAGCGACGTCTCATCCTCCGAGATCTTCTTCAGCTCATTCAGCCCGCCTATGAACACCACCGGCGAAATATCGCGCATATGCTTTGTGACCCACAGCCCCACATCGGTGGAACCCGCGACGATGGTGGCCTTCGGCTCGGCTTCCAGAATTGATGCAAAATCGTCGACACTGGTCGGCACCTTCAACTTCCCCGAACCGGTCGCGATCTCAACACGCAGGCCGTCCTGAAACGCGACAAGCTGGCTGGTCACCGCCGAGCGCTCTCCCGCAAGGACGTCCTCGCCCGGCGCGCCGTACCGCGAGACCGCCTGTGCAGCACGCACGATCGATTCATAACCAGTGCAGCGACACAAATTTCCCTGCAGCGCCTTTTCGATGGCGCTGTTGCCTGGCTGCGGATCGCGCATCCACAGCGCGTAAAGCGACATCACAAATCCCGGCGTGCAAAAACCGCATTGCGACCCATGAAAATCCACCATCGCCTGCTGCACCGGATGCAACGCGCCATCCCGGCCCTGCAAATGCTCGATAGTGACGACATGACAGCCATCGAGAGATCCCATGAAACGGATGCAGGCATTGACCGTCTCATAGACCAGTTCACCGGCAAAGAGCCGTCCCACCAAAACTGTACAGGCCCCGCAATCGCCCTCCGCGCAGCCTTCCTTGGTGCCGCGCAACGCGCGCTCCAGCCGCAGATAATCCAGCAATGTCGCGTCAGGGGCGACTTCGGAAAGCGACACCGGAACGCCGTTGAGCAAAAAGCGCAATTCGGTGCGAATGGGGGCGTGTCTGGTCAATCGATCAACTTCCGCGATAGGTCGAATAGCTGTAGGGCGAGATCAACAAAGGCACGTGGTAGTGCTTTGCTTCGGCCATGCCGAAGCGGATCGGCACCACGTCGAGAAACGGCGGATCGGCAAGCGCAATGCCCTGCCCACGCAGATAGTCACCGGATTGGAAAACCAGCTCATAGGTGCCAATGGCGAAAGCGTCACCCTCCAGAAGCGGCGCATCGCAGCGCCCGTCATCATTGGTGGAGACCGTCTTGAGATGCGCGCGCTGTTCCCCTTCGAGCCGGTAAAGCGCAATCGAAAGGCCTGCAGCAGGCCTGCCGGTTGCTGTATCCAGTACGTGGGTGGTGAGCTTTCCGCCCGTCATTGACATTCCATCTCCCAGAATTACGCATCCGATTGTGCGCCAAATAAATGCCATGCATAAGTCCTGGCGAAGCCGGAGGCGACAAAAAGACTTTCAAAATTTTTCGTGGGAATGTCCTGCCACCACCTTCGATAGTTTGTCAGGGAAAAGTGGAAGCCGGGTTTCCCGAAAAAACAAGCGAACCAAAAGTGTAAAAATGGCTTCCGGCACTGCGCCGGGCAAGGGAAGTTTGATGCGATACCAACGCGACATGCGCGGCTACGGCGCCAATCCACCCGATCCGCAATGGCCAGGCGGCGCCCATGTCTGTGTTCAGTTCGTCGTCAACTATGAAGAAGGTGGCGAAAACTGCGTCCTGCACGGCGATGCGGCATCCGAAGCTTTCCTGTCCGAGATTGTGGGCGCAGCGCCCTGGGCGGGCAAACGCCATTGGAACATGGAATCGATCTACGAATACGGCGCGCGCGCCGGCTTCTGGCGGCTGCACCGGTTGTTTACCGCAGCCGAAGTGCCGGTCACCGTCTATGGCGTCGCGACTGCGCTTGCGCGTTCACCCGATCAGGTCAGTGCCATGCAAGATGCCGGCTGGGAGATCGCATCGCACGGTCTGAAATGGGTCGACTACCGCGACACGGCGATGGAAGACGAGCGCGCTGATATCGCCGCCACTATTCGACTGCACAGGGAAGTGACCGGCGAGCGCCCGACAGGCTGGTACACCGGCCGCAGTTCCGAAAACACGGTGCGCCTCATCGCTGAGGAGAGCGGCTTTGCCTACGTGTCCGACACCTACGATGACGACCTGCCCTATTGGCTCGACCATGACGGTCACGGCAACCCGATCGCGCCGCAACTGGTCATCCCCTACACACTCGACGCCAATGACATGCGCTTTGCTACCCCCCAGGGCTTCAATTCAGGTGACCAGTTTTTTGCCTATCTGAAAGACGCTTTTGATACCCTCTATGCCGAAGGAAAAACCGGGCGACCCGGCATGATGAACATCGGTCTCCACTGCCGGCTGGTTGGACGACCGGGCCGCGTGGCAGCGCTAAAACGCTTTGTCGACTATGTCAAAAGCCACGACAAGGTCTGGCTGGCACGCCGTATCGACATTGCCAACCACTGGCGCGAGCACCATCCCTACAAGCCTGCAGCGCTGCGCCCCTCGCGCATGGACCGCGCGGCTTTTGTCGATGCTTTTGGCGGAATTTTCGAACACTCACCCTGGATCGCGGACCGCGCTTTCGATCTAGAGCTCGGCCCCGCTCATGACAGCGCTGGCGGCGTGCACAATGCGCTTTGCCGCGCCTTCCGTGCAGCGACAGATGGCGAACGACGCGATGTGCTGAACGCCCACCCGGACCTTGCCGGCAAGCTCGCCCAGGCGAGACGGCTGACCGAGAATTCGTTCCACGAGCAGTCTTCCGCCGGCCTTAATGCGCTGACCGACACTGAAAAGCTGCGCTTCGAGACGCTGAACCGCGCCTATGTCGAGCGCTTCGGGTTTCCCTTCATCATCGCCGTGCGCGACCACGAAAAGGCCGGCATTCTCGCGGCCTTCGAGACCCGCCTCGCCAATGATGAAACGACCGAGTTCGAAACTGCCTGCCGACAGGTCGAGCGCATCGCGCTGTTGCGCCTGCGTCCTCTTTTACCCCTCTAGTGATGAGCCAACACATGACCGGCCGTTCCTATTATTTTCCTGAAGGTGGACTTCCCCCGCAAACCGACCTGTTGACCGGGCGGGCAGTGTTCACCGAAGCCTATGCCGTCATTCCCAAGGGTGTGATGAGCGATATTGTTACCAGCAATCTGCCGCATTGGGAAAAGACGCGGCTGTGGGTGCTGTCGCGCCCGCTGTCAGGCTTTGCCGAGACCTTTTCCCAGTATTTGATGGAAGTGCAGCCGGGCGGCGGCAGCGACACGCCGGAACCAGACGCGGAAGCTGAGACCGCGCTGTTCGTCGTCTCCGGCGAAATCATGGTAACGCTGGAGGGCGCCACCCACATCCTGCACCCGGGCGGCTTTGCCTTCCTGCCGCCGGCGGCACAATGGACCCTTCGGGCCAATAGTGCTGCGCCGGCGCGCTTCCACTGGTTTCGCAAGTACTATGACAAGGTCGACGGCATCGAGACACCGCGTGCCTTCTTCGCCAATGAGAACGACATTGCGCCGACGCCGATGCCCGACACCAACGGCGTCTGGGCCACCACCCGCTTCGTCGACCCCGAGGACCTGTCGCACGACATGCATGTGACCGTGGTGACCTTCGAGCCCGGCGGCGTGATCCCCTTTGCCGAGACCCATGTGATGGAGCACGGGCTCTATGTGCTGGAAGGCAAGGCAGTCTACCGGCTGAACCAGGATTGGGTCGAGGTGGAGGCCGGCGACTATATGTGGCTGCGCGCCTTCTGCCCGCAGGCCTGCTATGCCGGCGGGCCGGGCAAATTCCGCTATCTGCTCTATAAAGACGTCAACCGGCACATGAAGCTTGGAAGGCCGCTCCGATGAGCCGCATTCTGATTGCGCGCACACTCACCCGCGAAAACTTTGCCGAATTCGGCGATGTGCTCGACACCGATGGCCCTGACCCCTTTCCAATTAATGGCGGAAAAACCGAGCGGTATCATGCGCTGGCACAAGCAGAAGCGCAGGGGCCAAATGGGCGGACCATTCTTAGCATTTTTCGCGGCCAGCCCTATACGCTGCCGCTGACGCTCAGCCTGGTCGAGCGCCACCCTTTCGGCAGCCAGGCCTTCATGCCGTTGTCGTCCGATCCGTTCCTCGTGGTGGTGTGCCATGAGGGCGATGACGGACCTGCCGAGCCTCAGGCCTTCATCACGCAACCCGGCCAAGGCGTAAACTTGCCACGCAATCTGTGGCATGGGGTATTAACCCCGCTGGGCAAGGCACAGGATTTCCTCGTCGTGGACCGAGCCGGCGATGGCGTCAATCTCGAAGAATTCCACTTCTCGGAGCCCTTTGAAATTCGGTTGGAGCAAAAGCCGTGATCGATGTTTCTTTGATCGACCGACTGTTCGATGTGATCGAGGAGGACATCATCCCCCTGACGGCCAGAGGTGTCGCGGAGGGCAACAAACTCTTTGGCGCTGCGCTGTTGCGCAAGGACGACCGCTCGCTGGTGATTGCCGAGACCAACAACGAGACTGAAAACCCTCTCTGGCATGGCGAAATGCACTGCCTGAAATGCTTTTACGAAATGCCGAAGGGCGATCGTCCCGAGACAAAAGACTGCATCTTCCTGTCGACCCACGAGCCCTGTTCGCTTTGCCTCTCGGCCATAACTTGGGCCGGATTCGACAATTTCTACTATCTTTTCAGCCACGAGGATTCGCGCGACAGCTTCGCTATCCCGCACGATCTGAAGATTTTGAAAGAGGTCTTCACGCTCGAGCCCGGCGGCTACAACGCTGAAAACGCGTACTGGCAAAGCTTTGGCCTACGCCGGCTGGTCAAGGCGCTTCCCGAGCCCGACCGCAGCCGGCTTGAGGCCCGCACCGATGCCATTGCGTCCCACTATAACGCGTTGTCCGAGACCTATCAGCAATCCAAAGACGAAAACGATATTCCGCTCAACTGAAAGCGTTGAACGGGGCGCAATATTCTGTCCACCCCAGAAAAATTTCCCGTAACGGGTTGAAATTGCACGTCGGTCCGTGCCCTGATGTCATTTCAGGAGTTCTGCATGAAGACCGTTACCGATTTTCCCCGCGCTATCGAGGAGCGCCCGGACGTTGCCATTATCATGCCGGATGGCTGTCGGCTGTCGGCGCGGATGTGGCTGCCCAAGGACGCCGAAAAGCACCCTGTGCCGGCCATTCTGGAACATCTGCCCTACCGCAAGCGTGACGGCACGAACGCACGCGATGCATTGACCCATCCCTATTTCGCCGGCCACGGCTATGCCGCGATCCGCGTCGACATGCGTGGCAATGGCGATTCGGAAGGGGTGATGGAGGACGAATATTCCGAGCAGGAATTGCAGGATGCCGCCGATGTTATTGCCTGGGCAGCAAGCCAGCCCTGGTGTTCCGGCAGGGTCGGCATGATGGGAATATCGTGGGGCGGCTTCAATGCGCTGCAGGTGGCGGCGCGCCAGCCCGAGGCGCTGAAGGCAATCATCACGCTCTGCTCGACCGACGACCGCTACGCCGACGATATCCATTACAAAGGCGGCATGCTGCTCAATGAGAATATGGGCTGGGGCGCGACGATGCTCTCCTATTCATCCCGTCCCCCCGATCCCGCGCTGGTCGGCGACAGCAAATGGCGTGAGATGTGGTACTCGCGGCTCGAGCACGAGCCGTTCCTGCCCGCCCAATGGCTGAAGCATCAGCGCCGCGATGTCTACTGGAAGCGCGGCTCGGTCTGCGAAGATTTCTCGGAAATAAAGGCTGCGACACTCGCCATCGGCGGTTGGGGCGACGCCTACAAGAACGCAGTCTCGCGCATTGTTACCGGCGTTGAGGCGCCGGCCAAGGGCATCATCGGGCCCTGGGTTCACAAATATCCGCATTTTGCCGTCCCACAGCCAGCGATAGGCTTCCTGCAGGAGGCGCTGCGTTGGTGGGACCGCTGGCTGAAGGATATCGAAACCGGTGTCGAGAACGACCCGGAAATGCGCGTTTATGTCATGGATTCGGTCGCGCCTAAGGAATGGTACAACGAGCGTCCGGGCCGCTGGATAGCCACCGAGGCCTGGACAAACACCGCGCCACAGTCTGTGAGTTTCCATCTGGCGGATAGTGGCGCGCTGACAACCGAACCGGCCACGCTCGCGCCTCAGCGAATCGCTTCGCCGCAGGACTGCGGAATTGCAGGCGGCGAATATTGCGCCATCTGGCTCGGCCCGGAACTGCCGGGTGACCAGCGCATCGACGACGAAAAATCATTGTGCTTCGACAGCGACCCTCTGGAAGAGCCGTGCGACATCGTCGGCACGCCGATAATGCGTCTGAAACTTTCCGCGGACCGCGCCCGCGCCATGGTGGCAGTGCGCTTGTGCGAGGTGCAGCCAAACGGCGCGTCCACCCGCATAAGCTATGGCGTGCTTAATTTGTGCCATCGCAACAGCCATGAATTTCCCGAAGATGTCCTGCCGGGACGGGTGATGGAAGTCACCGTCAAGCTCGACGACATCGCCTACCGTGCCGTGGCCGGAAACCGGCTTCGCATCGCCATTTCGTCCAGCTACTGGCCGATGGTGTGGCCCTCGCCGCAGCCGGTCGCGCTGACCGTGTGTGAGGGAAGCCTGGTGCTTCCGCTGGCGGCCGACGACGCCAGCCGCCCGATCCATTTCCCTGACCCCGAAGGTGCCACCCCTTGGCAGACCGAAACACTGCGTGAAGGCAGCAATACGCGCAAGGTTGGTCACAACAGCGTCACCGGCCGGGTGTTACTGGAAATTGTCGACGATTTCGGCGAAATCCGCGATTGTGACCACGGTCTGGTCAATGGCAGCATTGCCCGAGAAAGCTGGAGTATCGATCCCTCCAACCCACTGTCAGCAGAGGGCGAAACGCACTGGTCGCAAACGCTGTCGCGGTCAGAATGGTCGGTGAGAACGGAAACTTTTACAAAAATGCGCTCAAACGCCGAAACTTTCCATTTGACCGGCCGTATTCTTGCTTATGAAGGAGAAAAACTCGTCTTTGAACGCAACTTCGAAGAATCTGTCGCCAGGGACTTTCTTTGAGGCTCTGGCCATTGGTCCAAATGCGACATACCATTTACGCCACGTAATGTCGCAATCGGCCTTGTCGCAAGGTAAGGCTTGCGTCCACTATTCCAGCAACAAAAACAGCCTGAATACAGGCGAACCCAACAGAGTGAGGAACCACACATATGTCGCAAGAACTTGAATTTCTGAGCCGTCACGTTGCTGTTGGCAAACTCAGCCGGCGCGATTTTCTAGGCCGCGCCGCCGCACTCGGCGTCAGTGCCGCCTTTGCCAACACGTTGCTGGGCTCGGCCGCACTGGCCCAAGGTCCTGTCAAGGGCGGCATCCTCAAGGCCGGCATGCAAGGCGGTGAAGCCACCAACAATCTCGACCCGGCAACGTTCCTCAGCCAAGTGCCATTTTCGTTCGGCAAATGCTGGGGCGAATATCTGCTGGCGCTGAAGCCGGATGGCACGATCGAGAACCGCATCGCCGAAGAGGTCAACGCCTCCGCCGACGCCAAGGAATGGACATTCAAGATCCGCGACGGCGTGGAATTCCATAATGGCAAGACTGTCAGCGCGGAAGATGTTCTGGCAACGCTTGAGCGCCACTCCAACGAGGAATCAAAGTCAGGTGCCTTGGGCATCATGAAAGGCATTGAATCCATGAAGGTCGACGGCAAGAACGTTGTCGTGACCCTCACTCAGCCCAATGCCGATCTGCCCTACCTGATGACTGACTACCATTTGATCGTCCAGCCCAATGGCGGCAAGGATGATCCGACTGCCGGCATCAGCGCTGGCCCCTACAAGGTCACAGTCAACGAGCCGGGCGTGCGCGCCGGCGGAGAGCGCTTCGCCAATTATTGGATGGGTGACAAAGTCGGCCATGCCGACCAGATCGAGATCATCGTCATCAACGACGCCACGGCACGCACGTCCGCGCTGCAGGGCGGTCAAGTCCACATGATCAATCGCGTCGAGCCGAAGATCGTGGACCTCGTCAAGCGCGTTCCGGGCGTTACTATCCGCAACGTGTCCGGCCCAGGCCACTATGTGTTCATTGCTCATTGCAACACCGCGCCTTTTGATAATCTGGACCTGCGTCTCGCGCTGAAATACGCCATGAACCGCGAAGAGATGCTCGACAAGATCCTGCGTGGCTATGGTTCTGTCGGCAATGACTTCCCGATCAACGCTGCCTATCCGCTCTATTCCAACGATATCGAGCAGCGCGCCTATGATCCCGACAAGGCCGCCTTCCACTTCAAGAAGTCTGGCCATGACGGCGCTATCCTGCTGCGCACCTCTGATGTTGCCTTCCCTGGTGCTGTCGATGCAGCACAGCTTTACCAGCAGAGCTGTGCGAAAGCCGGCATCACGGTGGAAATCAAGCGCGAGCCAGGCGACGGCTACTGGTCTGAAGTGTGGAACAAGCAGCCCTTCTCCACGTCCTACTGGGGCGGGCGCCCGACCCAGGACCAGATGTATTCCACTGCCTATCTTTCCACCGCAGACTGGAATGACACCCGCTTCCTGCGTCCGGACTTCGACAAGCTGATCATCGCTGCGCGCGGTGAGCTGGACGACACCAAACGCAAGGCCATGTATCGCGATGCAGCCGTCATGGTTCGTGACGAAGGCGGAGTGATCCTGCCGATGTTTAACGACTTCATTGATGCCTCGTCAGACAAGATTGGTGGCTGGGAATCGCATCCATCAGGCGAGATGATGGACGGCTACGCGCTGGCGAAATGTTGGTTGGCGGCCTGATCGAGGCTGCCAATGACATCGCCGATTCTCAAACTGATAGCCCAGCGCGTTGCGCTGGGCTTGTTGCTCCTCCTGGCCGTCTCGGTCCTCATCTTCGCCGGCACTCAAATTCTCCCCGGCGACGTTGCGCAATCCATCCTCGGACAATCCGCAACCCCTCAGGCGCTTGCCAATCTGCGCGCTGAACTGGGCCTCAACGACCCGGCCTATATCCGCTATTTCAACTGGCTCGGCGGCATCATGACCGGCGATCTGGGCACCGCGCTCTCGAGCGGACAGGATATCGCCAGCTCGATCAGCGGACGCCTGTGGAATACACTTTTTCTGGCGTTCTGGGCTGCTGCCGTTTCCGTGCCGCTTGCCATCGGACTGGGTCTGTTGGCCGTACGCTACCGAAATGGCTGGGTCGATCGGTTGATTTCCGGGCTGGCGTTGGCCTCCACCTCGTTTCCCGAATTCTTCATCGGCTACCTGCTGGTTTATTTCTTCGCGGTGAAATGGCAGATCTTCCCCGGCATTTCGACCGTCTATGACGGCATGCCGTTCCTCGATCGCATGCAGGCTATAGCTTTGCCGGCTGCCGTACTCACCTTGGTGGTGCTTGCCCACATGATGCGCATGACCCGCGCCGCCATCCTCAACGTTATGCAATCGGCCTATATCGAAACTGCCGAGATGAAGGGGCTTTCGGCCATCGATGTCATCCGCAGACATGCCTTGCCGAACGCCATCGCGCCGATCATCAACGTCGTGATGCTCAACCTCGCCTTCCTGATTGTCGGTGTCGTCGTGGTCGAGGTGATTTTCGTCTATCCGGGCATGGGACAATATCTGGTCGACCATGTCGCCAAGCGCGACGTGCCGGTGGTGCAGGCTGTCGGTCTGATCTTCGCCGCAGTCTACATCTTTCTCAACATCATTGCGGACATCGGCGCCATTCTCGCCAATCCGCGCCTCCGGCATCCGAAATAGGGGGCGTGACAATGCTTGACCTGAAACGCATTCCTTTGCCGGCACTGATCGGCCTGATTTTGACAGGGCTGTTCCTCTTCGCAGCCATCTTTGCTCCGTTGATTGCACCCTTCAGCAACAGCCAGATAGTGGGTGATGTCTGGGGCCCGATGTCGGATGAGCATTTGCTTGGCACTGACAACCTTGGTCGCGATCTTCTCTCGCGCATGATTTACGGCGCCCGCACCACCATCTTCATCGCCGTGCTGGCCACCGCACTTTCCTTTTCGCTTGGGGCGATCCTGGGTTTTGCTGCAGCGGTAGTAGGAGGCTGGTTCGACACGCTGATGTCGCGCTTTGTCGATCTGTTGATGGCGATACCAACCCTCATCTTCGGCCTCGTCGTGCTTTCGGTGCTGCCCTCCACATTGATCACATTGATCATGGTGATGGGCATTCTGGATTCCACCCGCGTCTACCGCCTGTCGCGCGCGGTCGCAGTTGATATCAACGTCATGGATTTCGTCGAGGCAGCAAAACTGCGCGGCGAAGGCATGGTATGGATCATCTTTCGCGAAATCCTGCCTAATGCGCTGTCGCCGCTAATTTCTGAACTCGGCCTGCGCTTCATCTATGCGGTTCTGTTCCTGTCGGCGCTCTCCTTCCTCGGCCTCGGCGTGCAACCGCCTGACGCCGACTGGGGCGGCATGGTCAAGGAAAACAAGGACGGCATAGTCTTCGGCATACCTGCCGCCCTGATTCCGGCAGCGGCGATTGCAGCCCTCGCGATCTCCGTTAATCTGGTCGCCGATTGGGTGCTGAACCGAACCAGCGATCTCAAGGGAGGACGCGGCAATGGCTAGAAAACCTTTTCCGCGCAGCGAGAACCTCGACAAGCCACTGCTGGATATCCGCAATCTTCGCATTGAGGCGACGGTGTATCCACCAGGCGAGAAGCCACGCTCCATCACCATTGTAGATGATGTCTCGCTGACCCTTCATCGTGGCAAGGTACTCGGTCTGATCGGCGAGTCCGGCGCGGGCAAATCGACCATCGGCCTGTCCTCCATGGCCTATGGTCGGGGCGGCGTACGCATCACTGGCGGAGAGGTCATTTTAAATGACCGCGATATCCTTAAGACCGGCACCGGCGGATTGCGCAAGCTGCGCGGCCGTGAGGTCTGCTACGTGGCGCAATCCGCAGCTGCCGCCTTCAACCCGGCGCACAAGCTGATGGATCAGGTGGTAGAAGCCACCATTGAGCACGGCACCGCCAAACGCGCCGAGGCCGAGAAGCGCGCGGTGGGCCTGTTCAGGAAACTCGGGCTTCCCGATCCCGAAACCATCGGTGAACGCTACCCGCACCAGGTTTCCGGAGGCCAGTTGCAACGCGTGATGACAGCCATGGCGTTGTGCTCCGAGCCGGATCTGATTGTCTTCGACGAGCCCACGACTGCGCTAGACGTAACCACGCAGATCGACGTTCTTTCAGCCATCAAGGACGCCATTCGCGACACCGGCGTTGGCGCCCTTTACATCACCCACGACCTCGCTGTCGTGGCACAGGTGGCAGACGAAATCATGGTGCTCCGCAACGGCAAGCTGGTGGAATGGGGCGACACCGAGCAGATCATCCAGGAGCCGCGTCAGGCTTATACCAACGCCCTCGTTTCGGTGCACCACATCACCCATGACGAGAAAAAGCAGCAAGGTGCCAAGCCTATCCTATCGGTGAAAAACGTCACCGCTGCTTACGGCGACGGCTTGGTAAAAGTGCTGAAAAATGTCTCGGTCGACCTTTATGCCGGCCAGACGCTCGCCGTCGTTGGGGAATCCGGCTCGGGAAAATCGACGCTCGCACGCGCCATCACCGGGCTTTTGCCGCCTGAGCAGGGCACCATCGCCTTTCAGGGAAGGCCGCTACCCGGACGTCTTTCGGCGCGCAGCAAGGACGAATTGCGCGAACTGCAGATGATTTACCAGATGGCAGACGTGGCAATGAACCCGCGCCAAACTGTCGGCACCATCATCGGCAGGCCGCTGGAATTCTACTTCGGCATGCGTGGCAGCGAACGCGATGCCCGCGTGGCCGAGTTGCTCGACAAGATCGAAATGGGCACGGGCTTTTCCGACCGCTATCCGGCTGAACTCTCTGGCGGCCAGAAACAGCGTGTGTGCATTGCCCGCGCTCTCGCCGCCAAGCCTAGCCTGATCATCTGCGACGAGGTCACATCGGCACTGGATCCACTGGTGGCGAACGGGATCTTGAAACTTTTGCTCGAGTTGCAGGCGGAGGAAGACGTCGCCTATCTGTTCATCACCCACGATCTGGCGACAGTGAAGTCTATCGCTGATTCCATCGCTGTCATGTATCGCGGCGAGGTGGTGCGCTACGGAGCCAAGAGCGAGGTCCTGACCCCGCCCTTCGACGCCTATACCGAGCTACTCCTGTCATCGGTTCCGGAAATGGAAATCGGCTGGCTGGAAAAGGCGATCGGCACCCGCCGCATGGAAAGTGCAGGAAACTAGTCGCATGACACTCAATGCAAAGCTCCTTGTCATTGTGCTTGACGGCCTGCCCTGGCGCAATTGGGGCAAGTTCATGGGCAATCTGGAAGGCTGGGTGCAATCCGGCGAAGCGCAGAAGTGGAAAATGCGCTCGGTGCTGCCCTCGACATCGGGATGTTGCTACGCCTCGATCCATACAGGGGTGCCGCCGCAGGTGCATGGCATTCTCTCCAACGATGTGCGCTTTCGGGTATCCCAGCCGGATGTATTTTCTGAGGTGACGAAGGCCAGCGGAGTGACCGGCGCTGTTACGCATTCCTACTGGTCGGAATTCTTCAACCGCGCGCCCTTCGATTTCATCCGCGATATCGAATATGACGAGCCGGGTGGCCCGATAACCCACGGCCGTTTCCACACCATGACGGGCTATAATTTGATCAACCAGACGACGCCGAGCGACGCCGATCTGTTTGCCACACTGACCATGCTGACGGAGCGCTTCGCGCTCGACTATGGCATCCTGCATACCTGCACGCTTGATTCCATGGGACACCGCTTCGGCCATGACTGCGGTGAGATGGATCACGCGCTGTTCGTCATGGACGCCCAGCTTGCCGCCTTCCTGCCACGCTGGCGCGAAGCCGGCTATGAAGTCATCGTCACTGCCGATCACGGCCAGACCGATCGCGGCCATCATGGCGGCCATGACGACGAAATGCAGGACTTTGCCCTCTATTATTTCGGCTCTGCCAAAGGCCCGCGCGCCGACACTCTGCTGGACCAGTTACAGTTGGCACCGACTATCCTGAAACGGTTGGGTTTGGACGCGCCGGCGACGATGAAGGCGAAACCGTTTCTGGGTTGAAGACTAGAGAACCCAGTTCCCACGCCCGAGCGCTGATACTGCATCAACGATCCGGCTAAAGCTGGTAGCTGCGCGACCGACGCTGTGGCGGCCGCGCAGATAGCCGTGAACTAGCCCAGGTTCTTCGAACCACCACGCTTTGCCCCCCGCCGAATGGATGCGCGATGCATAGGCTTCGCCATCAGAAGACAACGGATCGCACTCGGCAGTGATGATGACGGTCGGCGGCAGGTTCGAAAAATCAGCATCAGCAAGCGGCGCACTGGTGATATCGCCGGTCACCTCACGCCCGCCGCTGCGGATAGTCCTGTACATGTCGATGTCCTTCGCGGTGAGCATCGGCGCGTGTGCGTGCGTCAGATAGGAACCACCCGTCTGGTCGCCGCCCAGGCCCGGATAGATAAGCATCTGCCCGGCCGGGCGTCGCTGATGCCGACGCGTGGCATGGCTCACGGCCGCTGCAAGATTGCCACCGGCTGAATCCCCGCACAGAACAACTGGCAGCGGCGAGCGCGAACACGCCCACTCGAACGCCGCCAGCGCATCGTCGAATGCAGCTGGATGCACATGCTCCGGCGCCAGCCGATAGTCGACAGAGGTGACGTCGAAGCCGGTACGCTGGCAAAGCTCCGCGCAGATATCGTCATGGCTGTCGAGCCCCCCGAGGACAAAGCCGCCGCCATGAAAGTAGACGACCTGCGCCTGTGCCGTGCCGCTCTGCGACCGGTAGAGCCGCACCGGAATAACATGATCTGTCTGCGGCACAATGCTGTCTTCCACCACCACACCATCCGGATAGCCGGCAAAGAAAGCCCGGCACATGCGGTCATAGATGACGCGGTTCTCAACGATGCTCAGCTCCGATGCATCGGGTGGATAAAAACCGTTGGTTTTGTCGATGAAGGCCCAGGTCTCGGCGTCGATGAGCTTCGTATAATCGGCCAAACTCATTTGCCCTTCCACACAGGCTCGCGCTTTTCAGAAAAGGCGCGGAACCCTTCCATATTGTCTTCCGAACCATAAAGTTCGTCGACGGTGCGGAGTTTGCGTTTGGTGATCCAGTTCATCGCGTCCTGGAATTCCATCGCCTCGGCGCGTCGCGCCACCTCCTTTATAGCAGCGAAGACCAACGGCGGTCCGCCAGCCAACAGCCGCGCAACCTCCCAGACGCGCGCTTCGAGCGCGTCTGCCGGCAAAACTTCGTTGACCAGACCCCAACGATGCGCTTCCGCCACGTCCATCCAGCGCCCGGTAAACAAAAGGTCCATGGCAACATGATAGGGAATGCGCTTGGGCAGCTTGATGGTTGCGGCGTCCGCCAGCGTGCCGGCCTTGATCTCCGGCAGTGCGAAACTGGAATGGTCGGAGGCAAAAATCAAATCGCAGGAGAGCGCCAGCTCGAAGCCGCCGCCCACCGCCATGCCGTTCACGCAGGCAATCACCGGTTTGTTGAGGTCGCGCAGTTCCTGCAGGCCGGCAAAACCGCCGACGCCATAATCGCCATCAACAGCATCGCCGCTTGCTGCAGCCTTGAGATCCCAGCCCGCCGAGAAGAACTTGTCGCCGGCAGTTTTGACAATGGCAACGCGCAAGTCCGGATCATCGCGAAACGCCTGAAAAGTCTCGCCAAGCAGACGCGAGGTCTTGAGGTCGATCGCGTTGGCCTTGGGCCGGTCGAGCGTGACCTCAAGAATAGCGCCTTCACGGCGGGTCTTGATCACATCGGTCATGGGTTTCCTCCAGTCACAAGAAGCGCATCGGCGATGAAGGCGCCCTCGCCCTCAGCACATACGATTAGCGGGTTGATGTCGAGTTCGGCGATGCTTCCGGGGTCAGCCAGCGCAAAGGCGCCGATGCTGTGGATGGCGTCAATGGCAGCAGCAAGGTCAGCCTTCGGGCGACCTCTGAAGCCGTCGAGCAGCGGAAACAGTTTCAACCCGCGCAGCGTTGCCTCGATGTCTGAGCGGTTAGCCGGCAGAAGAAGCGTTGTGCTGTCCTGCAACAGCTCGACCAGCACACCGCCGCTGCCCACCGTCATCACCGGCCCGAAAAGCGGATCATGAACAATGCCGACGATGAGTTCTGCAACGGGGTGCTGCACCATTGCCTCTACATAAAGTCCGTGACCGAGGACGGCGAGATCGGAAGCCGCATGTTGAACGGCATTGGCGTCCCTGAGGTTGAGCCGTACAGCGCCAAGCTCGGACTTGTGGGCGAGCCCAAGCGCCTTCACTGCCACGGGATAGCCGATGGCGCTTGCAGCGGCGACCGCCAGTTCCACGGTCTCAGCGCGCCTGCCAGTGGGGACCGGCAGGCCGAACGCGGCAAACATGGATTTGGCTTGTGCTTCATCGGGAGACTGTTGCGCTAAGACCGCCCTCGCGGTGCCACCAGCAACCGGCGGCGACACTTCCCTGCCCCACGCCCGCCCGATCATGGCAGCTGCTTCTACCGCATCCATGGCTTCCGCAATGCCAAGAATAGGCACGATTCCGCGCCGGAGCAGTTCTTCGGCATGCGCCTCTGGAATATTCTCGGCCATCGAGGTGACAATCGCCCCCTTCGCGTCATGCGCTTTCAGCGCCGCGTCGAAGGCGCTGACTGTCGGCCACCAGTCGGCGTCCGAACAGCGGTCGATTCGCGGGAAATCCAGAACCAGCAGGTTGAGGTCGAAACCACCGGATACCATCGCGCCGAAGGTCGCCGTCATCGCCGGCTGGTTGTTCCAGATATAGGTATTGTAGTCGAGCGGGTTGGCGACCGCGACCAGCGGCCCGAGTGCTTCACTGACCCGCATTTTATGAGCGTCCGTCAGCGCCGGGAAAAAGACACTTCGGCCCTCCGCGCTGTCAGCCATGACCGACGCCTCGCCACCCGAGCAGCTCATCGACGACAGCCGGGTGCCGGACAGCGGGCCGACCGCATGCAGCAATTTCAGCGTTTCCAGAAACGATGGAACGGTGTCTGCGCGCGCAATGCCCAGGCGCTTCAGGAAGGCCGAAGAAACAGCATCCGAGCCGGCCAGCGAAGCCGTATGCGAGACGGTCGCAGCCCGAGCCTGTTCGGAGCGGCCAACTTTCATGGCGACAATCGGTTTCTTCAACACGCGTGCTCGCGCCGCCAAAGCCTCAAAGCCCGACGCCGAATCAAAGCCCTCGATGTGAAGTCCCAGGCAGGAAACGCGCTCATCCTCAATCAGTCCGAGCGCCATTTCGGCAAGCCCGGTCTGTGCCTGGTTGCCCGCCGTCATCAGGAAAGCGACGGGTAGCCCTCGCGTCTGCATGGTCAGGTTACAGGCAATGTTGGAAGATTGGGTGATGATGGCCGCGCCGCGCGCACCTGGCGCCAGCCGCGCGCCTCCATGCTGGTCGGGCCACAACAACGCTCCGTCTGCGTAATTGATCAGCCCGTAGCAATTAGGGCCAATAACCGGCATCGCGCCGGCCGCCTCTATCAGCGCATCCTGCAGCCGCGCACCATCCGCATCATAGCTGCCAGTCTCGGCAAAGCCTGCCGCAAAGCACACCGCTCCACCGGCACCGCGTTCGCGCAACTGTCGCACGACATCGATCGTGAGATTGCGATTGACGCCGATAAACGTCGCATCCGGCGACCCCGGCAAGTCAGCCACCGACTTGTATGCCCTGACGCCTTCCACACTATCCTTTGTCGGGTGCACGACCCAGATGTCACCTGGAAAAGCCATTTTGAGCGTCTGCTTGACGACATTGGTTCCAAACCCGCCACCGCCGACTACGCAGATGGATTTTGGCCGAAGCAGGCGTTCCAGGCGGTTCATGCGGTGCTCTCAGCAGCGATAATGGGGTAGTCGACACGGTTCGAAATCAAATTCTCAATCTCGGCGGCATAGGCAACGGTTGCCTCAATGCCTTTCGGGCCGAGCCCGTAGACGCCAGTTCCGATACGCTCGAACCAGGCATAGTGATTGTCCGCCATCAGCCGGCGCGCATGGCCGATCCGGGTCGCCTTGGCGACGACGGACGCCTTGCTTGGCCCGTGCTCGGCCAGCATCCGCAGACACACCAGCGCTTCCTGGCGATACGCGGTGATGAGGTTGCGGCGCGTCGAGCCGCCGGTATTCGGATCACCAACCAGCCGGGCAAATTCGCGCAACAAACGTGTTCTGCGCGGCTTGGATTGCCGCGGCTTGTAGGGCGCGGGGTCGCAATGGACTTCCACAAATCCGTCCGACAGCCTCACGGTGATGAGGCCAAGACCAAGTCGCCGGCACAAGCTTTTGTTTCCGGCGAGCGCAGTCATCGATGCCCGTCCCGACCCACGCGGCACAGCGACATAGACGGTATCGCAAATCGCCTGGCGGTCGATGGCCTGATGCAAAAGAGAAAGCGAAAATCCCGTCTTCAGTTCAACGATCACCGGCTCGTCCCCGTCGCGAACTCCCACGACATCGACGGCGCCGACCTCGCCCTTGACCATATAGCCCTGCCCTTCAAGCAACCGCTTGATGGGCATATAGAGATCAATCTCGCGAATAGCGGCTTTGGTCATGCAGCCAGTCTATCCACCCACAGCCCGCAAAAGCGCTCGCGAAATGATGTGGCGCTGGATTTCGCTGGTGCCTTCCCAGATGCGTTCCACCCGCGCATCGCGCCAGATGCGCTCGAGCGGCAGATCGTCCATCAGCCCCATGCCACCATGAATCTGGATTGCCTCGTCGGCGATGAAAGCAAGCACCTCGGTCGCCTTCAGCTTGGCCATCGCCATGTCTTCATCGGTGACGCTGCCTTGGTCATATTTCCAACCGGCTTCCATCACCAGCAGATTGGCAGCCTTAAGTTCGGTTGCCATGTCGGCCAGCTTGAACGAAACGCCCTGGAATTTGCCGATCTGCTGGCCGAACTGTTGGCGCTCGGCAGCGTAGGAGATGGACAGATCAAGCGCCCGCTCGGCACGGCCGAGACAGGTGGCACCCACCTGCAGCCGCGTTGCACCAAGCCAGGAATTGGCAACCTCGAACCCCTTGTGGACCTCGCCCAGAACCTGGGAAGCCGGCAGCCGGCAATCGTCGAATTCAAGGATTGAGTTGGTGTAGCCGCGATGTGAGACATTGCGATAGCCATCGCGCACGGAAAAGCCCGGCGTACCCTTGTCGACGAAGAAGGCAGTGATTTTCTTGCGTTTGCCGCGCGGCGTCTCCTCCTCGCCCGATGCCATGAAGACGATGGCGAAATCGGCGATGTCGGCATGGCTGATGAAATGCTTGGTGCCGTTCAGGATGAAGTCGCTGCCATCCTGGACCGCACTTGCCTTCATCCCGCGCAAATCCGAACCCGCACCGGGTTCTGTCATTGCCAGGCAGTCGGATTTTTCACCGCGGATACACGGGAACAAATATTTCTCCCGCTGCTCCTGCGTGCCGGCCAAAAGAATGTTGGAGGGTCGCGCGACGCAGGTCCAGTGCAAAGCATAGTTGGCCCGGCCAAGTTCCTTTTCGTAAAGCAGCCAGGTCAGCGTATCGAGGCCGGCACCACCGACATCCTCGGGCATATTGGCCGCATAGAGCCCGGCTGCAATCGCCTTGGCTTTTATCTCGGCGACAAGTTCCGGCCGCAGATGTCCAGTGCGCTCTACTTCCGCCTCATGCGGATAGAGCTCTGCCTCGACAAAGGCGCGTGTGGTCTCGACGATGAGGTTCTGTTCCTCGGTGAGGCCGAAATTCATGACGCACTCCCCCAGTTAAAAGGGCGCGCACCCCCTTCTCCGCCTCGCGTCGCTCGGCCGAAGGGCCGGAGAGGAGACTTTCCGACCTTCACGCCCGCACCTTCTTCTTCTTCAAAGCCTTTGCCTTGGCCGCAGCCGGCGACACTTTGGCGCCAACACCGAGCCGCTTCACATAATCCTTGTGCAGCGCGCCGGCGCCCCAGCCCTTACCTTTGTTTTCCTTCGATAGCGCTTCCATGATGGCGACCAGATTGTTGTCGCGGATTTTTTCCAGTTCGCGGATTGACCATTGGCCGGACTGTTCATCCGATTGCGTCGCGATCAGGTCCACCAGCTCGTCGTTGAATTCCGGCACATCTGTGAGTTTTGTCCATGGCCATTGCAGGCAGGGTCCGAACTGCGCCATGAAATGCCGCATGCCGGCCTCGCCGCCGGCAACGCGATAGACCTGGAACATTCCCATCTGCGCCCAGCGCAGGCCGAAGCCATAGCGCATGATATCATCGAGTTCCTCGACCGTGCAGATGCCGTCCTTAATCAGCCACAGCGCCTCGCGCCACATGGCTTCGAGAAGGCGGTCACCGACAAAGGCCTCGATCTCCTTGCGGATCACCACCGGCTTCATTCCGATCTCGGTGTAGCATTCACGTGCAAGCTCAATCGCCTCGTCCCAGGTCTGCTCGCCGCCAACGATCTCGACAATTGGCAGCAGGTAGACCGGATTGTACGGATGGCCGACTACCAGGCGCTCTGGATGTTTTTTCATCGCCACCTGCATGTCGGTCGGCTTGATGCCGGAGGTCGACGAGCCGACTATGGCGCTGGATGGCGCATGTAGATCGATCTCGGCAAGCACCTTGTGCTTCAGCTCCAAACGCTCGGGCACGCTTTCCTGGATGAAGTCGGCCTCACGGACGGCCTCTTCAATCGTCGCGGCATAGGAAATCTTCCCTTCCTTCGGCAGGCCTGCAGTGGCCAGGCGCTTATAGGCGCGGCGTGCGCCCTTCATCACTTCATCGACCTTGCGCTTGGCCTCCGGGTCGGGATCGAACACCGAAACGTCGATACCGTTCAGCACCAGCCGCGCCACCCATCCGGCACCGATAACACCGCCGCCGATACAGGCTGCCTTGTGAATTGCCATTGTTTTCCCCTCCGGCGCTTCTGCGCGAAATGTTTATACCGCGAGCGGCGCCCGCTTCGTAAGATTGAGTTTTTTACGGACGTCTTCAGGTCCGATCACGCGCGCGCCCATGTTCTCGACGATGGTAACGGCACGCTCCACCAGTTGGGCGTTGGTGGCGAGCACGCCCTTATCGAGCCAAAGATTGTCTTCGAGGCCGACCCGCACATTGCCGCCGGCCAACACTGACGCGGCCACGTAAGCCATCTCGTTGCGCCCAAGCGCAAAAGCCGACCATGTCCAGTCCGCAGGCACATTGTTGACCATCGCCATAAAGGTGTTGAGATCGTCGGGTGCTCCCCATGGCACCCCCATGCATAGCTGCACCAAAGCGTCTGGCTTTAGCACGCCCTCGGAGACCAGCTGTTTGGCAAACCACAAATGCCCGGTGTCGAACGCCTCGATCTCCGGCTTCACGCCAAGCTCGGTCATCATGCCGCCCATGGCACGCAGCATACCGGGCGTGTTGGTCATCACATAGTCGGCTTCGGCAAAGTTCATGGTGCCGCAGTCAAGCGTGCAGATTTCCGGCAGACACTGGCGAATGTGCTCCATCCGGTTAGCCGCACTGCCCATATCCGTGCCTTTTTCGTTCAGCGGCAATGGCTTGTCCGGCGGTCCGAACACCATATCGCCGCCCATCCCGGCTGTGAGGTTAAGCACCACATCGACACCCGCATCACGGACGCGCTCGGTCACCTCGCGGTAAAGCGCCACGTCGCGTCGGGGCGCGCCGCTTTCGGCGTCGCGCACATGGCAGTGAACGATGGCAGCGCCAGCCTTGGCCGCATCTATGGCAGAATCGGCAATCTGCTTTGGCGAGCGTGGCACATGCGGGCTGCGGTCCTGGGTCCCGCCCGAACCTGTCACCGCACAGGTGATGAATACGTCGCGGTTCATGGCAAGTGGCATCGCATGTCCTCCAATAGCAATTCACCCAATGATGACCGGATGATTGCAAAACGCTTTGCATTTTGAGAATGTTTCTTGATGAAAAGCGAAGCACTCTCCATCTTTCGTGAAGAACATGCGCCATTGACCGTTACGCTGCTCGTTCTGTCAGGCTCGTCGCTGATGTGCGTGGCCTCGACGGTCGATCCGTTGCGCGCCGCTAACCGGATTGCAGGCCGGACCGCCTTCGACTGGAAGATCGTTTCGCCAGATGGCGCTCCACCGATCACTACCAGCGGCCTGCCGATCGCTGTCACCGGTCGTTTCGACCCAGATGAAAAAACCGGGATGCTGGTAGCGGTCGGCGGATTTGGTACCCGCGATGCTGCCGTGCCCGGCTTGCTGGCTGGTGTCAGGCGGGCGGCAAAGGCAGCCCGAGCATGCGGCGGCGTGGAGGCCGGCACCTGGCTTCTTGCCCGCGCGGGCCTTCTGGATGGTCGAAGCGCCACGACCCATTGGGAGGATATGGAGGATTTTGCATCAGCCTTCCCCGGCACCGATGTTAGGCCAGACCGATACGTCGTCGACGGGCCTGTTTTCACCACCGGCGGGGCTTCGCCAACCTTCGACCTAATGCTGCACCTCATCCGCACACGGCTGGGCATGGCAGTCGCGCTCGATGTCGCCAGTGTGTTTATTTACGACCAGGCCAAGGCCGCGACTGATGCGCAACCATTGGTCTCGCTCGGCCGCCTCGATGGCTATGACCCGCGGCTCGCGCAGGCTATTCGCATCATGGAAACCCACGTCGATAAACCGCTGACGATATCGGCGATTGCAAGGCGTACAGGCGTCACCGCCCGCACTCTGGAACTGATCTTCAAAGCCTCGATCGGCGAGACGCCAGGCGCCTATTATCTGAGGTTGCGGCTCAACGCGGCGCGCCGGCTGGTGCTGGATACGCGCGTGCCAATGGCGGAAATCGCTGAGCGCGCCGGGTTTTCCTCGGCAGCCACATTTTCACGCGCATTTTCCAGAACGTTCGGCCAGCCGCCAGTACGGCTGAGGCGCAGATAAGCCGGCCAGTCAGGCAGCCTGTTCATGGCCGTCAAGCTCGGCGCGCATACGTTGGGCAAGCTTAGATTGAACGAGCTGCGCGATGGCCCGATCAACGGTATCTTCTTCGTCGCCCTCCGGTACAGCAAAGAGAAGATCGACGATCGAATCATTGGCAAGGCTCGGCATCAGGGAGACGCCGAGACGGTGATCGTTTTCGCTCTTTGCCATGGCCGAAGCCTCCACTTGGTTGCATCTGCGTGAGGCCAAGAGATGATGCCCCGACGCGGCTTTGTAAGGGCCGGATCGGGGCAATAGGATGGCAGGCTGATGAACCTTTTGTAACAGTTTCTCAGCCGGCGAATTGATAGTCAGACGTATCGGTTGACCACGTTCTCCAAAAATTCCTGGCGGCCAGATTTCGGCTTCGGATCAATTTTCTCAGAGATCACGCGGGCGGCGATGTCCTCAAGCTTGGCGCCTTTGGAAAGCATGGCCCGCGCCTCCGGCTTCTCCCAATCGGCATAGCGTTCGGCAAGCGGTCCCGAAAGCGCCTTGTCCTCGACCATCTGGGCAGCTGCCTTGAGCCCCCGCGCGCAGCAATCCATACCGCCAATATGCGCGATCAGCATATCCTGCGGGTCGAGCGACTGGCGGCGCAGCTTGGCGTCGAAATTGGTGCCGCCGGTGGAGAAGCCGCCCGCCTGCAACACCTGATAATAGGCAAGCGCCATTTCGGGCACATTGTTTGGGAACTGATCGGTATCCCAGCCCGACTGGTAATCATTTCTGTTCATATCAATGGAACCAAAAATGCCCAACGCACTGGCCAGTGCCAGTTCATGCTCGAAGGAGTGTCCAGCAAGGATGGCATGCCCCTGCTCGATATTGACCTTGACCTCGTTCTCCAGCCCGAAGCGCTTGAGGAAACCGTAGACGGTCGCGACATCATAATCATACTGATG